>JAZLIY010000146.1:0-5778 GCA_045617645.1 Bacteroidaceae bacterium | reverse complement strand
ACGGATCCTCAATATGATCTGTTCGACAGATTGGTCAAGATTGCTGCCTTATATACTTCCGACTTGAAGTGGAGAGACTATCCTGGCGAGGAAGATTCTGAACTATAATTTGAGTTCGGGAACTTATCACCACATGAAATTGTTTTTTCTCGTGCCTTCGCCGTTGATGTGGCCGCCGAAGGTGACATCGAGCATTCCGAGGTTCGTGATGTCAATGTCCGCCGTGAGTTGGATGTCTGCCTTGGAGTTTGCGTTAATGGCATCCTTAAACTCAGTGGCGTTCGCTACGTATACCACTTTTGCCCTTGTGTTCAGGCAAGTGAGCAGGAGGCAAATGAGGGGGAGAAATCTTTTCATATCTTTGTTTTTTTTGTTTGTCTTGATAATTTCAAGCCGTAAAATTACGCCATTTTTCTGATTCAACCAATTTAAAAAGGAGAAAAGAGGAGAAAATGCCCCCTTTTTAGCAAAAGGAGGCACAGAGTGTCGTTCTTGCACACTTTGGGCAGGTCCTCGCTTGCCGCCTACTCCACAGGGGAGAAGGAAGCGGTGAGGGTGATGTCCTCGCTCACGGTGAGAGTGCGGTTCGCACAGGTGTTGCCGTCGCTCCAGGAGACGAACTGGTAGTCGTTGCTCACGGGTATGGCCTTGATGGTCACTCGGTTTCAACGAAAAAAACGCCAAAAACATCTTTTTATCGAATTTTATTTGTATATTTGCCATGTCAATGTGGTATATTATTGCTCATGGACATATTAAACTAGTTAATTTTAAAATTTAGGAATATGAGAAAACAACTTTTACTTGTGACAGTCCTCTGCCTTACGATGACAACACATGCACAAGACGATGCCACGTCAAACACTTCCGAGAAGGCTGCACCAGCCGACCAAGCCGCTAAGATAAAGATGGACGAAAACATCCCCCTTGCCCCGTCCGGTTACCGACGTCCCGAAGGGTGGCAGCACAAAGGGTTCAAGTGGGACATTCCCGCCATAGCAGCCCGTGAGAGCGAACGCCAGATGAAACGTGCGGCAAAGGTGATGGCACGCGTCAACAAGGTGAATGCCGAAGGTCGTTTCCAGGGCACAGCCCAAAGCATAGACAGTCATACCTGTCCCGAATGGTTCATCGATGCCAAACTCGGCATCTTCGTGGACTGGGGACCCTGGTCCATCGCCTCCTACTGCCCCTATATACAGGGAGAAAATCTCTATCCCGACTGGTACGAGCACCGTTGCCGTCCCGGAGGCCGCGACTACGACTATCACGTGCGTAACTGGGGAGAAGACTTCAAATCCGATGACTTTCTCGACCTCTTCCTCGGCAAGAACTTCGATGCAAAGGAACTGGTTGCAACCTTCAAGTCCGGCGGAGCACGTTATGTCGTTCCCTTCCTGAAGCACCACGGAGGATTCTGCCTCTGGAACAGTTCGTGGACCTTCCGCGACACTCACGACCGCGGAGCAAAGCGCGACTTCGCAAAGGAAATGAGCAAGGCATGCAAGGCCCAGGACATGAAGTTCGGTTTCTACAACTCTCTGCAAGGCGAATGGGAATACCCGATACTCAACGAAGACGGTTCCATAAAAATGTATATCGAAAATTCCCGCTACGATGACTATAAACCTTACTACGAAGGAGTTGCCTCGGGCAAGGTAGCCGTTCGCGATATTTTCCGCGAGTGTATGGTGCCCCAGACCATCGAGTTCATCGACAAGTACGACCCGGACATCCTGTGGTACGACTACGACTGGACAATCCCCGCCACCAAATGCGGCGGCTACGATGTGGCAGCCTATTTCTATAACAAGAACGAGGGGCGCAAGGAAGTAGCCGTCAACGACCGTTACGGCTTGCTGGAGAAGGAAGAGGACGGCGAACGGGTGCGTAAAGTCAGGTCCGTAGGACAGAACTGGTGCCGCACGGTACGTGGTGACTTCTTTACCGACGAATGGGGAGACACGGAAAAATGCCTCGATCCCTCCTCATGGCATCCGTGGGAATCCTGTTCCGGCATATCCAGGGCATACGGCAACCATTGGATTGAATCGGAAGACAACTCCCTCGTCATGGACGAAGCGAAGTTCATCCGCTATTTCTCCAATATCGTGGCACGCGGTGGCAACCTGCTCCTGCTCGTGAACCTCGATCCGCAGGGAACCATGATAAAGGTACAGAAAGAGCGTCTCCTCCAGATAGGTTCCTGGCTCAAGGACTACGGCGAGGCCATCTACGGTACACGCATCCTGTCACCCTATGCCACGGAGGATATCGATTACACTCAGGCAAAAGACGGTTCCGCCCGCTATGCCATCGTGCGAAATCCCAGTTCGGAAGCCATACTGCGCTGTGATGTACCCGAGGGGGCCGAGATAACGGAGGTCAAGACAGGAGAAAAGCTCCGTTACGAGCGTAGGAATCAAGAAGTGCGGGTGTTCATACCCCAACAGCAGGCCAATAGTCCGCTGCCCTTCGCATTAAGGATTCGGTCATAACTTATGCCCACAAATCTCATGTTATTTCATATCTTTGATGAAAAATAATAATTCCTTGATATACAAATGAAACATTCTTTTCTTGGTTTGGTTGTATCTTTTGCAGCCTTGTTTGTGTATCCGTTGCTCTGTCCCGCTCAGGAAATACCCACACTTGAATATGCAAAGGATGTAGCCGGGCTGGTGGGGAATGGTGAATTTCTTGTCAGGACCACAGCCACTGGATATGGCTGCGTCCGTGGAGCCTCCTTCTCATCCAATTATGCCACGGAAGCAACCTGTACGGCATCTGTCTTCTTCCCCGGCGGTGTAGAATATGTGTATTCTGATGGTGCTAAGGTCCTCTATGGTGCCGACAAGGAATCCGGTATGATAGCCCTTGTCTGTGGCAGTTCCGACAGTCACGAAGGGTTCACCACGGTCAACGAGGCAACGTACGTCAAAGAGAAAGAACGTCTCTATCAGCCCTATTTAAGCCGTCTGGTCATGGATACCCCCGACAAGACCCTCGATCTGTCTGTCCAGTTCTCGCAGTATCTGCTGGACCTGGGTTTCAACGGTCATTTCATGCTGTGTGAACTGTTCCGCTGGCTTGATATCTGGGCCCGCGATCTCGGCTCTGGCCTCATGCCCGGCTGTTTGGCCACCGGCCGTGTCATACCCGCCCGGTTGTCCCTCGAATATGACCTCCAGCGCTATGCCCGTTGCCGTCCCACGGATTGCAAGAATACCAATGACCCCTCGCAGGGAGGTACCGCCGAGGCGATAGGGTGGACCACTCGTTCCATCTGGAACTACTACATGTATTCCGGCGACCGGTCCGTCCTACAAGCCGATATGGACATCATACGTCCCTGGGTGGATTTCTGGTGTCGGCGCGACTACAATGAGGACGGACTCATTATCGATGTCACCGAGTTCATGGACCACATGATCATGATGCTCACTACGCAGGGCGCTACCACACTGGCCGCCAACTCAATGTTTGCCAGTATGTTGACCTATTCGGCACGCATAGAGAAAGAACTGGGGAATACCCAGGCGGCAGAACGCTACGAAGCCTTGTACCAGCGGACGGTGAACGCCCTGAACACCGTCTTTTGGAATTCAGGGAAAGGATATTTCAAAAATATGGCTTTCTGGGATGCCGTCAGTGAGCGCAGTGCCCAACCCGCCCAGAGCATGTTGCTGAAAATCGGAGCCACGGATGCCGACCGTTCCCGTCAGACCCTTGACTACCTGAAAACTCATAATTGGATCGACTGTGGGTCGCTCACCATCACTCCACGCATGAACCATGTGCCGCTGAGCAACGACCAGAACATGAAGGTATGGCCCTGGTGGAACCTGTGGGAGGCAGAAGCCCGGTTCCGTTGGGATGATCCCCAAGGTGGCTATCAGCTCCTGAGCCTAGCCGCTTCAACGGTGCGTGACGAACATTACCCTGGGCTGATAGAGGAAGACCTCGACATGAACGGCAACACCTACGGAGGAAATGCCTTTCCTACGGCCGCAGGCAATCTGCTGGAGGTCGTTGTCAAGGATCTCTTCGGCATCCAGGCCGTAAAACCCGGCTGGACGGTGGCCCAGGTCGTTCCCAATGTTCCCGCCCAATGGAAGAAATACCGTTGCCGCGTACCCGTACCAGGCGGATTCATCACCTTGGAATCCAGGAAAGGCAAAAAGACCGTTACGGTCGAATCCGACCTTATCCATAGTGTTTATGTAACCGCTGAAACCCAGGTCGTTGGAGCGGAAAAGGCCGTCTATGTCGCCCCGCAACACCCTGTTGCCCAATACGAAAAGGTAATCAGGAAAGCCCTGCCTCCCGTCCCAGCAGGCCCGTCAGTACAGTTCTTCGACGCACGTCTGCACACCCACCCATTGCCCGGCATCCGGAACCAAGTGAACATCGAATCCCTCTGCTGCATCGACAAGAGTTCTTATGCCCACCTCGTTGTCAACGGCAATACGTTGCCCTTACCTGCCAGGGACGCCCTCGAGCGTTTTGTGGATAGGGGAGGCCAGGTTATCTTTTACGGTGCCAGGGCCAATGTTAAAAGCGAGGTAAGCGGAGCTGGCATACTGGGAGAACAATGCGGCATTGTGGATTGGGTGGACTGTTTGCCCGCCCGTAAAAAAGTCTATCTCCGTGAATGGGACCAGACAGCCACGGACAACGGTGGTTCCGATGTAAGCTACACAGCCACCGTAGATCTCCCCGCCGAGTTCTGCGGTCACGACCTCTACTTCGAACTAGGTCCCCTTACCGGAATAGATTCGGTCTTCGTTAATGGCCGTCTTGTTGGTTGCTACACGGCTCTCGACACCCTACGTCGTCCGGAATATCTGGCCGCTACGGACTATCCTCAATGCAACCCCTACACCCGTGTCAGCCGTATGTACATCCTGTCTGCCGATTCCCAGGATTTCCTTCGCTTCGGTTCCTCCAACAGCGTGGAGATAAGGATTCACCACGATGCATGCCGGGAAGGACTTACTGAACGCAACCGTCCCAATATCGGTATGCTCATGGGTCAAAAAGAGTGGCAATACATTGACGAGGACATTCCGCAGTATGGTTTCGAATATCCCAAGCGAAAAGGTGTCAACTACTGGGGCAATGAGCAGTTCTTCAACTCGTGGAGCACCAAACAAGGCCTCTACGGTATAGGCAAGCACGGTCGCGGTGTCCGTTTCGCCGACGGCACCATTCTAGGCGACTTGCCCTTCAAAGACATCGAGACGGATGCCATCTATACGGATTTCGCCATCTTTGCACCGATGGACTTCGAAGTCTTGGCCTATACCACCACCACGGAACAGCTCCTGTTCCCTATGCCCGAAGAGCATTATCCGTGTGCCGTCCGTGTTACGCACAACGACCAGGGTGGTGGGTATGTCCTCGTGGCACCCGCCCTTACCAAAGGCGCCCTCGGGGAAATGATCCTCACTCGTTTGTTGAAGGAGTAGTGCCTCGTTATCGTTTAGTGTATTTCGCCACAAACCCTCCACCGGGTGCTAAATGCAAAATGATTATCCGCAAATAACCGACCGAAAATTTGTCTGAATCCCTGAAAAAGCTTATCTTTGCACCAGATTTAAAATTCCACTGCAAGATGAAGCTGTTTGAATTCATCCAACGTTTTCCCGACGAGGCTTCCTGCGAGTCTTATCTCAAGGCTCAACGTGAGAAGTCTGGCATTGTTTGCAAGAAGTGCGGTTGCCAAAAGAACTATTGGGACAGCCATAACAAGTGCTGGTTTTGCTCCAGGTGTGG
>JAZLIY010000145.1:0-7093 GCA_045617645.1 Bacteroidaceae bacterium | reverse complement strand
GCCAACTGTATCGGAACTGGGTACACGTGCATCCTTCTCTGGACGGAGCAGTTCTTGACGGAATCGGGTATTGAGATCTTCTATAAAATCACCTCCGCAGAGATAGAGATTCATTAACGCCTGTATTACCTCTGAATATCGAAATGCAGCGGGAGTTTTACCTCTTGGACCCAGAAAATTGTCAATCAGGTCTGCCAATTGACTCTGAAAAACCTCGTCAATGTAAAAAACTGGTGCAAAAGTGAGCACCTTTGTAGAATTTAATAGTATCTTTGTAGCCATGTCAGCGCTTGTATTTATATTTTTGTCCACCGCAAATATAGGTGAAATTTCTGACATGGCCAAATTTTTGAGAATAAATCTTATTTTCAAAGATTTGGCTTTTCTATCTGGGTGTAGAATTGCTATAACAGAGCGGAATTAAGGTAATATATAAAAATAATGAAAGCCTCAAAGATAAAGAATAGCATTCAGCACCGACTGCCCATCTGGCAGTCTATGCTGTCACGCCCTGATGGTGTGTCCATCGAAGAGATGCAGGAAAACTGTACAAAATTCATTGATGACTCAGATGATCCCAAAGGCATCCTTCGACGTGACCTTACTACCATCCGATCGCTTATCGACAAAGTTGAGGGAGTTACCCTCGTCGAGAAGAAGATTGGCCGAAACAAACGGTTCTGGCTTCAAGGACAGGCCGATCTGCTAAAGCTTCGTCAGGAGCGCTTCTATGGTTCTGAGAATGTAACCCTTACCGGTATGCTCGCCCAGATGCAGGGTGTTCTGCCCGAAGGTGTGCTACAGGAAGCCACATCAAGCATCCGCAAGCTGGAACGTGAGCAGGCCGAGTCTCATGACAAACCTGTCGTAGCATACGAGGTGAACATGGGAATCCATCAGGACATGGAGTTCTTCTTTCCCATCTATAAAGCCATCCGGGACAAACAGGCATTGCGTATCGTGAGGCATAAGCAGTTTGACGAGAGCATCACTGACGAACTGATCCTTTATCCTGAGTTCCTTCGCCAGTATAATACCTTGTGGCATGTTTTCGGTGTTGCAACCACTTTGGACGGCAAGGTTCTGACTGCCCCGTGTGAACGTATTCCTCTTCACGTAATCACGTCTGCCACTCCCCTATCGTCGAAACAGTATCCGTTTATTGCTTCTGGCATTGAGGATTATCTTGAGGATTACTTCTCTGAGATTATCGGTGTGGACAATGATCCGGCGGAACCGGTCTCGGACATTCGTTTTGCCGTAAAGAACAACACTGTGCATCGCTTGATTAATAACCCACTGCATGAAAGCATGGTTCACCTCAAAGGCAAGACATGTCCGTTGCCAGGCTATCAGATGTTCAGTATGCAGGTCAAGGTCAATATGGAACTCTACAGGAAACTGTTGCGTTGGGGATCAAAGATCATCGTTCTCTCTCCTACGAAATTACGCAAGTCCATCCTGAAGGACCTGAATAAAGCACTCAAGTTATACGAAATCTCGGCTACAGATACATGAAATACATAATTTCACATGTGATCTGCATATTATACCTTATCTTTGCATCCGTTAAACGAAAGGTAATACCAATACAGGGTTACTTTCAAGGCGCCAATAACATAAACTATCAATCATTAACCAGCCAGAGGTAATGAATACCATCGCCCCTGACACAAACAAAGAATAACATGCGACAATTAACAGGAAAGTATTGTCAGGACTGTAAGATCTTTACTGACAACGTTGAAGAGGATGCAGTCGCACTTGTTCAAACAATGCTTGAACATCCTGCCTTTGCAGAATCACATATCCGTATCATGCCAGACGTTCACATGGGAAAAGGAATCACCATCGGATTCTCTGCTCCTTTAGGTAAGTTCGTCAACCCTAACCATGTGGGAGTGGATATCGGGTGTACAGTATCGACCATGGAGCTCTCCTCCGTCGTTCCCTCAGATCGCTATGCTGAGTTTGAGCGACTGATCGGAGAAGTCATCCCTGCAGGACATCGTATCTATGATCGTGAGGTTATCGACCGTAAGGATTTCTTTGAATTCCTCGATGAGGAATACCAGCAGGTGATGCGTGATTTCCCCGAGACCGTCTATCCCGTCAAACAGATTGACGAGGAGTTTATCTCCCGCTTCCTGCTGCGTATCGGAATGAACACCGAAATGTTCTACCGTTCCCTTCCTTCTCTTGGAGGTGGAAACCATTTCCTGGAATACGGAGAGACGGAAGATGCACGCGGATTCTTCACGGCACATTGCGGATCACGTAACCTTGGTGTAAAGGTCTGCAATTACTGGGCACGCAAGTGCAGTGAATCGAGCAAGGATATTGCAGACGAGGATAGGCGACGCATTGTGAAAGAGGTGAAGGAAAGCTGTGCTGACCAGACAAAATGGGGCCAGCTCATTATGGAGGCTACCAAGCGTATACGTGAAGAGGAGTATATGACAGACTATCTGAGCGGAGCCTATCTGAAAGGGTATCTCTCTGATATGGTCATCACCCAGGCATACGCCCGATACAACCACATCATGATCCACCGACTAGTGAGAGGAATCCTAAAGAAGCATTTCGGCATCGAGGTTGTCGATGAGATCTTCACGACTCACAACTACATCGATTTCAAGGACCATCCGATGCTTCGCAAGGGAGCCATCCGCGCATACGCCGACGAACTCTGTATCATCCCGTTCAACATGCGTGACGGACTCGCCATCTGCCGAGGGAAGTCAAACCCTGACTGGAACTACACTGCACCTCATGGGGCAGGACGCATCCTCTCTCGCTCTGCTGCAAAGATGCAGTTGAAGATGGAGGAGTTCCAGAAGACGATGTCTGAAGTTTATTCAACTACTGTATGCGAAGGAACGCTTGACGAATCGCCGATGGCATACAAGCCGATGGAAGAAATTGTCCGTCTGATCGAACCGACTGTAGAAATCCTCTATTTCGTTCGTCCGAAGATCAACATCAAGGCTACGGACGAAGAGTAAACAGACTATCGGGAGGAGACGCAGGTGCAAGACCTGCCCGAATACGGTAGCCATTCCGTGGTAGTTCAAGAAGTAAGAATACCTCCATGTTCCTGTGACCAATAAAAAAGGACACTCGTCCGCAAAAAAACATCAGAAAGCAGATCAAGGAGATAGATTTCTGGTTATTCTCCACTCTTTGTTTACATAAACCAATAAAAGCAACTATTATGGCAAAGACGATTTACCGGGTATATGGTATGGATACCTACGACCACGAGACTTTCACCGTTGCAGACTTCGACACCAGAGAGGAAGCCGAGGCAAAGCTTAAGGAGTGCAGGGATTCTGTCATGGATCAATGCGAGGAGCTCCGCGATTCTTTCTGGATTGCCGAAATGACTCATAAGGAGTTTGTTGAACACCAGAAACAGGAAGCTGAACTACGTGCAGCCCGGTACGCAGCATGCGCTTTTGACAGGAAACAACTGGAAGAAAACTGCAAATCTGCTCTTGAAAGTATCAAGACCCAGATAGCAGGCAAAACATTTTCATACAACTGGGACGGCAGCAACGAAAAGAATGAAGCAGAAGCAGAAGTGATTCCTGAGAAGAAAGTCTGCTATAACTATCTCGTCATGTATCTGTATAGCACGAAAGGTGGGAGATTAGGTATTCAGTTGAAACCATATTTCTATGAAACATGCGTAGAGAAATTCATTGCACTCTTCGATACTGAGGATGAGCTTCATTCCTGGCTTGACTCTCCGGAAAGTGTTCAGGACACTATCCGGACAATGGTTGAATTGATTGACAAATATGCTTAATAATACAAAGATATGAAACAGAAACTCTTCTGGCTGGATCTGGCATTTTGCTCGTTATGGGCGCTTGCATTCTTAGGCAGCCGTTCCTGGCTGCAATATCCCATGAGTTTTATCACAGCTTTTACAGTGATGACAAGGGTAGTATTATCCATCTTCCTGTATCGCGGAGATAAACGCAGTTGGATTTCCCTTTCCCTGTTCTGGGGATTGACATTATTTGTCTTCTTATGCCGCTATCCTATAGTAGTATGGGAGCTTGGCGTTTATCCTTTCTACTTTTTCAATGCAGTATGTGAACGGCCAGTGTTGATATGTCTGAACAGTGTCTATATGGTCTGGTTCTATGTCGTACCGACTATCCTGTATTTCGTTTTCCTGTTCAGAAAGAAACTCTCCGATACCGGACTGACGTGGAAGGATGCACTGGGTGCCATATTATGGAAAGACGAATGTGCGAAGACCTATGTCAAGCTGCTGCTGATTGCCGTCAGTGCAATCTACGTCGGTCTTGCCATGTACCCTGGTATGTGCCGCTTTGCCTGTCTGGTTCTGCCGTCCCTGAGTCTCTACATCCTCTCGAAGCATTACAATACTCCAATAAAAAGAATATGGGTGATGCCTGTCAGCATGTTTCTGTTCCTGACGGCACAGACATTTGGAGGGGCATGGCGAATAATCCTGCTGGCAGCCAGCCTGGTTATGATCGGTTATCTTTGCTACATGACGTTCGGTCGCAGCAGGAAACTCGTCACCCTGTCTGTCATTGCACTCCTGTACCACGGCATCTTCCTACCGAGTCTTATCATCGGCTATAACCAGTATACATGTATCGACTATCCCCGGCACAGACAACTGGAATCCTTCCGAGGCATCTTCCAGATCACAGATCCGAAAACAGGACTGTTCGGACTGAGAGACAGATACGGGCTGCTTGTCTCTCCTGTATATCCTAAATTCCGCTGTAGTATAACTTCTTTAGCATTATCAAGGCAGTTCTAGCAAAATGTGTTGGTCCCCACTATCATCGTGCAGTCATTTCAACACTATTGCAGAGACAGCGCATAAAATCCCCCACCCAACTGAATGGGGAGGACGAGAATGCCATAAATTCATTGGTTTATGCAGCCACAAGCTTATCGTATGGCTTATCTGTATATAATGTAAGGAACCATTGTCTGCTCCGATGTACCCATTTGCCAGGACAACGTATCAAAGTCCACATCAATTTCTTGCCCTTCCCTGAGCTGTCCTGTCCTAAGCATCGCACGGATTAGAAGCTCGTTGAGTCTTGTGGCGAAGTTGAAATTGTATTCCTTCTGGAGACTTCTCTCCCGTGAATACTTGATTTGCTTCTGCCAATGCTTTCATGGCTTTGCCAACTGTATCGGAACTGGGTACACGTGCATCCTTCTCTGGCCACGATCAATTCTACTGCAAAAATAGCTTATATTCTGAAACTGACAATCAAAATGTGCGTATTTTTGCAAATATCCGGCCTAAAATTTGGCAAAGTGCGAGAAAATGCCTATTTTTGCACACGAACTTCAATCATATACCGTTACGACATCTGAGGTAGGTACCAATTGGCACGACAACTCTCCAGCGAGTTCGTGTGGCTGGAGGCTCAGATCAATACAGTGAAGATGTGGGACTGTTGACCGACAATCGGTGGTTGGAAGAAACGTTCGTTATAAAAAGCGCAATAAGTAAGAATGACTAAAAAAACAGAAATAAAGCTGTTTGAGGAAAGACAGGTCCGCTCCGTTTGGGATGACGAGCAGGAACAATGGTATTTCTCCATTGTCGATGTCGTGTCTGTACTCACTGACAGCTCGGATCCCAAGCAGTATCTCAAGAAGATGCGAACTCGCGATCCTGAACTTAATGCCAGGTGGGGTACAATTTGTACCCCTACTAAGATGCAGGCTTCTGATGGCAAGTTCTATTCTACACAAGCAGCCACAGTAGAAGGTATTTTTCGCTTGATTCAGTCGATTCCATCTCCAAAGGCAGAACCATTTAAGCAATGGATGGCTAGTGTGGCAGCACAGCGTCTGGATCAGATGGCAGATCCAGAACTCAGCATCAATCAGGCGTTGATGGACTACAAGCGATTGGGCTATAGTGACAACTGGATCAACCAACGTCTCAAGAGCATCGAGATACGCAAGGATCTCACCGATCAGTGGAAGCTTCACAACGTGGAGGAAGGCATACAATATGCTACCTTGACTGATATTATCTATCAAGCGTGGGCTGGTCGTACTGCCAAAGAATACAAGCAGCTGAAAGGCCTGAAGAAAGAGAATCTGCGCGATAATATGACCAACGAGGAATTGGTGCTCAACATGTTGGCGGAACTCTCTACCACCAGCATTACCAAGTCAAAAGATCCCCAGACGTTGGAAGAAAATATGCAATGTGCAGCAGATGGTGGAAATGTAGCACGAGTGGCCCGGGAGGAGCTGGAAGCCAAGACGGGCCGCTCTGTCGTATCATCACTTAGTGCTAAACGATTCTTTGAAAGCCAGAAGGCAACCGAGATAAAAGACAATACCAATGACAAATAATATGAATATAGGATACACCGACAAAGAGTGGGGCAGGGGTCTGGTTCCTCCGTCCCATCTCAAAAGTATAGTGTGATCTGGGTATCGTCCCCATTAATATTTCACAAGGACAGAATGGACAGGAAGGACTGCATGGCTTCGCGAGTGAAGCTGATGGGTCTTTCCTGTCCTTGTTGTCGTTGCTCAGCATCGATAAACGAGGGTCCTTTCTGTCCGCTCTGTCCTTGTGTGGAAAATAGGTCTGTGGATCATTGTGATTGCCATTACTTCCACCAGTCGTCGGGCTTCTTGGCGATCATGCGCACTAATTCGTTCATCACCATACACATCTCGCGCGAGATGTCGGGGGCGCTGTCATCACTACGCTGGCGGTATTCGTATTCCCAGGGGGATACCTCCAGGCGGCGTGCCTCTGCCACGGCATAGAAGGCATTGCCGGCTGGCTTGTATTTGTCGCCGAAGCCATTGTCCATTACTTCGATGACGGGCAGCAGTTCCTGCTGCAGGAGTTTCACGATGTCGCGTTCCTTGGGGCTTACGCTGGCGGTGACGATGACGGCGCCTTGTTCCCTGGCTGCTTGCAGTACGGCTGCCTTCTGTTGATCGAAGAGGTGTGCATCGGCCCTGTGGCAGATGAGGGGGAGGAGCGGGCGCTTGAGCAGCTCCATGTTGCCCACTAGGTCGAGCATGGGGAGATAGACTGGTGGGGGTG
>JAZLIY010000144.1:0-18606 GCA_045617645.1 Bacteroidaceae bacterium | reverse complement strand
TTCCCCAATGATGGACAACCTGAGCACGGCCAAGGTTCTGCACCACGAAATCGACCTCTTTTATACCAATGACTCTCATTTTCGACACAAAGATACAAATAATTCCGGCGAAAAGTATGGGTTTCTCGGATTTATTCGCATTTTCGCCATGCCTTGCCAGGATTTTAGCATAGACGTCAGCGCTCTTTAGCCATAAGCCGTAGTCCTCTTCTGCGCCATAGATGGAAATATGGGAAATTTTGAGGTGGTAACGGTAAAAAGGTAACATTTCTGCATGCCCCTCTGCCGGATTCTATCTTTTTCGTGTCGAATCAGATACAATCACCTTTTCTTCATCATGCGCAAATCGAAAATGCCTCCGGCCGTATTGTGGTTGTGGGCATTGAACTTGACGGTGACAGAGGTCTTTCCCTGTGTCAGTTCCTGCGGAATGTCAACCACATCGTAATATAGTGGGGTGTCAACGCCTTGCATGGGCTGGCAATGGTTGAAGGTCTTGACGTGTCGTCCGTCAACAAGCAGGTCGGACATTCGCGCACCTCCATCATCCTGACGATACAGGATGGCCAGCTGCATGGGGCTGTCCGGCAGGCACTTCATCTGGTACATGATGAAGCCTCCGTTGTCGGCATGCCGCCATCTGAAGCCGAAAGCATCTCCGCACGAACTGTGCAGCGACTCCAGCGAATGTTGTTCTTCCGAGGCCTCGTCTGCTATCGCGATGCTATCTACCTGAACCTGCCTGAAGGCCTCCTGCTGCTTCATAAGGTATCCGAAATCAGACGAATTGCCCTTCAATCTATCTGCCTCGAACTCCTGCCACGTGTTCCTGTGCGGGTAATATATGACGTACCGGTCAAGCAGTATGCGCGAGAAGGGGATAAGCTCTATCTTCGTGTCGCGGTTCCTGTAGGTCAGCTTCAGCTCGTCTGCCGGTTCTACGGATATGGCCTTGCCTATCTGTTCTCTCGTTCCAACGAGCGTCGGCACCTCCGTTTCGGGAATCATCCCATGGGCCGTGGCATCTTTCCAAAACGTGGGCAGGAAATCCTTTTCCGTCAGGCCGTGGTTGTCCACCTTTGTTCCCATGACATGGGCACCGTACTGTACAGAGACATATTGGTCAAACTTCTTCAGGGGCTCTATCATCAGCCGTGGACGGAACTCGATGGTCAGACAGTCTCCTGCTTTCCAGTTACGCCTGACGGCCACATAGCCATTTCCCCTTACCCCCTTCAGGCGCTTCCCGTTAAGGCGCATCTTCAGGCTTCCCGTTTCTGCCCAATAAGGATCGCGGATGCACAGGGCAAGTTCGCCGCCCGACCGTATGGTCAGCTTCGTAGCGTTCTCGTCCGGATAGCGTGTCTGTTGTTCTAGGGAGAAATCCTTTTCCTGCCAGTTGAGCGTCGTAGGCAGGAACATGTTCACAAACAGCGAGTCCGACTTGTACGCATAGACCATCTTGGCCAGCTTGGCCGGAGCAAACAGGCCGGTACCTACGCAGCACCAGAAATCGTCGAAGGGCCTGCCGTACTTCTTGAAGTGTCCGGGCCGCATGGAGGTGTAATAGCACGAAACGCCCGTTTCGGGATGAAAGTTGGCCATGATGTGGTTCAGCAGGGCCCTTTCGTAGTAGTCTATCCGTTTCATGTCGCCGTCGTACTGGTAGAGGGCCTCGGTCAGTCGCATCAGGTTCACCGAGTTGCAGGATTCGGGACCGCCCTCCTGCTGCACTCTGTTTATATATTCATCCTCTCCAAAGAAAAACTCCCCGCAACTGTTGCCACCGTTCACCCATGTATGGTTCCGTATTACGATGTCCCAGAAGAATGTGGCGGCCGAAATCATCTTTTCATCGCCGTTGTACCGTCCTTCGGCCAGGAATCCCGTGAACTTGGCAATCTGCATGTTGGCATGCCATCCCTGAAGGATGTCCTTGCCCTCAGACAGGGGAATGAGCATGCGCTTGTCGTTGAGCCGTTCAGCCCACCGCAGGAAACGCTCGTCGCCCGTCAGTTCATATACTTCCACGAAAGACTCATTTATGGCTCCGTGCTCGGCAATAAGGATTGTCTGCATCTGCTCGTTGTCCAGGGAATCGATGACATGGGTACCGAGCCACTCCGCCAGACGGGTTTCCACGATGCGGGCCTTCTCTATTCCGCAGAAGAGGTAGCACTCATGCAACCCCTGCATGAACTTGTTCATCACATAGAGGGGAGACAGGCATCCATTTATGCAGCTGATGTTTACCTGATTTTGCTCCAATGAAACGATATCCTCGAAGACATGGTGTCCCTGGGGAGTGGCAGCCACGAAACCGTCTCCACCGGCCTCCTGTATGTCATATAGTTCATCTGCTATGTAGTTCAGTCTTTCCAGTATCGCCTTGTCTCCCGTGTCCTGATACATCATGGACATGCCCGACATGTAGAACGAAAGGATATGTCCGGACAGAGGGCCGCTGCCTTCCCACAAGTCCTCCGACTCCCAAGCAGGATACGGCTGGGCCTTGGGCGTAAGTCCGGCCTCCCGACGAAACCAAGACAGCAGTCTGTCCGGCTCCAGCGAGAGCAGGTATTTATATGCACGACGCTCAATATCATACGCCTGTCCGCCGGTAAGATGAACGTCCTTCAGCTGGAACAGGTTTACGGCATTGGGCTGTTTGGGCTTGGGAGAGTGGACATCATTCGCGCTCATGTTTATATTGATGCCCAATACAAGGGCAACAAAGATGAGCAATTCCCTGAATTGTTTTGCCTTCTTTTTCATAATCATTATCATTAGTGTACGGCAAAGATACGGAAAAGTAGGGCTTTTTGCAAACTGTCGTGCGAAAAAAGCACCGGAGGTTTTTCTTTTTCTTGCCGTTCCGTATGCTGGTGCCCGATGATTCGGTGATTCGATGATTAGTGCGTCTGGAAAACGCTACAGCCTCGAAGAGGCGGTCAATCGCTCGGCTTTGCCGCCTGGCTTGTCCAAGAACCGGGTACATCGAGCAAAGCGAAGATGTGCTCGGGTGTGAACCCAACCCCTCGATTCTCGTCTGAACTGACGGAGCAGCGAGAGAAGAGCCATGCTCGCATGAGCTTTTCCGAGTCGTGACGGAAGAAGACGATAGTCAAAGACGATACCTCGGATGTGTGCAAGGTAGCGACTTCCAGTCGCTTTCTCTTCGGGAGGCTCTCCCTCCGAGGGTGCCACTACGTTCGGCACCCCCGGTTAAAGAGATGGCGTCCTCCAGACGCTTTCATCGCCCCATCAATTATGCATTATGCATTATGCATTGTTACGCTCCCCCTTGGCAGGTGGTTGAGCGGAAGATTGTCCCCAGAGGGGGTGTACTTTAATATATAGGAATTTTTAGGTGGGTAACGGTAACAAGGTAACATTTCTGCATGACGGACAAAAAGAAGGGGAAGCCCGTACAGCCCCCTTGAAGGCAGAATGAGAAAATTTCTTCAAAATGTATGAGCATTTCAGATTTTATTTGTACATTTGCTATGCCAATGCAGATTTTCAGCTTATTTGTCTCGCAGCACCAAGATAAGTGAAACATCTGACATGGCAAAACCTCGGGCAAATTATTGCTCAGGAACTTAAAGCAAGTTTAATGTTATAGTGTTGCGGAATTAAGGTTAATTACAGATGAAAAATAACGCAATTTTCTTGTTTCTCGTATTTTTCTCATTTACGAATATCGGAAACGCACAAAGAGGAAATGACAACGAGAATGTATCCGCTCAAACAGTTCGCCAAATATCAACTGCAAAGGACCTGCTCGATTTTGCCGTGGAAATAAACAAGGGCAATTGTTCTATATGTGCACAACTTGCCAATGACATTGATGTCAGCGAGATGGAATTTCCCATGATTGGCAATGAGAACAACAAGTTTTCCGGAACATTCAACGGGAATTTTCATACAATCACTTATAAACTTACTGCCACATCCATATATACCTCTTTGTTTAGTTATGTGGACAAAGGTACCATTGAGAATCTATGCGTGAAAGGCACTATTGATACATCATACCGTCAAGCAGGTGGCATTTGCGGTTATGCCAAAGATGCTGATATCCAAAGATGTATTTCCTCCGTTGATATACAAACTTCTTATAAGGGCGATGCTGCACACGGGGGAATCCTTTCCTGTGCCAATGGCGTTTGTACAATCAAAGATTGTCTGGTAAATGGAAGCATTAAAGGTAAGAACTCCATATATTGTGGTGGAATTGCCGGTTGGTGTTTCGACCTGACAATAATAGATAATTGCTTGACACTTATGAATTTCGATTTAAATGCGTCAGATACGGACTCACATATGATTGCACGCAATCCGAGTCTTGTGGCAGGCTCGAACAATTATGGGTTTTCATCCAAGGAAATCGGTAAGGCAAACTGCAGCATGGTTGTAAATAAGGAAATGCTTGAAAACGGGAATGTCTGCTTTCTGCTTAACCGACAGCAGTCTTCTGACCGATGGACTCAACATACTGGCGAAAACGTTTATCCCGTTCCTTTCCCTTGTGGCAAAAAAGTAGAATCTTCCGCCGACTTTGTCATTCCTGAGGCTGAACCTAAAAACAATGATACCATAACATTCCCGGATTGGGCCAAGAATATGGTTGTATATGAGATATCAACAAAAAACTTCAATTCCCCAGACAAGCCAGAGAAAGGTACCTTCAATAGCGTTAAAGAAAAAATACCTTATCTGGAGAAATTGGGAATCAACACCATCTGGTTGGCAGGAAACTGTTGGGCAGACGACCACCATTTCTATAATATTTGGACACAATATGCAACTATCCGCCCCGACAGCATTGACCCGTCATTAGGGACACGTGATGAATTCCGAGCCATGATCAAGTCGGCCCACAAACACGGAATCCGAGTCCTGCTTGACGTGATTACCCACGGAGTGATGTCAAACAGTCCATTGATAAAAGAACATCCCACGTGGTTCAAAAAAGGATCGTGGAGAATGACGGATTATGACTGGTATGGAAACAAGAAGGATCTGGATGAATGGTGGGTGAAGACTTGGACTGATTATGTTGTCGAAGACGGAGTTGATGGTTATCGCTTAGACGTTGCCATGTACCGACCTGATCTGTGGAAAAGAATTCGCCGGAATGCGTTGGCTGCAGGTCGGGAAATTGTAATAATGCAGGAAGGGAAGAATCTTTATGTCGAGGGAGCTGCGGATACATATCAACATTACAACATGCTTACCGTTCCAGGTGGAAGAGTTATCAAAGGAATTGATGACAATGCCTTCGTTTGGAACGTAGGCGCATATTATCAAACAGATTTCGCCACAGAAACCTCTCGCTGCACTTCACAAATCCGTGGTTCTTTCCTTGCCTCCATCGAGGCCTCCTGTCACGATAATGGGTGGAATGAATTCCCCTCTGGCCTAAATCCATATGTCACGAATGGGAGTCGTGCTTTCCTGGGCTATTCTGCGCTCCTGGCTCCTGCAATTCCCGTCATGTTCAGTGGAGAAGAATGGAATGCCGACTATGTTCCCGTTCCCCACCTTGCAGGAAGTCTTTTTGGAAACGAAAGGAAGAACGATGGATATTGGCTCTATGGTTCTTGGTTGCAATGGGACCAACTTAAAATAAAAGAGAAAAAGGACATGTTAGATGATACTCGAAAAATGCTTAGTCTGAGAAAAAAGTATTCCGATTTAATTTATGCGACAAGAAGTGCCACACATGCCCCTATTCGGCCACTTGATTTCAAATCATCTACAAATGAGAAAATACCAGTTCCTTATTTATACTATAACGACGAAAGGGCATTGATAGTTGCCGCAAACCCGTATGATTATGATATGGAATTGCAAATAGACATCCCATTGCAGGAAATCTGGAACGTGTCTGCAGACAAGTTAAAACTGAAGGATGTCTGGAGCAACAAGGGGCATATTGAGGATATCCCTTCTAATGGAAACATAAAAATAAAATTACGCAAAGACCATATATCCAGGGGTGGATTAGCTGTTTGGGAAATTTCACGCAAATAATATATAGTTTTTTTAGTTGGGTAACAGTTACCGAACTGGAAAACCAGTTGTTGTTTGATGAGGGAATAACAGCCAAAGGTCGCAGCTTGCAGGAACAGATGATGAACCTCGACCTGAAGAATGCTTACGAATGGGGGATGATGCAGATTAAGCAACACCCACTCATCAGCATAGACTTTCTCTGCGCACTCTCTGCTAAGATTATGGCACGCACAGGGAGCGAATACAACACGCTGAACGGTTCTTTCTCTGCTGTCAAAGGTGATTTGCGGTTGCTCAATGTCACAGCGGGATTCGGGGGCAAATCATATATAAACTTCATGAAAGTTCCTATGTATCTTGAGAAATTCTGCAATGAGCTGAACGTTATCCAAAGTTTTTGATAATAATCAGCTGATACTGGAAACCGCAAACGGGCGCGACTATTGGATACACATCTCCTGCAAGAAGAACCGTTCCAAGAACCGGCACCAAGTACTGCGGCTGACCAAACAGGGCTGAGCCCCCCCCTTTTTCTCCACCCAGCCCTTGCGGCACGACACATCGCAGCCCCGCCCCTCGGAGAGTGGGGCTGCAAATGTTACCTTGTTACCGTTACCACCCCAAAAAAACATTACGATTGCCGAAAAGGAAAATTCGCTAATCTGAATACTGGGCAAAAGACTTTTTTCTCGTTTTCCACCTCATTTTTCGTGAATTTGAGCGAGAATTCAAATATAATAATGTATCTTTGTCGCGTTATAGCGTATATAAGAGGAGATAACAAGAAAAACCAATTAGGAAAATAAAATACGAACCATCAAATCATACATCAGAAATCATGAATTTGTTGACAGCAATATCGCCCATTGACGGACGTTACCGCAGCAAGACCGAACCATTGTCGGCCTATTTTTCGGAATATGCACTCATCCACTACCGAGTAAGGGTGGAAATCGAATATTTCATCACCCTGTGTGAACTGCCCTTGCCCCAGCTGGCATCGTTCCCGACCGAACTGTTCGGCCGACTGCGCGCCATATACCAGGACTTCAGCGTAGAAGACGCACAAAGCGTAAAGGACATAGAGAAGGTGACCAACCACGACGTGAAAGCCGTCGAATATTTCATCAAGGAGAAGTTCGATGCCATCGGCGGACTGGACGCATACAAGGAGTTCATCCATTTCGGACTTACCAGTCAGGACATCAACAACACCAGCGTCCCCCTGAGCATAAAGGAAGCTTTGGAGCAGGTCTATTACCCACAGATCGAGGAATTGGCCGAACAGCTGGAAAGCTATGCCAAGGAATGGGAGAACATCCCCATGCTGGCCAAGACACACGGCCAACCGGCAAGCCCCACCAGACTGGGCAAGGAAGTAATGGTCTTTGCCTACCGACTGAGAAGACAGCTGGAGACATTGAAAGCCTGCCCCATCACGGCAAAGTTCGGAGGTGCCACCGGCAACTACAACGCGCATCACATCGCCTATCCCGACTTTGACTGGAAAACCTTCGGCAACAAGTTCGTTTCCGAGAAATTGGGACTGGAGCGCGAACAGTTCACCACACAGATAAGCAACTACGACTGCATGGGTGCCATATTCGACGCCATGAAGCGCATCAATACCGTCATCATCGACCTGGACCGCGATTTCTGGCAATACGTTTCCATGGAATATTTCCGCCAGAAGATAAAGGCCGGCGAAGTAGGCAGCAGCGCCATGCCTCACAAGGTCAACCCCATCGACTTTGAGAATTCAGAAGGCAATCTGGGCATGGCAAATGCCATTCTGGTTCACCTGAGCCAGAAACTGCCCATCAGCCGTCTGCAACGCGACCTGACAGACAGCACCGTGCTCCGCAACGTGGGCGTCCCCATGGGACACATGATCATCAGCATCCAGAGTACCCTGAAGGGATTGCGCAAGCTGGTACTGAACGAAGAAGCCATAAGCAGAGACCTTGACAACTGCTGGGCTGTGGTAGCCGAAGCGATACAGACCATCCTGCGTCGCGAAGCCTACCCGCATCCATACGAGGCACTGAAGGAGCTTACCCGTACGGGAAAAGGCATCTGCGAATCTACGATAAAAGATTTCATCGAGGGATTGAACGTCAGTGAGTCCGTGAAGGATGAACTGCGCAACATCACCCCCCATAGTTATACAGGTTTATAAATATTAGTTTAAGTCAAACACAACAATGAGTATGGAAGACGAAAGCTGGAGAAAAGAATTCGAAGGCAATGAGGGAAACAGCCGGGACGGCTATAAGCCCTCAAGTAACAGAGAGAACAACGGACAGGAAAGACGTGTAAGCGCCAGCGGCAGAGTATTGCGTCCACGCATCAGCCGCCCTGCATTCAGTTCCGACAATCAGGGACAAGCATCTCGCCCTTATCATCAGAGTGCATCGAACCGCAGCGAAGGCGGATACCAAAGACAAGGAAACTATCAACGACAAGAGGGCCGTTCCTATGGCTATGCCCGCCCAAGACCTGAAGGCTATCAGCCAGACAGGAACGCCGACAGCCAAAGACAGGGACGTTACCAGCGACAAGACGAAAACGGCAACCAAAGGAAAAACGGATACCAGCGTCAGGACGGCAACGGTCACCAGAGACAGAACGGTCAATACGCCCAAGGAGGAAAGCCTCGTCGCCAACGCACGGCCGACTATAATCCACATGCCAAATACAGTCAGAAGAAACAGATTGAATACAAAGAGACACATTTCGACCCAGACGAGCCAATCCGCCTGAACAAATATCTGGCCAATGCCGGAGTCTGCAGCCGTCGCGAAGCCGACGATTTCATCCAGGCCGGTGTCGTAAGGGTGAACGGCGTAGTGGCTACGGAACTCGGAACAAAGGTCAAGCGCTCCGACGAAGTCCTGTTCCACGACCAGCTGGTAAGCATCGAGAAGAAGGTCTATGTGTTGCTGAACAAGCCTAAAGGCTACGTTACCACAAGCGACGACCCGCAGAACCGCAAGACGGTAATGGATCTGGTGAAGAACGCCTGTCGCGAACGCATCTATCCTGTCGGACGACTCGACCGAAACACAACGGGTGTCCTGCTGTTGACCAACGACGGCGAGCTGGCAAGCAAGCTGACTCACCCTCAATACATGAAGAAAAAGATTTACCATGTCTTTCTCGACCGGAACCTTACCGCTGCCGACATGCGTCTGATTGCTGACGGCATCATGCTGGAAGACGGAGAGATACATGCCGATGCCATCGAATATGCCAGCGAAACGGACAAGAAGCAGGTCGGCATCGAGATCCATAGCGGGCGCAACCGCATCGTTCGACGCATCTTCGACAGTCTGGGCTACAAAGTAGTCAAGCTGGACCGTGTGTTCTTTGCCGGACTCACCAAGAAGAACGTTCGTCGGGGCGACTGGCGCTTCCTGACGGAACAAGAAGTGAACTTCCTGCGTATGGGTTCATTCGAATAGGCAATGCATAATTTTCAAAAACAAGCCGTTGACATTAGATCGTTGACATAATTTAATTCACACAAGAAAAATGAAAAGAACTAAAATAACAGACGCTCTGAAACGGACCGATTTCGGTGCCGACATCTGCGTCAAAGGATGGGTTCGAAGCAAGCGAGGAAGCAAAGGCATCTTCTTCATTGCGCTGAACGATGGAAGCACCATCAAGAACATCCAGATCGTAGGCGACGATGCCAACTTTGACGAAGACACGCTGAAGCGCATCACTACGGGAGCCTGCCTCTGCATCGAAGGCAAGCTGGTAGAAAGTCCCGCTGCCGGTCAGGCCAGCGAGATACAGGCCGTAAAGATAGAGATTCTGGGAGACTGCGACAATACGTACCCTCTGCAGAAGAAAGGTGCCAGCTGGGAATACCTGCGTTCCGTAGCTCATCTGCGCCCACGCACGAACACCTTTGGTGCCGTATTCCGCATACGGCATAATATGGCCATGGCCATCCACCAGTATTTCCATCAGCACGGATATTTCTATTTCCACACGCCTCTGATCACCGCCAGCGACTGTGAAGGGGCCGGACAGATGTTCCAAGTGACTACCAAGAACCTCTACGACCTGAAAAAAGACGAGAACGGAAGCATCATCTATACCGATGATTTCTTCGGCAAGCAAGCATCCCTGACCGTAAGCGGACAGCTGGAGGGCGAGCTGGCTGCCACAGCACTGGGAGCCATATACACGTTTGGCCCCACCTTCCGTGCCGAGAACAGCAACACACCACGACATCTGGCCGAATTCTGGATGGTAGAACCGGAAGCGGCATTCATCGACCTGCCCGAGCTGATGGACCTGGAAGAGGATTTCATCAAATACTGCGTGCGCTGGGCGCTGGAAAATTGCCGCGAAGACCTGGAATTCCTGAACAAGATGGTGGACAAGGGCCTCATCGAAAGATTAGAGGGCGTACTGAAAACAGACTTCGTACGTCTGGACTACACCGAAGGCATACGCATCCTGCAAGAAGCCATCAAGAATGGGAAGAAATTCGAATTCCCGTGCGAATGGGGCGATGACCTGGCAAGCGAGCATGAGCGCTTCCTTGTTGAGGAACATTTCGGGAAGCCGGTTATCATGACACACTACCCCAAGAAGATAAAGGCCTTCTACATGAAGATAGACGAGAAGAAGCCTGTCCTGAACGGCAAGGAAATGGAAGAAACCGTACAGGGAACCGATGTCCTCTTCCCGCAAATCGGAGAGATTATCGGCGGAAGCGTCCGCGAAGAGAGCTACGACAAACTGATGAACGAGATTCAGGAGCGCCACATCCCGATGAAGGACATGTGGTGGTATCTGGACACACGCAAATACGGAAGTTGCCCTCATGGCGGTTTCGGACTTGGCTTCGAGCGCCTCATCCTATTCGTGACCGGTATGCAGAACATCCGCGACGTGATACCGTTCCCCCGTACACCCAAAAACGCAGATTTCTAAACACGACAGAAATGAAAAAGACTTTCGCATTGTTATCGGCAGCACTCATGATTGCCGCTTGTTCCACAAAGAAGGAAGAAACAAAGGACATCGCCCTCGTAACGCTGGATCCCGGACATTTCCATGCCGCACTTGTACAAAAGTCGCAATATCCACAAGTATCCAACGATGTGTACGTTTATGCACCAGACGGAACAGACCTGGACGAGCATTTAAAGAAGATAGATGCATATAATACCCGTGCAGAAGAACCGACCGCCTGGAACGAGGTCGTGTACCGAGGCGATGACTTCCTGCAGAAAATGCTGGAAGAGAAGAAGGGCAACGTCATGGTTACCGCCGGCAACAACGCGAAAAAGGTCGATTACATAAAGCAGACATTGGCTGCTGGCATCAATGTCTTGGCAGACAAGCCTATGGCCATCAATGCTGACGGATTCAACACACTAAAGGAATGTTTCGACATCGCGGCAAAGAACAATGTCCTGCTGTACGACATCATGACCGAGCGCTTTGAGATTTCAACCATCCTGCAACGCGAGTTGTCCATGATACTGGAAATCTACGGTGAACAGCAAAAAGGTTCACCCGAGGAGCCGGCCATCACGAAGGAGAGCGTACACCATTTTTACAAGAACGTTTCCGGAAAGCCCCTGACCCGACCCGACTGGTTCTACGATGTAACCCAACAGGGAGAAGGCATAGCAGACGTCATGGTACATCTGGTGGATCTGGTACAATGGGAGGCATTCCCCGAACAGGTGATTGACTACGCCAGCGACATCAACATCACGTCTGCCCGTCACTGGAGCACTCCTATCTGCAAGTCGCAATTCAAATCCTCGACAGGCATGGATGAGTTTCCCGAATTTCTGCAAAAGGACGTGAAGGATGATACCCTGCAAGTGTATTCCAATGGCGAAATAAATTATGCCCTGAAAGGCGTGAATGCCAAAACGGTCGTCACATGGGCATTTGAAGCGCCAGAAGGAGGAGGTGACACACACTACTCCATCATGCGTGGTTCCCTGGCAAACCTGATTATCCGCCAAGGGGAACAGCAGAACTACAAGCCCGAACTCTACATCGAACCGGCTGGTGAAAACGGTGAAGCCTATGCCGAACAGCTGGAAAAGAGCTTCGCTGCCATCACCGACAAGTATCCAGGCGTTACGTTGGAGGCTGATGAGGCCGGATGGCATGTATGCATCCCCGAATCATACCGTGTAGGACATGAAGCACACTTCGGACAAGTGACACGTAATTTCCTGCAATACATGGCCGATGGTAAGCTACCCGATTGGGAAACGCCCAACATGATAGCCAAATACTACACAACGACCCAAGCCTGGAAAATGGCTCAGGAAGAAAAATAAGAGCAGGGATTGTGGAAGGCAGATGCGATGCCACATCTCTGATATGAACATTGCCAAGCCGCAGCCCATCAAAGACGAAGTCAACAATGAGAAAAAGAACATCGCTAATACATTATGGAACGGCTCTGCTGGTTGCATTCCTCACAGCCTGTACCACATCAGGACAATTCAGCGTAGAAGCCGGAGATTACAATAGAGAAGACTGTCTGGTCAGGATGCCTGTCAAGAAGAACACGAAGGGTTGTTCCTTGGTTGAGACGACGAATGGTCAGAAAATGTCCGTTCCCTGTCAAGTCGTGGAGGAGGGAGATTCCTGCTGGCTCTATTTTACAATGACAGGAAACACCTCTGCAGGCTCTGTACGTACCTATCGATTTTCGGGCGCGAAGTCCACAACGAAAGTACACAAGATGGGAGTGGAGGACAATGGGAAATCCCTGACCCTCACCAGTGGCGGCAAGAACATCATGACCTACAACTACACACTTGCCGAGGTGCCAGAAGGGGTAAGGAAGGTCTATGAAAGGAGCGGATACATCCATCCTGCCTGCACTCCATCAGGATTTGTATATACCAACATACAACCCGTGGACCACCGCCATCACTACGGCATCTGGAATCCATGGACAAAAGTAGAGTATGAGAACAAGACATACGACCTTTGGAATCTGGGTGACAGTCTGGGTACCGTAAGAGCCGACAAGATAGAGGAAACCTATGAGGGTGACGTGTTGACAGGATTCAATGCCAAGCTGAAACACATCATCTTTTCTCCGAAAGGTGAAAAAGCCATCATGAACGAAGAATGGCAGATAAAAGCTGTGGAGATCGGCAACGGATACCTGTGGGATTTCGCTTCCATACTGGAACCATGTGCCGAGAATCCCGTCACCATCAAAGCCTATCGCTACCAAGGATTCAGCTGTCGGGCAACCGATGTATGGACTCGCGAGAATTGTCGTATGAGGACATCTGAAGGTTTAGAACGCCCAGAAATAGATGCCACTACGGCACGATGGATCTACGTAAACGGCAATGTTGACAATCAGAAATCCGGCTTTATGTTCATGTCCTATCCCGACAACTACAACACACCAGAGCCCCTTCGCATCTGGAATCAGGACTCCAACGGAGGGCGAGGAGATGTTTACGTGAATTTCTGTCCCACAAAGACCGCCGACTGGAAACTGGAACCAGGGCAGAAATACGTCTTGCGCTATCGTGTCTATGCCTACGACGGCGAGATGTCCGACAAGCAAGCAGAACAGCTATGGACCGATTTTGCCCACCCGCCCACAATAAAAAAATAATGCTTAATGCATAATTAACACAACTACTATAAACTCTAAAAATTTACAGACTATGAATCAGGTCTTTTCGAGAAGAAGTTTTTTAAAGACAGCTTTGGCCAGTAGTGCCGGACTTCTCGCTACGCCAAGTATTGCAGCACCATTGTATGTGCCGGAAAATGTACTGAAGGGAAACTCTGCACCCTCTAACCGCATCAATATCGGCGTAATAGGAACAGGACGTATCGCACGCGACTGGGATATGCCCAGTGTATTAAAGTTCGATGATGTCAGAGTTATTGCCGTTTGCGACCTTGATGCCAACCGTGTAAAGGACGCGAAGCAACTGGTGGAAGAATTTTACACGAAGAAAAACGGAAAATGCGATGTAAAGGTTGACACGTACGAACATTACGAGGAACTGCTGGCACGCCAGGATATCGATGCCGTCGTCATTTGTACGCCCGATCACTGGCATGCAAAAATCGCCATCGATGCCGTACGTGCAGGAAAGGATGTTTATTGCGAAAAGCCTACCTCACTTACCATACAAGAGGGACGCCTCATGAGCAATGCCGTTCATGCTTCAGGCCGGATTTTCCAGATTGGTACCCAGCAAAGGTCTATGGAACAGTTCCGCGTAGCCTGTGAACTGGTTCGCAACGGTCGTATCGGTGAACTGAAAACGATTGATGTACGACTGCCGGGAGACCCTGCTGGAGGCAACCCGGCACCTATGGACATTCCATCTACCTTCAATTATGAAAAATGGCTCGGCTCCACACCTTACGTACCTTATACCGAGGATCGTGTTCATCCCCAGAAGGGCTATGGACGCCCCGGATGGCTGAGATGCGAACAGTTCGGTGCCGGTATGATTACCGGATGGGGCAACCACCATTTCGACATCGCTCATTGGGCCATGGGTACGGAATACAGCGGACCTGTAGAAGTATGGGGACACGCTAAGTTTGCGAACGATGGTCTTTGGGACGTACATGGAGAGTACAATACGGGCATGCGCTATGCCAACGGTGTCGTAGTAACAGGTACGACAGACAGCAAGGATAAGCCTAATGGCTTACTTTTCACAGGTACAAAGGGATGGATCTTTGTCAGCCGTGGCAATTATCAGGCATCTGCCAACGATCCCGCCACCAACTCATCGTCTCCGCTCAAGGCGTCCGATCCCAAAATCATCACCAACGGTATTGCAGATGGAGAAATACATTTGACCGTCAGCAACGACCACCATCGTAACTGGCTGGATGCCGTACGTTCACGCCAGCAGACCAACATTTCGCCAGCCGAAGTGGCTCACCGCTCCTGTACAGCCTGTCTCTTGCAGCACATTGCCATGAAGCTGAACAGGCGTTTGTACTGGGATCCCATTTTGGAGCGTTTCAAGAATGACGACGAAGCCAATGCTATGCTCAGCCGTCCATGTCGTTTCCCCTATCAAATAGAACGTTCATTATGATGAAAAGAATTGCAAGTACCCTACTCTTATGTCTGTTTGCCTGCCCGATGATATGGGCACAGGCACAGAAAGTGAATGCCGTGCAGATCGGTAAACGTATCGACGTCAACATTGGCGACAAGTTTTTTACCAGTTACCGTTTCTACGATGATGAGAAGTATCCCTTCTTCTTCCCCGTCAACGGTCCTGTTTCCGGCGGAAGTGTAACCTCTATGCGCAATGGAGTCTATCCACACCATTCTTCCCTCTTTTTTGGCTGCGACCGTGTAAACGGCGGCAATTATTGGCAGGAAGGTCTTGAACGTGGTCGCATCATTTCCGTTGGGGCACGTATCACAGAAACAGGAGGCGACAGGGCCGTTATCGAAGATGAATGTATCTGGAAACGTCCTGATGCCGACGCACCCATCAAAGACAAGCGCACCATCACCATCAGTTGCCCACGTGAGAACCTGTATCAGCTGGACTTCGACATCGAGATGGAAATGCTGATGGACGTAAAGATCGAACAGACCAACCATTCCTTGTTCAGTGCCCGTATAGCCGAAGACCTGACCGTAAAACAAGGTGGCACAATGCAAAACAATCTGGGCGACAAAGGCGAGAAAGAAACCTTTGGTAAAGGTGCTCCTTGGCTGGGATTTTATGGCAATCGTAAAACCGGCGTCGAAGGAATCGTCATTATGCAGCATCCGTCCAGCAAATGGTATCCGTCCAAATGGTTTACCCGAGATTACGGCTTCATGTCTCCCACGCCTATGTACTGGCCAGAGAAAGACAACGTGACAACCCTTTCAAAAGGTGAAGTAGTCAAGCTAAGATATCGAGTATTGGTACACGGCGGTACGCCAACGGAGGCCGGTATTCCACAACTGTTTGACGCATACAGCAAAGAATAAACTTGAATGGCCCTCGCACTATGTGAGGGTCTTTTCATCACAGGAAAAAAGCATGAAAAAGACAAGAAAACTATTTGCCGTACTAACAGTCATATTACTGTCCCTGCAACAAGCCAATGCCTACGAAAAACGTACATGGCTGGAAGACTTGGCTCCCAAGGACAAACTGCCCGAGCTGTTAGTTACCGGACAAAAATGGGTGGACGTACCCGCCTATACCGACCGTGCCGGATGGGACGACCTGATGGGAGAATGGAAACAGAAGTACATCAAATATGGCGAAGACAAGCTCAACTATAAATGGCAAGTGGTCACGGCACAGATGTACATGGAATTTTGCAAGAGTGGCAATCGCACCGTTATGGAACGCCCTTACGGCGATAACCGCACAGCCTTGAGCTATCTGTTTCTGGCTGAACTGGCAGAAGGCAAAGGTCGTTTCATACCCGCTATCATAGACGGAGTCTTCTATTTCTGCGAAATGACCAGCTGGGCCTTGTCCGCCCATATTCCCCATGGCGACAAGAAACTGCTGCCCGATTACAGGGAGAATACGGTAGAGCTGGTGTCCGGTGACCTTTGTTCGCTCCTCGGCTGGATCTATTACTATCTGCACGAAGAATTCGACAAGGTGGACCCCGTCATCTCCCAGCGTCTGAAGGCCGAGATGGAGAAGAGAATCTTCAAGGCCTATCTGACAGGTAACTACTGGTGGGTTGCCATCGGTTCGGATCCAAATGCCGTGGTCAACAACTGGAATCCGTGGTGCAACTTCAACGTATTGCAGGGAATCATGCTGGTGGCCGACGAAAACGACAAGCAACTAATGTGCGATGTGGTATCTCGCACCATACAATCCGTAGATGAATACCTCAGCCATAATTACGAGGATGGTTGCTGCGACGAAGGTACTAGCTATTGGGGACACGCCGCCGGTAAACTGATGGATTACCTGCGCCTTCTGTCGATGGTCACGAACAAGAAAGTATCCATTTTCGACAAGCCAATGATACGCAACATGGGTGAGTACATCAGCCGTTCGTACGTAGGAGATGGTTGGGTTGTCAACTTTGCCGATGCATCCGCCCGTGGCGGAGGTGATCCCGCTGTTATCTATACCTACGGAAAGGAAACCGGAAGTCAGGAAATGATGCAATATGCAGCCAGTCTCGGTTGGCAGAAAGCATTCCCCACCGGTTCCGATTTGTTCCGCGTATTCAACTCTTTGAAGACAAAAAAAGAGATGGGCAACGTAGAGCCTGGCACATCCAATGCTCCCTGCACCTGGTATCCACAGACTCAGGTTTGCTACCTGCGCAACAACAACGAAATAATGGTGGCTACCAAGGGAGGCAACAACGGAGAGAGCCATAACCATAACGATGTAGGTAACTTCTCTATGTGGCTACAACACTTACCGGTATTCATTGATGCCGGTGTGGGCACATACACCCGTCAGACATTCAGCGGTGAGCGCTATAATATATGGACTATGCAAAGTGAATACCACAACCTACCCAAGATTAACGGAAAAGCACAGAAAGCCGGTCGGAACTACAAGGCCGCAAACACCACATGCGACGAGAAGAAACAGATTTTCAGCACCGACATAGCTGGTGCCTATCCCGAGGATGCACAGGTAAAAAGCTGGATTCGTTCCTATCAGTTGAAAAACAAAAAGGTCGTTATTACGGACAAGTTCCAGCTGACAGCCCTCTCCGGAGAACCCAACCTGATCCGTTTCATGACGTGGAAAGAACCGGAAATCAAGGATGGACTCATCACCCTGAACACAGATAAGGGTAAGGTAACCATGCGTTACAGCAATTCACAATTCTCTGCCGAAGCAGAACCCATAAAGCAGGATGACCCACGCCTGTCCAACGTATGGGGCGAATATGTTTACCGCATCACGCTGAAATCCCGTACTCCGAAACTGTCAGACACCTATACCTATACGATAGAGGTCAATCCCTGATAGCAGAGTATTTGGCATAATCGAGTAGGAGGAAAACAGAGTTGTTTTCTTCCTACTTTCGTTTTCCGGATTTGCGGCAAGGTCAGGGCTGCTTTCCGCGTCCCGATTTCCCAGGAGGTAAAATTTTCGTCCTTTTCCTTTGCTTGTCCCGGGAAAAAACCGTATCTTTGTTGCGGACAAGGATTAACAGAGGAGGAAACAGCTATGGAAAAGAATACCTATATCCGTTTTGACTGGGCAGCGAAGTACATGCTCCGCGACAAGGCCAACTTCGACGTACTGGAAGGACTGATCTCGGTCCTGACGGGCGAGGAGGTGAAGATAGAGGAAATTCTGGAGGGCGAGGGCAACCAGTCAGCCGTGGACGACAAGTTCAACCGCGTCGATGTCAAGGCCAGGAATGCCGCAGGCGATATAATCATCGTGGAGATACAGCAGACACGTGAGCTGCACTACCTGCAGCGCATCCTGTACGGAGTGGCGAAGACCATCTCCGAGCACATGAGGCTTGGCCGTTCCTATGCAGAGGTCAAGAAGGTGTATTCCGTCAGCATCATCTATTTCGACCTCGGTCAGGGCAAGGACTACATATACCATGGACAGACGC
>JAZLIY010000143.1:0-67016 GCA_045617645.1 Bacteroidaceae bacterium | reverse complement strand
GCGCAATATTCTCCGTCGTGTTGTGCCTTGAAAGCTTCTTCTGCAGAACGGATTTCCAGCAAGCGCGCTTTTACTACGCTTTCGCGGCTTGTCACTTCTGCATTGAAGTCTTGATCATCCTGGATACTACGCCAGCAAATGAACAATAGGAGTAAGGCACATACCCCTAAAATCACATTAATTCCCTTTTTCATGACGATATTTGTATTTTATGTTATATTTTTGCAACGCAAAAGTAAAAATAATTATTCAAATAACCGATTTTTCCGGCAACTTTTTGACTAAAGATGATGATAACTTTTGATTTGGAGTCCTTAATATGGCATAATTTTGAACATGGACCTACTTTTGAACAACGAAACGTAATAAAAAAGTGGTGTGATTTCCTCTTGTCGCGAGAGGGCAACGATGTTTTTGTTTTGTGTGGATATGCAGGCACCGGAAAGACCTCTTTATTGGGTGCCATTGTACGAACGATGCATGAGTTGAAGCAATCTGTCATGTTGCTTGCTCCCACTGGTCGCGCGGCCAAAGTGTTCTCTTTGTATGCCGATACTCCTGCTTATACAATTCATCGGAAAATATATCGACAGAAATCTTTTGCGGAAGATTGTTTCCAACCCAATGTAAATTTACAAAAGAATACATTGTTTATAGTAGATGAGGCCTCCATGATAGCCAATGATGGCTTGTCTGGGTCTATTTTTGGTACTGGGCGGCTCTTGGATGATTTGATACATTTTGTTTATTCTGGTGAAGGCTGCCGACTTATGTTAGTCGGTGATACGGCACAGTTGCCTCCTGTAGGCGAAGAAGACAGCCCTGCATTGGATGTACAAGCCTTGGAGGGCTATGATTTGAATGTGTACCATTCGATGATGACTCAGGTCGTCCGGCAAGTAGAAGATTCTGGCATCTTGTTGAATGCGACGATGCTTCGTCATGTCCTGAAGGATGGCGATCTTTTTGATTTTCCACGTTTAAAGGTGTATGGACTCCCTGATGTGGAAGTTGTTTCCGGCAACGAATTGATAGAGGCACTGGAAAGTAGCTATTTCCATTCAGGGATTGACCAAACTGTCGTTGTAACGCGTAGTAACAAACGAGCCGGCATTTTCAATGGTGGTATCCGCAGCCGTATATTGGGCTATGAGGAAGAACTTTCGTCTGGAGATCAGATAATGGTTGTGAAGAATAATTATTTTTGGGTGAAAAAGCCGTCAGATAGAATGCCCTTTATTGCCAATGGGGATTGTGCTGTCGTGCGCAGGCTTCGCAACGAACGTTCTTTATATGGGTTCCGGTTTGTAGATGTTACGTTAAGTTTTCCTGATTACGATGATTATGAATTAGAGACCACCGTGTTGCTTGACACGCTGAAAGGTGATGCTCCTGCCTTAACACGAGAGCAACAGGAAATATTGTTTCAGTCGGTGTGGGAAGACTATCCGGAATTTGGGAATAAGCGCGATCGTATGAAGCATGTAAAAGAAGACCGGCATTTCAATGCTTTGCAAATTAAGTATTCGTATGCCGTTACATGCCATAAGGCTCAAGGTGGACAATGGGAACGAGTCTTCATAGATCAAGGCTACGTTACACAGGAAATGCTAAGTCCAGACTATGTCAGATGGCTTTATACGGCAATAACCCGTGCCACTCAGAGGGTTTATTTAATCAATTGGCCAGATGCGCAAGCATATTAATTAAGAAAAAATGTATTAATAATTAGCCAAGGCATCTACGATGCTTTTCTTGACACGGAATGCTGTTCCATGACTCATTCCTTCTGGCATTGAGATGCGATCGGTGCAGTCTTCCCATGTATGCCCATGGTCATGGCTTATGCTGGCTCCGTATTTATGTTCCCTGTAATTATCGTAGTACACGATCAGGTCTTTGCCAATGAAAATAGGGCTGGGTCCTTCACACCACAAACCCTTTTTGTGGATGGGCTCTGAAACTTGGATGGGGAATCCTTCTTCCATGGATTTAGTACGGCTAATACGAATGTTCTTTTCTTCGGGTACCAGATTCTCGTTCTTGACTGCCATGATAAGCTCTCCGGTCTTCGGATCTTGTACGACGGCTGCATCAATGGCGCTGAAATCAGGATTGAACCATAGTTGTGTCTTGCTGTATGTCTTGAAATCTTTTGTATGGCATGCATAAATACGATGATTGTAGTCGCTTTCTGACTTACTCATGATTTTTACGTCCTTGGCTCCAGGTACGGTGCTGGCCCAGAATATCCAAAAAAGTTTTGTCTTTTTTTCGTAAAAGAGTTCAGGTGCCCAACTGTTACGTGTTGTTGACTCGTGTACCATGACAGGAATGGTTTCCTGTTCACTCCAATGTATCAGGTCGCGCGATGACGCATGGCCGATAACATTGTCTGTCCAACTGGTTGTCCATACCATGTGGAATGTGCCGTCTGGGGCTTGGCAAATACTGGGATCGCGCATCAACTTGTCCTTTCCTACTGTCGGATTCAAGATCGGCTTGTTGTTGTTGATTGCTGTCCAGTGGAAGCCATCGTAACTATACGCAAGACGAAGTCCTGCAGCTTCCTTTGTCGTATCAAAATAAGAAAACACATACGCATATTTCCGTGCTGTGGCATAAGACGGTAACATAAAAAGTCCGACGAGGATCATCGGTAGAATGGAGAATCTGGTCTTGTTCATTTTTGCTTGTTTTTATATTGTTTCCAAAAGATAATCAGTTGTGAAATACACATCGTGCAGAAAAAGATAATATAAAGCCATGCGATATGTTGTCCACCTACCATTTCATCGAAACGCATATTCTTGGCTTCCTCACCATAGATATACATTTGTGATACGGCGATGCTGTTGTTGATGATATGGACGATACTGGTAACGACAATGTTGCCTGTCTTGTAATAGATGATTCCAAGTACAATACCCAAAAGGGTGGCAAAGAACGTTTGTGCGGGATTCATGTGGATAATGCCAAAACACAGGGCACTGAAAAAGATTGCGACCCAGGGAGATGCTCCGTTGCGATGTAAAAAACCTTGTATTCCTTCACGAAATGTGAATTCTTCACAGACAGGACCCACCAAGGCGATTGCTAAAATACCGATAGGATTCTGACTGATATCAATGAACAGGTCCGCCAATGGATTGGACATTTCTATCTGTTCTGCCATCCAATCCAATGCGAATGCCCCCATGATTGCCGCCAGAATCCCGACAATGGCTGTTCTCCATTGTATTATTGATACGTTGAAACACTCAGGAAAATTTGTCATATGCAAACTATAGTGTATGATGATGGCGGAAAGGATACCGGATAGAATAACAGCGCATGGTATCGCGCTGGTATCTTTCCATACGAGAATCAATAATCCTCCAATTAATTGCATAATGGCATAGACCAAAATAGGCAGAAGGGCTTTAATATAGATACGTAACATATTATGTGTTTTTTCGACAGGTACAAAAGTAGAGAAAAAAAATGACATGGGCAAATGCCATAGAGAAAAACGATAAAAAGAAAAGAGAACAAACGGAAAATCCTCATTCGTTCTCTTTTGTTTTGGTTGGGCTACCCGGATTCGAACCAGGAAAGGCAGGACCAGAATCTGCAGTGTTACCATTACACCATAGCCCAATCGACATTAACTTTTGTCCCGTAGACAAGAGTTTTGCGAAATTTCCGGCACCACTTTTGGCACTCTCGGAATCTTGAGCGTTGGGCTACCCGGATTCGAACCAGGAAAGGCAGGACCAGAATCTGCAGTGTTACCATTACACCATAGCCCAATGCTACTATCGCTTTTGCGGGTGCAAAGTTACGTACTTTTTTGGAAGTAGCAAATCTTTATGCCAAAAAAATATAAATAATTTGGTTTTTACCTTAACTCTCCTTACCTTTGTAGCTCAAATTTTAGTATGTATTATTGTCGGAAAGGATGAACAGTACGGAGAAATTGGTCGCAGCAGTAGTGTCGGGCCTTCAAGAAAAAAAAGGTCAGGATATCGTTATAGCCGACCTTTCTGCTATTAAGGACACCATTTGTGCTCGATTTGTTCTGTGTACAGGTGGGTCCCCATCTCAATTGCAGGCATTAGCCCAATCCGTTGGTGAGGTCGTGCGTGAAAAAGCCGGAGAGAATCCCATTGCCGTGAATGGAATGGGAAATGCTTTGTGGGTCGCAATGGATTATGGTGATGTGATGGTGCATATTTTCCTACGTGAAGAACGTGAATTCTATGATTTGGAACATCTATGGGCCGATGCTCCCCTGACAAGGATTCCGAATGAAGATTAAGAATTATGAGCAATAAGAAAAAGATGCCGCGTTTCAATCTGACGTGGATATACATTATCATCGCAGTGGCTTTGGGCATATTAGTGCTTAACAGTAATGAGGGTATTGCAGGAGGTTCCTCCAAGGATGTCACCTATGGCCAGTTCAAAGAATATGTGTCGCAAGGCTATGCTTCGCGTATCGTAGCAGATAAAGAGGAAGGAACGGTTCGTATGTTTGTGCGGGCAGAGCACATACGTGATGTATTCAAGAGTGGAAACATTCAGAAAGGTCAACTCCCGTACGTGCAGACAACAGTCCCGTCAACGGATAAGCTGGAGGATTTTTTAGAGGCACAAAGCACCCAAGGAAATTTTTCCGGGGATGTCACTTATAATAATGGAAATGGTGGCATCATACGATTCCTGTGGAGTGTAGGCCCGCTCATTTTCTTTATCGTCATGTGGCTGCTCATTATGCGTCGTATGGGTGGTGGAAGCAGTGGCGGCGGGGGCCCTATGGGTATTTTCAATGTCGGTCGAAGTCGTGCCCAATTGGTGGAAAAAGATCAGCCGGGCAAGGTCACGTTCCAGGATGTGGCTGGTCAGGATGGTGCCAAACAAGAAGTTCAGGAAATCGTGGAATTCCTGAAAAACCCCAAAAAATACACGGATCTGGGAGGTAAAATACCCAAGGGCGCATTGCTCGTTGGCCCTCCTGGAACGGGAAAGACCCTTTTGGCCAAAGCCGTAGCAGGCGAGGCCGATGTACCTTTCTTTTCTATGTCTGGCTCTGATTTCGTGGAGATGTTTGTGGGTGTGGGAGCCAGTCGTGTACGTGATTTGTTCCGCCAGGCCAAAGAGAAAAGTCCTTGTATCATTTTTATCGATGAGATAGATGCCGTTGGTCGTGCTCGTGGTCGTGGGGCAGCTATGGGAGGAAACGATGAACGGGAGAGTACTCTGAATCAGCTGCTTACAGAAATGGACGGTTTCGGTACGAATAGTGGTGTCATCATCTTGGCTGCAACGAACCGGGCCGATGTGTTGGATAAGGCTTTGTTGCGTGCCGGTCGATTCGACCGTCAGATTCATGTGGATTTACCTGATGTGAACGAGCGAAAGGCTATATTCCAAGTACATTTAAAGCCTTTAAAGATTGACAACACCGTTGATGTGGATTTTCTTTCTCGCCAGACCCCAGGATTCAGTGGTGCTGACATTGCCAATGTATGCAATGAAGCCGCACTCATTGCCGCTCGCCACGATAAGCCTTTTGTCAATAAAGATGATTTCCTGTCAGCTGTTGACCGCATAATCGGAGGTTTGGAAAAGAAAACCAAGGTAATGACGATGGAAGAAAAACATACGATAGCCTTGCACGAAGCCGGCCATGCCACTATTAGTTGGCTTCTTCAGTACGCAAATCCGTTGGTAAAGGTTACCATTGTACCCCGTGGGCGTGCCTTAGGGGCTGCATGGTATTTGCCCGAAGAGCGTCAGATAACTACACGGGAGCAGATGTTGGACGAGATGTGTGCCACATTAGGTGGCCGCGCTGCGGAAGAACTTTTTACAGGCCATATTTCCAGCGGAGCAATGAACGATTTGGAGCGTATCACGAAACAGGCGTATGGTATGATTGCCTATATGGGCATGGGAGAAAAACTCCCGAACCTATGCTATTATAATAATGAAGAATATTCATTCCAACGGCCATACAGCGAATCAACGGCTCAACTGATTGATGAAGAAGTGAAGCAGATGATAGCTGATCAATATGCAAGGGCTTTGAACATTCTTCGTGAACATAAGGAAGGGCATGCGCAATTGGCACAGTTACTTGTTGATCGTGAAGTGATTTTTGCCGAAGACGTGGAAAAAATCTTCGGTCCTCGTCCTTGGACCAGTAGAACGGAGGAACTGCTCTCATGAAGAACATGATTGTCCGCGCGCTTACGAGCGTTATTTATGTTTGTCTGTTGGTCGGATGTGTATTGTTCAGCCCTGTTACGTCGTTCGTTTTTTTCGGGCTAGTTACGGTACTGGCGTTGTATGAATTCGGTACGATTGTAAATAATTACGGAGGGGCTTCTTTGCATCGTCCGATGAACGCGTTGGCAGGACTTTTACTCGTTGCTGCAATCTGGTTGTATTGTGTAGGTAGTGATACTACGGGAAAAATGTTTTGCCTCTATGGATTCACTTTGCTCTATTTGCTGATAGCTGAACTGTACCGTGGTTCATCCAGCCCGTTACGTAATTGGAGCCTATGCTTCGCATCTCAGTTATATGTTGCATTGCCTTTCTCTTTGGTGCCATTTATTAGTGTGGCGTATGAGAATGGAACCGTCTCTCCCGCATATACATGGATTTATACATTATCCTTGTTTATCTTTCTATGGACAAATGATACGGGGGCATATCTTTGTGGCCTTGCCTTGCATAACTATTTTCCCGCTAAGTTGTTCCCACGTATCTCACCTAAAAAGACATGGGTCGGAAGCATTGGCGGTGGTATATCCACGTTGGCAATTTCGGTACTGATGTGGCATTGTACTTCAGGTACATTGTCTTTGTCTGAATGGTTGGGCTTTGCGCTGATCGTCATCCTGTTCGGAACATGGGGAGATTTGGTAGAAAGTCTGCTCAAACGTGAATTGGGCATAAAGGATAGTGGACGTATTTTGCCAGGTCATGGTGGAATGCTTGATCGTTTCGACAGTGCTTTGTTGGCAATTCCGGCCTCTGTTGTTTACCTGTATCTTGTAGCCTCTATTGGCTAAGACAAAATAATCCCCGATGTCATCATCGACATCGAGGATTTGCATTTTTCATATAAAGAGGTTCTTATTCTTCGTTTGTCATTTGCTCGTTTACGGCTTTGATCTTCTCTGCCAATAATGTGAGCTCGTCGCGTAATTTGTCAACCTTCTTCTTCATGGCATCTACCAGACTATTGCCTTTCTTGCTGGTACTGGACAGGAATCCCAGATTGTTTTCGTAGGTTTGAAGTTCGGCCTTCATGTTTTCGTAGGCACGGAGCATACGATTGCGCTCATTGCTCAGATTGCTGCCTTCCTTCTCTATTTTTGAAGCCAAATTATTTTTGAAGTTATTCAGTCTGCGACGTGCTTGACTTAGATTCAGGTCCTTGTATAGTTTATCTACTATTTCACGGTATTCCTGATAGACTTTGTCCTTGTCGCGGAAGGGCACGTGGCCTACTTCGTTCCATTGTCTTTGCAGTTCTTTCACCTTGTTGGAAACATCTTCTGCTCCTTCTGCTGCCAATGTCTTCAACTGGTCAATTATGTTGCGTTTCTGTTCCAGATTTGCACTTTGTTCATCGCGTGTGCTGGCTGTTGCCTTTTGTTTTTCTTCGAAGAAATGGTCGCATGCGGTGATGAAGCGTTTCCACAATGTTTCAGAATATTTTTTAGGAACGGCACCGATTTCTTTCCATTCTTTCTGTAATTTTACCAGTGTGTCACCTGCGGAGCGCCATTCTGTACTGTTCATGAGTTCCTCCGCCTTTTCTACCAAGGCTTTTTTCTTGGCCAGGTTCTGATTCAGCGTTTCCTTTACGGTCTTGAAGTATTCCGCCTTCTGCTCAAAGAATTTATCGCAGGCTTGGCGGAAACGCTCGAATATCTGCGAGTTCATTTTCTGGGGTGCAAAGCCGATGGTCTTCCATTGTGCTTGCCATTCGATGATCTTCTGGGTAATTGCATCCCAGTCGGCAAAGTTGGACAGTTCGTCGGTCTTTATGTTCTCTACAGCTTCGCAAAGTTCCGTCTTCTTTTTCAGGTTTTCTTCTTCGTTTGCCTTTTGAGCCTCGAAGTGTTCCTGATGACGCTTGCGTATGATAGTGGACGCATCACGGAAACGAGCCCACAATTCCTCACGTATTTCTTTGGCAACGGGGCCGGTCTCTTTCCATTCCTGATGGAGCGATTGCAACTGGTTATTGGCTGCAATTACGTCTTCCACATTGGCCAGAGCCTCTGCCTGTTCGCAAAGCCGTGTCTTTATTTCCAGGTTTTTCCGGAAATCGTAGTCACGTAATTCATGCCCCAGCTTCAGCAGGTCGTAGAATTGTTCCACATAGAGTTGGTAATTTTTCCACAATTCAGTAGCACGTTCGGCAGGGATGGCTTTAATCTCTTTCCATTCGGCCTGCAAAGCCTTAAACTCCTCGAAAGCTTGATTTGCTTCTTCGGGTGTGCTTGCTAATTGTTGGAGACGTTCCAAAATGGCCAGCTTACGTTCCAGGTTCTCATTTTTTATGCGGTCTTGTTCCTCTTGCCATGCAGCACGACGTTCGCGTATGATCTGCATGGAAGCGCGGAACTCGGGCTCCAGAGGATCTATCTGAGGTACGAACTTTTCGGCTTCACCACCAGCTTCTATGAATGCACGATGTGCTTCCTGGATTTCTGCATTGTGGTACTTGTAGAAAAGCACTTTCATCAGGTCTATTTCCGATTTCTCGGGAACTTCTTCCCTGTTAGCCATTTCTTTTACTTTGGCAACGACCTCGTCTTTGCTCTGTGGCATTTCTGCTTTTTCTTCAGCGGGAGCTTCTGCTGTTTTGCTCTCTGCTTCTACAATCGGTTCGATAGGCTGCTCAACGGCAGTAGTCTCATTAGTCTCTAAAGAGTCCATCATTTTGTTGTTTTATTGATATATAATGCTCTAATAAAGCATATTTAGACGCAAAATAAGGAAAAAAAAACGTGATGACCTAATAAAAAGCCCTTTTTTTTGTTATTCGTGGTTTAAATCCATGTTTTCCTCTTGAAATACCATAGGAAAAGTATGGTGATACTGATGGAAATGAACAATGCCAGGGGGAAACCCCACCATGTGTTTTCCATGCCGTTGATCAGGTTCATTCCGAATATGCTTGCCACCAGTGTCGGGAACATCAGGATGATGTTGATGCTGGTAAGCATTTTCATCACGTCGCTCATGTTGTTGTTGATGATATTGGCGTATGTGTCCATTGTGGAGTTCAGGATGTTTGCATAGATACCAGCTGATTCACGCGCCTGACTCATCTCGATGGTTACGTCTTCGATAAGGTCTGCATCCAATTCATCCACGGGCAGTTTGAATTTTAGCTTCGAAAGCAGCGTCTCGTTACCACGGATTGAAGTGATGAAGTAGGTCAGACTGTTTTGCAATTTACTTAGTCGGATAAGGTCGGCATTATCGATGTCGTGATCCAGGTTCTCCTTGGATTTCTCTATCAGGGTGTTTATTTGTTTCAGTCTTTTCAGGTACCATACGGCACTGCTCAGGAACAGGCGGAATACCATATCAACGGAATCTGTGAAACCGACGCCACGTTTTTGTTGGAATGTGACGAAGTCTATCATCATGTTTGTCTCAAAATTGCAAACTGTGATGCAGACGTCCTTTTTTATGATGATACCCAAAGGGATAGTCGTATAGGGCGTGCGGGATTTCACCTCTTTAACGTAGGGAATACGTAGGATGATGAGAATCCACCCTTCGTCGAACTCGTAACGGGCTCGCTCGTCGGTATCGGCAATGTCGTTGATGAAGTAATCGGGAATCCCCAGTTCTTGTTCCAGAAATTGTGTGTCTTCCTCTGTGGGGCAAGTAACCTGAACCCAACATCCGGGCTTCCAGGTATCAATGGTACGCAGACCATTTGTAGTGTTCCAGTATGTTCGCATCGTTGTAGTCCTTTAGTCGGTTTTTACTGATGGGTGGCATCCCAAGAGCTACCGGCCTACAATGGTGTTACATGCTCTCAGACGCCTACAAATTCATGTTTTCCGCGTGATAATCGTCCATTTTTGTTGTTGAAATATGTGTTTTTTTGTTATTTCGGTGGCAAAGATACGAATTTAATTCATATTTCATATTTCATAATTCATAATTTTTTCAAATTCTGTCTTCTCAAATTCTCATTTCCTATGATGAATTAGGAATTATGAATTAAATTATGCGTTATGAAGTTTCTTTTCCACGAGACCGCTTGCTTCTATGACGTTGATGACATAGTCACCCAGTTTCTCGCATTCCGAGATGACATCCATATAAAAGATGCCGATATTGTAGTCGTAGAGCTTGTTGTTGATGTCCACCACATTCTGGTTTTTCAGTTGCGTGCGGTAGTTGTTTATCTCGTGCTCCGTGTTGTAGCAACGGTTCAAGTCCACGTAGCGATGACCGCTTTGGGCTATGACGGTGGACATTTGGCTCAGAGCCTCCAGTGTCAGTTGCATCATGGAATGTATGTGCTGATATTGCTTTTCTGTGAAGTCTTCTCCGGCATATTGACGTTTTCGGCTGATGGAGCGGGCGATGTTGTAACAGCTGTCACCGATACTTTCCAGTTCGGAGCACATACGCATCATGTGCTGTATTTCCTGCTTGGATTCAACGCTGAGTCGTCCTTCGCTCACCTTGGTCAGGTAATCGGCAATTTCCATCTCCATCTTGTCTGTAATGCTTTCGTATTTCTCTATTCTGGAGAATAGCTTGTTGAAATCCTCTCCTTTCGTGGTGTGGAGCAATTCCTGTACCATATCGAACATCCTCAGGCAACGCGCCACGAAGACGTTGACTTCCTTTTTTGCTTCCAGTATGGAAAGTTCGGCCGTGGACAGGAGGCCACCACCAATGAATTTGAGTCTGAAATCTTCTTCTTCACTGGAACCTTCGCGTTGAGGAGCCAGAAGACTGACAATGTGTTCTATCGGCTTGATAAACCATATCAAGATTAGTACATTGCATACATTAAACGAAGTGTGGAATGCCGCCAATACGGTATTCAGGATGGTCGGGTCTTCTACATTCTCGGGATTGCATCCCACCATTCTACATACGAAGTTGACGAAATACTTGTAGATGCAAAGCACCCAGATAACGCCGAACAGGTTAAAGATAAGGTGGGCACGAGCGGCTCTGCGGGCCTGTGTCGATGCCGACATAGCCACGATGTTGGATGTGATGGTCGTACCCACGTTCTCACCCATAACCAGGGCGATACCCATATAGATATCCAGAACACCGGTGGAGCAGAGTGTCATGGTGATGGCCATGATGGCGGCCGAACTCTGAACAGAACAGGTCAGCAATCCACCTATGATGAGGAACAGAATGTAACTGCCGTATCCCCATCCGCTTACGCTGGCCAGGGCATGTTGTATGGTCGGGTTCTGATCCAGTTGCATTTCCGCAGCATTCATCTTCAGGGTCGTCAGTCCCAGGAGCATCAAGGCGAGTCCCATGATAAATTCGCCCATATTGGTATTCTTTTTCGTATAGATAAGGGCTATGGCAACGGTAATGGCTGCATACACCATGATGCGGGTGTCAAATGAGCCACCCAGTACCATAATCCATGCCGTTGCCGTCGTACCGATGTTGGCACCCATTACAACGCTGATTGCCTGGGATAAGGTAAGCAGTCCGGCGCTTACGAAACTTACCGTCATGACGGTCGTGGCAGTAGAGGACTGAATAGCTGTGGTGATGAACGCTCCTGTCAGAAGACCTGTGAAGCGATTGGTAGTCATGGTACCCAAGATGTTACGCAGACGGCTTCCTGCCATCTTCTGTAGCCCCTCACTCATCACTTTCATTCCATACATCAACAAGGCTACAGCGCCAATCAGAATAATAAATTCCATAAGGTGTCTATGTTTGCGTTTTTAAATGCGTGTGCAAACTTACATAAAAATTTTCTTTTTCCGTGTTTCTCAACAGGAAAATATTGACTTCTTTTCGGAATAAAGTGGATTTCTTTGTGATAAATAACAATGAAGTTGCCAGATTGTTGTTCCAATCAAGGCAGAAAGAATTCCGTTGTTTTCCTTGTCAGGAGGACAAATTCTTCCACGCTAAGCTGTTCTGGACGCTTGTCGAAAATCTTATCCGTTAGGAAAGACGTTGGGTCCAGTGCCGGCAATCCTTGCTTTTGGCGCAGAATGTTCAGCTCACCCAAAAGTGGCTTGATGTTATTGCGCAAAGTTTTCCTTCGTTGGTTGAATGTCGTTTTCACGATCCGCTTGAACAGCTTCTCGTCGCATCCCAGATCCTGTACCTCATTGCGCGTCATGCGTATGACGGCACTTTTCACTTTTGGCGGTGGGTTGAACACATGCTCATGCACGGTAAACAGGTATTCCACTCGATACCAGGCCTGAATCAGAACACTCAGGATGCCGTAGGTTTTGCTTCCCGGTCCGGCCGCAATCCGTTCGGCCACCTCCTTTTGTATCATGCCGGTACAACAGGGGATGAGCTCCTTGTAATCCAGCATCTTGAAGAATATCTGACTGCTGATGTTGTAGGGATAGTTCCCAGTCAGTACGAAAGGCGATCCGTCGAATGTCTTTTCCAATTTCATTTTCAGAAAGTCATCCTCCACGATGTTCTCTTGAAGGGTTGGGTAGTGCTCGCGCAGATACGTCACGGATTCCGAGTCTATTTCCACCACTTTCAGCGTACGTGGCTTTTGCATTAGGAATTGTGTCATGACGCCCATGCCTGGTCCCACCTCCAATATGGGAATGTCTGGACAGGCATCTACTGTATCAGCAATGTCGCTGGCAATGCCAAGGTCTGTTAAAAAATGCTGACCAAGGAACTTTTTCGGCTTTACGAACCTCATTATCTGCAGAGCTTTTTGTATTTTTGTGGCAAATTTACAAATAACCAAGGGTAAAGTCAAATATAATCCGTAATTAAGGGCCCAAAATATACGAAAGATTGAACGGTGAATAATGATGCCTCTTAAATTATGCATTATGAATTAAGGAAAAATATCATCAAGGTGGGGCTTCCCATCTTATTGGCAGGGGTCATCCTGTGGTGGATGTACCGTGGATTCCGGTGGGACGAGGTGCGCGAGGCCTTTTCTTACAGGATGTCATGGACCTGGATGTGGCTGAGCTTTCCCTTTGGCATTTCCGCCCAGGTGTTCCGTGCCTTGCGATGGAAACAGCTGTTAAGACCCATGGGCGAGCACCCACGTACGCATACTTGTATCAATGCCGTATTCCTCAGTTACGCCAGCAGCCTGTTTGTTCCGCGTATCGGCGAAGTGCTTCGTTGTGGTATCTTGACCCGTTACGAAGGGACGAATTTCAGCCGGTCTGTTGGAACGGTCGTTACGGAGCGTATTGTGGACATGTTGCTCGTCCTTGTCCTTTCCTTTGTCGTATTGCTCGTCCAGATTCCCGTTTTTCTGGATTTCTTCCGCAGTACGGGCATTTCTGTGAGTGGTTTCCTCTCCTCTTTCACGTCTGCCGGTTATCTGCTCACGGCCGTATGTTTGCTCATCGTGCTATGTACGGGCTTATACCTTATATATAGGTTAAAGGTCTTTTCCCGTACACGTGCCGTTCTGAATGATCTGGCAGACGGATTGATGTCGATTCGTCGCGTGCGGAATCCCTTCCTGTTCCTTTTGTATTCGTTGGGTATCTGGGCATCCTATTTCCTGCATTTCTATCTCACGTTCTTTTGTTTTGGTTATACCGAGCATTTGGGAGTGATGGCCGCTCTTGTGGCGTTCGTGGTCGGTTGCTTTGCTGTCATTGTGCCCACTCCGAATGGTGCAGGCCCCTGGCATTTTGCCGTCAAGACTGTACTGGTCCTTTATGGGGTGAGCGCCACGGACGGAGCTATCTATGCCCTCGTTGTCCATACCATACAGACGTTGCTCGTCCTGGGATTGGGCCTTTATGCATGGATTGCATTGTTCTTCTGTGCCTCCAGAAGAGTGGGAAAAGCCGAACAGCCATCTGATATGGAAGTGCGCGATGAATCGAAATAATTAAACAACAGACATGCTGCACATTATTTTCAGTTCCTTCCCTTTCTACGTATGTTTTTTCTGGTCGGTCATACTATGCGTTAATATCCGCCGTTGTGATAGGGCTAAACGTATGTTGACAGTCTTTGGTGTTGTGGCAACGGTGCTGTATTTCTGTCACATGTACTATTTCAACGAGGGCGATAATCTCTTTTTCGAGGGACTCTGGGTTTTTTGCTCGCTATCGGTCTATCCGTTGTTTTACCTTTATCTCTGTTGTCTTACGTCCGAAGCATCTGTCGGCTTACGTTTTGTGGAGTATGTTCTTCCGGCTGCCATCGTTGCTGTCTGCATCTGGTGTGGAGCCACAGGTTTTGGCGTTGTTGCACATAAGGTCGTTCTGATGCTGCAGTTGGCACTTGTCGGCTTTGCTGGGTACAGGCGTCTTATACAATTCGATTGCCAGTTGCAAGAGGTATATTCCGATTCGGACAATTTTACCTCACGTCCGGTTCGTACGTTACTTGTGTGGTTCGTTGTTATCTCCTTAACCTCGTCCGTTTTCAATTTTATCGGCAGGCAGTATTTTCTCGATAGTGATTGGCTACTCTTTGTTCCGTCAATACTTTTCGGTGTCATGTTGTTTTCTCTCTTCTATGTGGGCTACAATCGCATGGATGTGATAGGGCTGTTGTCAGCCGATCTGGAGGAAACGGATTTAGATGGTGCCGATTCGGAAAAAGCGGCATCTGATGTGCCAATGGAGAGAATATCGGCAGTCTTGACGCAACTGATGGAGGAGGAACACTTCTTCTTGCGTCCGAACATTAAGATTAGTGAACTGGCACAACAGGTTGGTACGTGCCGTACTTATTTGTCCACTTTCTTGAATCAGGAAATGGGTATGTCGTTTTCTGAATACATCAACCGGCAGAGGATTGACTATGCCAAGCAAATAATGGCTCAAGACAACTACGAAACCATGAATCAGGTGGCTTCTCTCTCCGGCTTTTCTTCTGACGCCTCGTTCTTCCGTAACTTCAAGAAGTTCGAGGGCATGACTCCAGACGAATGGGTGAATAGTGTAAAAGAAAAGGCCATGCGGTAATATGAGCCCCGGAAGTCTATATTGTCTAACTTCCGGGGCTCATATCATAACTAATCTGCCAGGATTTTCTATTCCTGTTTTGTATAAGTTACTTCGTAGTTGAATGGCAGGGTAACGCTTCGCTCTTCATCCGCGTTGTCGCGATTGACAAACCACTCGTGTAATCTATGGTTTTTGATTTTCATCGTCGTTCCCGATTCATCAAATTCAATGGTCATTGCAATTTTTTCATAAGCTTCGCCGTTCCGATCAATCCATGTCTTATAACCCTTGAAAGAGGATGTGCCGAATCCCTCGAAATACGCCTGGTAAACATTGCCGACATACAGGTAATAAAAACCTTGATCTGTACCATCATTGTCAAAATGTTTAAGTAGTTCCCATTTGCCTTCAGATGTAGCATACAATCCATCGCTTACACTATTGGTGAGTTCTTCCATGTTGGCGTATTGTACGCATGACCACGTACTGTCGGCATTGAATGTCACGTGCGATTTATATAACGTAGTTCCGTCTAGATTTTCATTATACCAAGTTCCTACCAGCTTGTCTTGGTCTGTTTCCGGTATTGTGGGCTCTTCTTCCTGTTTTTCGTGTGAATAGTAAGGCGTTCGTCTCCACAGCTTTTTGGTTGTGCCGCCCACTTCAATCATATAGAAAAAGGCATCCTCAGATGTTACATAGTCACCGGCTGTGTTGATTATGCGGTATGGCGTAATCTTTCCGTTCTCTTTGATGTAGAAAATGTATTCTTTTCCGCAGTAGAGTGTACAACTCATCTTTTGGGCATTGCCAATGGGCTTGTCGTTGTCCTTTTCCAGTTTCGAGCGATACATGGTTTCATCCACTATGTCATTATCTTCATATATTTCGTATTCATATTCCGTTGCGTCATCTATTGCGGCTACGACATACAGAGCCTTTGGTCGGCAGTCACGCATGGTGCCAATGCACAATTGGAGAACACCGCCAGCGGTCGCCGCGAATGGGATTCCTACAACCGACTGGGCTATGTGCCATGCGACAAAATACGCGAAAGTGCAGCCCGCACGCTGGAATACGCTTTCGACGATTGGAGCATCTACCAACTGGGAAAAGCCCTGGGCAAACCAGCCGACGAGATAAAGGTCTATGCCGAGCGTGCTCTGAACTACAGGAACCTTTTCGACAAGGAGCACAACTTGATGAGGGGCAAACTGGAAAACGGCCAGTTCGCACCGGACTTCAACCCCTTCAAGTGGGGCGATGCATTTACCGAAGGCAACAGCTGGCACTATACATGGAGCGTGTTCCACGATCCCCAGGGACTGATCGACCTGATGGGCGGGCGCGACACATTCAACCGAATGCTGGACAGCGTGTTCACCCTCCCCCCCCATATTCGATGACAGCTACTATCATCGCACCATCCACGAAATCCGCGAGATGCAGGTGATGAACATGGGCAACTACGCCCACGGCAACCAGCCCGTCCAGCACATGATATACCTATACAATTACAGCGGTCAGCCCTGGAAGGCGCAGTACTGGGTACGCGAGGTGATGGACCGCCTGTACAATGCCCACCCCGATGGCTATTGCGGCGACGAGGACAACGGGCAGACCAGCGCTTGGTACGTCTTCTCCGCCCTAGGTTTCTACCCCGTCTGCCCCGGTTCGGGTGAATACGTGCTGGGCGCGCCGTATTTCCGTCATGCTGTCCTGCATTTGGAGAACGGCAAGGACGTGACCATACGAGCCCCCAGGAACAACGGCGCCAACCGATACGTGCAGAAGTTGAAGATGAACGGTAGGGAATACCGCGTCAACTACTTGAACCATAAAGACCTGTTAAAGGGAGGGAGGCTGGATTTCACTATGGCGGCAGAGCCCGACAGACATCGCGGCACGGGTCAGGAGGCAGCTCCCTATTCTTTCAGCCGCGAAGGGAAGGGCACAGCAAAGCAGCCACAGGGTAAAAATTAAGAAAATAAATATAAATAAAGCAAAATGGGGACGCAGTCTTGTGCCCCCATTTTGCTTTATTATGTTGAGTATTGCCTGCATCCTTACGCTGACACTATTTAGTTCCCTTTGTCAATTCGTATTTCGTGCCGAACAGGTCAATCTCCATCTTATCCTCTCCCGTCATAACGTATGGGATTGTCAGAATATCGCCTTCCTTCAAATGGGGATTATATTTTGTACCGTCGGGAAGCTCCATATCGTTTGCCCAATACACGACCTTGGTGCGAATCGTCTTGTAGTCGATACAGTTATGCATGCCATAACCTTCATAATACCAAGAGTATTCGCCATAATAATACGCGTTATTTTCGTAGTAAAGGGCACCTGTGAAGTCGAATCTGAAATTTCTGTTTTCGAAATACCAACGCTCGTTTTGATCACTGCTGAAGTTGCGAGTAACATGGAGGTTATCATTGAACACATTGGGGATGGAGAGCGTAATGGAATCCCCGTCCATTGTATAGCCAATACGCACCTTTGCCCCCTTCTGGATCGAGGCAAACGGCGTACCGTCACCGTAAACACTCTGTACGCTGAGTTCCAACTCTTCTTTACTAACAACCGTGTACTTACCGATCAGTACAGGAGTAGTCCCCAAGCCATCTTCATCTCTTTTGCTGAGTTGCAAGTTGCAACTCTTGTTGTTGAAGTATGCGAAGTAATTCTCGCTGGAATACGTTTCAGCAAACATCACAGGGGGAACTTCCTGTTTTTCGTGTGAATAATATGGAGCGCGTTTCCATAGCCTCTTGGTCGTGCCGCCCACTTCAATCATGTAGAAAAAGGCATTCTCAGATGTTACGTATTCACCGGCAGTATGAATTATGCGGTATGGTGTCACCTTGCCGTTTTCCTTGATGTAGAAAATGTATTCCTTTCCGCAGTAGAGCGTACAGCTCATCTTGCGGGCATCGCCAATGGCCTTGTCATTGTCTTTTTCCCACTTAGAACAGAACATGGTTTCGTTCACCATATTATTCTCGTCGAATATGTCGTATTCATATTCCGTTGTTTCGTCAATTTTCTCGTACCAGTATCCACTGAAATAGGTGTCGTTTTTCGGGATCCATGTAAAACTCGTTTCGCGGTTTTCCAGACAATAGTCCAGATATGCCTTGAAAGCATAGAGCGAGGCATCGCTGATGTCGCCCCCCGTTTCGCTTATCAGACCGGAAATCTTTGAGGTAACGGTTTCATTGTCGCCAGTCAATGAGGCATTCACGAAGTCGTATGCATTCTTCGCATTTGACACGTCGGAATCAAACGATGCAATCACGTTAACGCCTTCTTCGGCAAGCTCTACCGACGTGTTTGCCAAGATCTTGTAGCGATACTGGTTGTAGCCTTCATCCTCTTGCAGCACAGTAGCATAGGCAGTCGCTAGGTCTGAGAAGCAGTGTGGATTGGTTATCTTGCCCTGGTTCATGGCTATTTCCCATTCCTCGGCATTGGCATAGCCCGAACGGTGTTCCGGTTCTACATTATTGTACATATCCTGGTAGGAAATACCCTTCGATTTCAGTCGCATGTAAATGTCCAGGTTGGCATCCTTGCATACCAGATAGCATTTGCCCGCAAATTGTGCCAGTGACAGAACCTGACCGATAGGGCCACGAGTGTCCGTCGGTTCCTCCTCTACGAACAGTGATAGCAAGTCGTTCCATTTGTCCATTTCAACCTTACCGCCGGTAACGATGTTGGCGAGTACCTGTGGAGTGCCGTGATAGAGAGCCATGAAATCTTCCGGGGTGTACTTGGTTTCTTCCGCAGGATTAGGTCCAGGATTAGGTTCTGAGTTGTCCGAATCGCTGCTGCAACTCATGACGAAGCATGCCATGATGCAAATAGTTAGAAATGAGAGATGTTTCATTGTCATTATACTTAATTTTGTTGATGTTAATTCTGTTCTTTCTGTCGGCTCGTACCGTTGTTTCCTCCATTTCGCACTAAGACGAAAATATCAGGAAATGCTTTTTATTTATAATGATTGTTTTAGGTCGTGATTAATATGTCTTTGCTGATAGAATGTAGAGAAAAAAAAGGACGGTCCGATAATTACTTGTTTCAATATTCATCCTAGTCGAGCTGGAATGTCAGGGACTCCAATCCCGCCAGGTTCCACCAATGATATTTGCTGTCGCGGTCTTCTCCATAGAAGAAATCCTGCTGGTTGGGGAAAATATGAATGGTAAGTAAGCCTGTGTTTTCGAAGAATCCGTATGCAAAACTCATAGTGTCGCCATTTCGTTTGCTCGTGAAAATGAGCATGTTGCCCTCTGTACTCCATGTCAGGGAACCCGACGATGGATACATACCATCTTCGCCGGCATACCAGTAACAGTAGGCGTCGCCATTTTCATAAAGATTCATGTAGAAATTTTTATGGCCTTCGGTTACGCAATCATAGCGTCCAGCTGGAAGTGCCCCGGTTTTCTCAGCGATGCTGATACTGATGGTGGTGGAGGGCGGATTCGGCTTGAATTCCAGTTCCTTCACCGTCTTTCCTTCCTTATCTACAAGAAGCATCTTTGGCTGCATCTTGTTCTTGATGTAGGCGAAGAGGGTGAGTCTGATGGTTCCGTTTCCGCTCTTGTCGAGGGTGCACTCCCATTTGTCGGGGTCAACGATGGTGTTGGGGAGCTCCGCGAACTTGACCTTGTAGCCTGCCAGCTGTGACTTCCCGTCCTTGGCATCGGCATCTACGAAATTCAGGGTGAACTCCTTGTTCATCATTTTTTGGTACTTGAGGAGTTGCGTCTTGTACAGGTTGAAGTTCTTCTCGCGAAGTTTTCCGTTGATCTCGTTGATGACGCTCGGAATGGTGTTCTGGTACAGTTGTCCCCGGCGGTTCTCCGAGATTTCCTTCTGCATCTGGCGATATACTTCGGAATCCTCGTTCATGCCGGCTCCGGATGTCTGGCCCGTCACCTCGTAGTAGTATTCAAGTACCGTTCCGTAGTCCTTCCAGAACTCATAGCAGTAGTCGTGGACCAGTTTGTCGATGGCTTCTTCCTTCTCGAAGTCCAGCATGTCTTCGTCCGTGGCAATGGGGTAGATAAGTTTGTACCAATCCTTATAGTAGCGCGGGTGTTGCTTCTGGTACAGTTCGTATGCCTCGACCCATATATCCTTGCGGGACGAGATGACTCCCTCGAAGAAACTGTTCACCACGTACTTGCTTGCCAGATAGGCACACAGGCCGACTACGCTGAACGATGCTCCGAAAACACCTCCCATGATGCTTATCGTATTGGTCGTGGTGGCCTCTATGATGGACTGAAAGGCTTCCTTGTTCTTCCCTTCATGCACTTGACGGGCCACCTGCCAGGTGGTGAACAGGGCACCGAGCATGCTTATGTGGTCGCCGTATGTGTCCATGAATCCGTCGATGGCGGTATCAAAGCCAAGGGCCTTGACGCTGCCGTATCCCAGGTCGTTGATGAACTGGCTGCCCGTTCCGTATGCTTCGCTTATCACGTCCAGCGTCTTGGCTGTCGCGCCATCGGTCTGTGATAGTGCTACAAAGGCCTGTATGGGTGCAGTAGTGGCATATGCATCGTCGCCGAACAGGTTCCTGTATGTTTCACAGGTGGCGATGAAATTGGCAGATGCCGTATTCTCGTACTTGATTTCGAACACGCCATATTCCGACAGATGGTCGGTAGTGATGACCACGTTGCCGTCCTTGTAGTCCCAGTCCACGGGTTCCCATTCCTTGGTTTCCGGGTTGTAGTATCCGGCTCCGATCTCGTTGTCGTAATTGCTCCGTTCAAAGGGGACGCTTATCTCAATGGTTCCGTTGATGTCGTGCTGGTCACCCGCAGAGATGTCGAACACGACATTCCTCACGTCGCATTCAATGACGGGGTCTGGGTAAACCTTTTTGGTGACGGCCAGCTCAACGCCTTCGCCAACGGCACTGGCGGGCATGGTAATGGTAATGCCCTCCTGACTGACGGTTAGCGTGTCTTCCGTCACTACATCGTGCTTTGTGGGGTTGACTATCGGGTGATTGGGTTCATCCGTCCCGTTGTCGCTGCTGCAACTCCAGCAGATGGCTGCCATAAGAATGGCAAGAGATAAACTGATTTTTTTCATAAGAGAAACTGTATAGATGTTTGTTTTGTTGTTGCGGAGGAAAATAAACGGTCTCGACATTACTGTCTTTTTCGTGCTTTCAGTCCTTTCCGCCCCAAAGTTAGCACTATTTTTTCGTTCTAATCTTAAAGCAGGCCATAAAACGACTTTCATAAGATACAAATTTTGCGAGCCTCGCAAATGTACGATTTGAAAATATTATTGTTTAATTGTAATTCAATTATATAGGATGGGTTTAATCCTGATATGATCATCTAACTATCCAACATCTCCTCGTAACCCGCCGCTCGCCTTTTGGTCGCTTTTACAAAGCGTAACCGTCGCTCGGCTTGCCGCTTTTACAAAGCGTAACCGTAACCCGGTTACAGGGTTACACTACGCGACTAAAAGAACCCGGTTTCAGGGTTTCGGTACACGACTGAAAGGACCCGGTTACGCCAACGAGCTTCCTTTTTTTACCTAGAGAAAAGGACTTACGTCCTGCAAGAAGGTGGGCATCCCTCTTGGTGACTATCTAATGTAATTATTCTATATCTATCTATATATAATTATATATTTATATATAAGGTTCGCGATAGACATATCGCTAAAAATACCGTGTTTTGATGGTGTAACCGGGTTACGGTTACGCTTTGCGTACATTCGTCTATTCTGAGGCAAAGCCTCTTTCCTCTAGGTAAAAATGCGGGGTGAAGAAATTCGGGGAAAAGTTCTCACGTTTTTGGGGAAAAGTGAAGAACGAGGCAAAAGATGTCGTACCTTTGCATCGTGATTCAGATGGGGCACAACAGTTGATGCCCGGTGGTCATAAGTAGTGACTGAGCTGAGGCATCACTTAAGACCGATGTCGGTCATAAGTTAAGACTAAATTTAGGACAAGAAAAAGGCTTATTGGCGCATAACAGTCTAATGACCGATTTGGGATTAAATACAGAGGCTTTTGGAAAATACGGAAAAGACGATAGGGCTGTTGCCCATTTTTTTACTCTCCATACATTGCGCTGATAATCATCTGCTTATTGCGAAAAAAGGTCAAAACATGGTGCGAAATCAGTTTACAAAATTTTTGGAGGTTGTTTCATTTCCCCATAACTTTGCAGTAGAAACCAAACAAGTAGATTAAAACTATGTTTATGAAAAAAATGTTAGTCATGATGGCCATTGCAAGTGCCGCATCTTTTATGGTCTCTTGCATTGAGCTTAATGGTTCCGGATATTCAAGCCTCACAGAACAAGAGAGATTGCATGTGAAGGAATGTGCGGTTTCTCTAGATAGCATTACGAATGATGGGAATTTGTATGCCGTCAAGGTTGATCAGGTTAAGGATTATTTGCAAGACAGGCATGGGGTTCTTGTATATGAGTATCTGCCATTCTGTTCGGGTGAGAGTGGAAGAAATCCTGCTGAAATACAGCAATATTGTGTCAAAAATCAATTAGACCTGGTTGTTATATCTTCTGTCTATGATAGAGTTCTTCCAATATCCCTAAACTTAAAGTTTCCGGTCTTTGTGATTGATAGGACACCATACGGCACAGATAATTACCGGAAGTATAGTGAGAAATTCTATTCTGCATTGACAAATGACAATTCCAAAATGCGGAAAACGAGTTCATATCATTTCTTTATAGACGGGAAGTATGTAAAAAGCCGTTCGTCTTTGAGAGGTGAATGATTCGAACCAGTTCCTTTTTTCTTAAAGATAAACATTTTTCATGGGGTCGAATAACTATCATCCTAAATTCACAGACAATATGTTTGTGCATGAATACGGACATTACATCCAGAGTCGGTATTTTGGACCTCTTTACTTAGTATGCATTGGTGGGCCAAGCCTATTCGGAACAACAAACAATAAAGAATACAAGTACCGGTGGTTTGAGGTAAGTGCTAATGTGTTGGCGGCAAAATACTTTGACACGAAATATGGCAAAAATAGCCTATGGGCACAAAAGAACCCGAATGAAGTCTCATTTGAAAGGGATGTATTTACTAATAGTACAACAAAACATTCGTATTCAGTTCATTTGAGTATTTATGCTATATATTTCCTTGAATCATACGTCAATGTTTGGAATAGATGATGCTACAGCTTAATCTTTCAGACATGCCAATGGGATAACCTTAACTCCATCTGGGCGAGTGTAGGCCATGCTTCCTCCTGTCATGACAATGAGTAGATCGGGCTCACGCAGAGGAACTTGCTTCTCATCCTTGTTATACTCTTGTATTAGTCGTTTGAGTTGCAATAGGTGTGCGGCACCATCATTAATCTCACGACTTCCAAGTTTACACTCAATAAGTGCGTAACGACCATCTGAAAGATGCAGAACAAGGTCAGCTTCAAGTCCATATCTATCATGATAGTAAGATATATGACTGTCAAAGTCGGCTGTGTATGCTCGAAGATCTCTAACACACATTTGTTCAAAGATAAAGCCGAATGTCTTCAGCTGTATCTCCAAAGACTCGGCACTTTGTCCTAATGCAGCTACCGCTATTGATGGATCGGTGAAGCATCGCTTAGGCGTACTTCGTATGGCAGTCTTGCTACGAATGGCTGGACACCATGCATCAATATCCTGTATGACGAAGAGTTTTTCAAGGGTTGCTACATAGTCATCGAAGGTGTCCATAGAAAGTGAAATGTCACCAGATGCTGTTACGTCCGCGAGGATGCTTGTCTTCTTGGCTAATGTACTGATATTCCTTGCATACGATTTCAACAGTTGTCTGGCAATCTTGGGGTTCCTCTGTCGACCGTCAACAGCGGAAATGTCATTATCGCATACGCTGTTAACATAGTCTTTTGCAATCATCATACAAGCCTTTTCGTTCATCTGCAGGGTAACAGGCCATCCGCCACGGCATGCCACACGAATCAGTTCGGGAATATCAAGTTTGCTTGTTGCTCCGTCAATGTCATAAGAAGGGTTAAAGAACAATTCACGAGTAGAAACATTGCCCGAAGAGTCTTTTGACTCCCAGAGGCTCATAGGGTACATTTTCATTCGTGTGATACGCCCTGTGCCAGTATGTCGAATCTTTCTCTTATCCACCGTATTACTTCCTGTCAATATGTACTGTCCAGGAAGTCCGCCGCTATCATCTACCGCCACTCTTACTGCGTCCCATATCTTTGGGGCATCTTGCCACTCGTCAATGAGGCGCGGCTTTTCTCCCTTTAGTAAAAGGGAAGGCATAGTGGCAGCTGTCTCAAGATACTCATCTGCCTTATCAGGGTCTTGCATCTTGATGACACTCTTTGCATGTTGCATTGCCGTAGTTGTCTTACCAGTCCATTTAGGACCTTCGACAAGTATTGCTCCGAATGCTTCCAACCTTTCTCGAAGCAATGTGTCTGCTATTCTCGGTAAGTATTCCATGTTCTTTTAATATTTGCGAATGCAAAGGTAGTATTTTCTTTTGAGCCAACCAAGACATTCGGTATTTTTGTGGCAATTCAACCTTTGTTCTTGCGCCTTATTGTCCGGCACTCTTGCGCTACTGTATTCGGCGTTTTTGGGAGCTGGTAGCGGTATTTAGTTTGAATAGAATCCATTCTTCTTTGGACTATTGTTCACTCGCCTTCGTACTACAGTTCTGCGGGCTTGGGACTACAGTTCTGCGGGCTTGGGACTATAGTTCTGTGGGCTCCGGATTATAGTTCACCCGGCTTTGGACTCCAGTTCACCCGGCTTTGGACTCCAGTCCACTCGGCTTTGGACTCCAGTCCAACAGGCTTTGGACTGCATTCCGGGTGTCTTTGATCGCATCATTGAACGATAATCGCCACACCCCAGGGTTCGATTTCTATGAGCTGGTCTTTCGATATCTTTTTGCCGTCGGTCAGGGAAGTGCCTTTGGCGTAAGGATAATTTACGGTTTTTGGCTCGTAGGTGTAATTGAAGAAGAAATGTACTTCGTGGCCCTTGGGGTTTGTGCCTGAACGCAGGATGATGGGGTACTGGAACTGTCTCTCTGTCGTGGCAATCTGTTTCCTGTCGGCTGCTCTGGCGATTATCTTTTGGAGGAGGGCTTCGGAAGGAACTGTCCCGCAGTAGATGAGATGTCCTTTCCCGTAGGCGTTCTCGGTGATGCAGGGCCATTTTCCGAAGAACACATGGTCAACCGTTGCCAAGGGCTTTGCTGTTGTCAACTGGAGGAATTCCATCCAGGTATTAACGGATGCATCGAAGTCCTGTGCGTATAGTTCGGAACTATCCTTTAGCGGCAAATTGTTGATGCCAGATTGTCTTTCGTGTCTATTCCAGGTCGGTAATACAGAATGGGGTTGTGTAACCGCTCTTGATCCGCCATTCCTGTGGGTACAGGTTGTTGGCCCTGTTGCCGAGGTTCTTTACGAAGCCCAAAGGCAGTCCCTGGTACGTTGCCAGTACGATCCCTTTTGGGGCAGCGACCTGAATGGATTCCCTGCGCAGATAGGTAAGGGCTTCTTCGTAGGAGAGTGCTGCCTCGGGGAATGTTTCGCGCTTGTAGGCGAGGTTCATGGCCAGTGCATGGGAAGGAATCCAGTCGTTCCCCTTCTTTTCGGCTATCTGCACGCCATAGGACAAGGGACGGAACGCCTGTAAGAGTCTTCTTATCTCCTTCTCATGGGAAGAGGGGAAGGCCGTATAAGTCTGCTCGTCGGCAAAGAAAATGAAATTGCCTTCTACCCATTGATGCGTAAAGGTGGGCTCGGATGTTTTCTGCTTGCCACGTTCTGCCTTTTTAGTCTTCGGCGATGATGTGTCTTCGGTGCTCCCGTCATCCGGTTTGCGGACGGCCGCCAGGAAAAAGCCTTCTCCTTTGGTCTTGCCGGGGAAGAAATGGTGCTCGCCCACAATGCCCCATTCCGGTGAGTGTGCGACAGGCAGAATCTCGGCACCCAGTTCACGGCAAATCCACTGGACGTTTTCCTCGTCCTCGAATGCATTGAACGTACAGGTGCTGTAAACCAGTATGCCGCCGGGTTTCAGCGACGGCCATACGGAACGGATGATTTCCCGTTGCCTTTGCCAACATAGTTCTACATTCTGTATGCTCCATTCCTGTATGGCCTCATCATCTTTGCGGAACATACCTTCGCCAGAGCAGGGTACATCGGCCACGATGATGTCGAAGAAATGATGCAGGGGGCTGAACGCATCCGGGTACTCCTGTGTCACCACGGTATGGGGATTGCCCCATTTGGTCATGTTTTCCGACAGAATCTGTGCTCTCTGGTGGATGGGCTCGTTGCATACGAGCAGGGAACCTTCGGGCAAAAGACTGCGGAGTAATGTGCTCTTTCCTCCCGGGGCGGCACAAAGGTCGAGGGCTGAGAGTGGGGCTGACACGTATTGCAGTAGTACCTGAGCCAGAAACATGGATGAGGCTTCCTGAACATAGTAGGCTCCGGCATGAAACAGCGGATCGAAGGTAAACGGAGGCCGGTCTTTCACATAATAGGCATCTGGGCACCAGGGGACGGGTGCCAATGATGCTGGAATGTGTACCGACTTTTTGGGGTTCAGCCGAAAGGAGACCTGAGGTTGGGAGGTCTCTATGTCCTGGCACAATTGGCGGGCGAATTCGTCGCCCCATTGTTGTTGCATCAGGTGCCTGAAATCTTCAGGGAGCGTCATCTATACGGATACTTTACCGGGAATATGAGGCCATGGATCGTAGCCTTCCAGTTGGAAATCTTCGTATTTGAAGTCGAAGATGTTCTTGACGTCGGGGTTGATGATCATTCTGGGCAATGCCCTGGGTTCACGGCTCAATTGTATTTTCACTTGTTCCAGGTGGTTGTTGTAGATGTGGGTGTCGCCGAGCGTGTGTACGAAATCGCCTGCGCGAAGTCCCGTCACCTGTGCCATCATCATCAGCAACAATGCATAGGAGGCGATGTTGAACGGCACACCCAGGAAGGTGTCTGCACTTCGTTGATAGAGTTGCAGGCTGAGTCGTCCGTCTGCTACGTAGAACTGGAAAAATGCGTGGCAGGGGGGGAGGTTCATATTTCCCAGGTCGGCCACATTCCATGCGCTGACGATGATGCGCCGGCAATTGGGGTCGTTCTTTATCGTGTCCACGGCTTGCTGTATCTGGTCGATGAAACCGCCTTTGTAGTCGGGCCATGAGCGCCACTGGTATCCGTAGATGTGTCCTAAATCTCCTGTTTCTGGGTCGGCCCATTCGTTCCAGATGCGTACCCCGTTTTCCTGTAAGTACTTAACGTTCGTATCACCATTCAGGAACCAAAGCAGTTCGTAGATGATGGATTTCAGATGCAGTTTTTTCGTCGTGAGCAATGGAAATCCATCTTCCAAGTTGAAGCGCATCTGATGCCCGAATATGCTAATGGTACCAGTACCTGTGCGGTCGCCTTTCTGTACGCCCTCGTCCAGAATCCTTTTCAGTAGGTCTTGATATTGTTTCATCGTTTTACGTTTTATTTCCTTTCATAATCCACGAACGTGTATGCGTAGGCATGTTTCTCGTCTTTCTCGTGGCGTTCCTTTGATATGACCTGCCATACCCCGTTTTCAAGTTCGGGGAAGAAGGCATCTGCCTCAGCCGGGGTGTCCTCTATCTCGGTGATATGAAGCACCTGGGCTATGTTGATGGCTTCTTTGTAAAGGCTGGCGCCTCCGATGATATACACTTCTTCCTGCTCTGTACATTTGTCCAACGCCTCTTCCAGGGATGTGTAGGTTTCTGCACCAGGAAAGGTCGTTCCGCTTTTGCTTAATACGACATTCTTCCTGTTGGGTAGGGCACCTTTGGGCAATGATTCAAATGTCCGACGGCCCATAATGATGGTATGGCCCGTCGTAAGTTCCTTGAAACGTTTCAAGTCGTTGGGCAGCCAATAAAGTAGTTTGTTCTGGAATCCAATGGCGTTGTTCTGGGCAACAGCCACGATGATGTGTATGTTCTTGCTGGCCATGTGTTATGTGTTTGAGAAGTGCGGAATGGGCATTTGTCTGTTAACGGCTTCGTGGAATGAGATGATGGTTTCCGTTCGTTGGAGTCCAAGAGGCTGCAGCCTGTCGTGAATTAGGCTGAGCATATCGTGGTTGTTCCTGGCATATATTTTTATGAAGATGTCGTAGTTGCCGGTGGTATAATGTATTTCCACTACTTCTGGGATGCGTGTGAGTTCTTCTACTACGCGGTCGAAATCGGACGGCTCTTTCAGAAATAGCCCCACAAAAGCGCATGTTCCGTAGCCGAGGGCTTCGGGATTGAATACATATTGAGATCCTTTGATTACACCCTGCTGCATCAGTTTTTGCACACGTTGGTGTATGGCGGCACCGGACACGTTGCATGCACGGGCAATTTCCAAAAATGGGGTGCGGGCATCTTCGGATATCATCTGTAGTATTTTCTCGTCCAGAGAATCGAGACTTTGCATTATTCTGCTTGTTTTTTCTGCAAATTTAATAAAAAAATAGGTGATTTGCTGGAACAAACCACCTATTTTTTATAAATAAGGAATATTTCCTCTTTAATTGCGACTCGTTGCAGAATAGTTAATTCTCAATGCCCAAGATTTACGCAACACTTCCTTGATATCGGTTATATATCCCATCTGTGTCTTCTGGTCGGCCTTGATAGAAATGACTTGTTCTGCCTGGTTCTTCATACCTTTACGCTCTGCTGCCACGAAATCCATTACTTCGCGAGGCTCTGCATAATGGTCGTTCAACTGGATACGGGTACCGCTACCCATCTGTGCTCTCAACTGATCTGTTGGAGGACCAACGTAGATGTAGGAAACAGCAGATTTCTTTTCCAGTTTCTCCAATTCCGTTCCCTGAGGAACAACGAACTTAACCTTCAACGTTACTTCACGCATTGTGGTTACAATCATGAAGAAGAACAAAATGGTGAAAATCAAGTCGGGCAGAGATGAGGTGTTCATCTCAGGCATTTCGCGCTTTGTCTTTTTCTTAAATCCCATAATTAATCTCCTCCATAATTTTTAGGTTCTGCCTCTGATATCTTCTGTGGATAGTATTCACGGATGGCAACCTTTTCTTCATCCTTCAAATTGTCGTACAAGCGTCCGAACTTTTCCTTAGACAATTCGTTGCGAAGCTCGTTGTATGCGGCTACCAGTTCGTTCTGAACCTGGAAATAAGCCTCGTATGGCGTGCCTCGGTCTGTCTGGACGGATATAACGTGCTTGTCGGTAATGAAACAGTTACCTAGCAAATCAATGACTTTGACGTGTTTCTCGGGAAGGTTGGGCGCATTGTTCTCATTCTTGATGAATTCCTTTGCGCGAGCACGCAATTCCTTGACGTCTATCTGGTCATGATTACACATCAACTGTCCCAGAGCATTGATTCGTACGTTCAATACATTTCTCTCCTTTACATCAATCTGGGTATCCTCCTGCTCCTTGTCTGGCGGTTGGGGAAGGCGACGTGCCAAACCCTTGTCCGTATCCATAGAGGTCGTGACCAAGAAGAATATCAGCAATATAAAAGAAATATCCGCTGTTGAACTTGAATTCAATCCAGGTACTTTCTTTTTTGTCTTGCCCATTTTTATAAACTACTATTAAATTGATGTAATATTTTACTTGCTTGCGCTCTTTGACAAAATGCCTGTCATACTGATGCCAACGACAATGATGGCTGCAATGAACATGATAGCGATAGAGATGCAGAATGCATCAACTACGGTTACCCATGTACCTGTTGTAACTGTTCCGTCGGCTGCTGTGAAGTCGGGCTCGCCAATGCCACTAATGGCACCGATTGCCAATGATGCAATCATCAACAGCATAGTGAAAAAGGATATTTTACCTCCGGGAACACCAGATGTGGCATTGGCGGATGCACCCTTATTACTCTGAATGCCATGAATGACACTCCATACGGTAATAATTACGGTGACAAGACCCATAGCGTACATAAGCCACATTATCAGGTCTGTCAGTTTGGGCTCGTTATAGTCACCTACAGGATTATCATAGCCGATCGTCATAAAGAGAGCGAAGCAAACCAAGATAATTCCAATGCAGATGTACAAGGCCATCTTGGAAATCTTTTCAGTCTTCATAAATTACTCTTTAAAATAATATATAATCGGTTATTACTTCTTGCACTTGTCGGACTTAACACACATAGTCAGCAGTTCCTGGGCAGCTTCTTCCATGTTGCAGGTCAGAGCCTCTACGCGTGACAGGATATAGTTGTAGAACAACTGCAGAATCAAGGCTACGATAATACCGAAGATGGTGGTAATCAAGGCCACCTTCATACCACCGGCAACGACGGTCGGGCTGATATCACCAGCACGCTGGATATCATCGAAAGCCATAACCATACCGATCACAGTTCCCAAGAATCCAAGTGAAGGAGCCATGGCAATGAACAAGGTAATCCATGAGCAGTTCTCCTCGAGGTACGCACCCTGTACTTCGGCTTCTGTGTTCAGTGTGCTCTCAACGGTAGCAATGTTGTCCTGACCTTCAACCAACAGGCAACCCAATGCCTTGGCACTTACCTGTGCAACGGGACCGCGGGTGTTCTTGCACTTCTTTACAGCATCTTCAATCTTGCCCTGAGCAACCAAATCTGCCAGTTCTGAGGTGAACTTGCGGGTATTAACTTGGCACAAGCTCAGATAAACTACGCGCTCGATGCAGAATGCCAGACCCATAACAAGGGCGATGGCTACCAGTGACATAAAGCCTGCATCACCTTCGATGTACTTTGTCTTCAAAGTCTTGAAGATACCTTCACCTTCCTCTTCTACGACAGGAGCAGGTGCAGCCTCTTCAACAGCCTCTTCAACAGCAGCTGTATCAACAGCGGCAGAATCAACTGCGGTAGTTTCGGGAGCCTGAGCTTCCTCTTCCTGAGCCATTACGGCTGATGTTGCGCCAAAAGAGCAAGCAGCAACCAATGCAACAATTGCAAATAACTTTTTCATTGTTTGTAGTGTTTAAATAATTAATGTTATTGATTTTTGTTATTGTTTCTTGTCTTCATTGCGGAGAGACGGGGATTCGAACCCCGGATACGCTTTTGACGTATACACGCTTTCCAGGCGTGCCTCTTCAGCCACTCGAGCATCTCTCCAATCAATATAATTATGTCATAGAACTCCCTTAACTGCAAGTTTACGGTACAAAAATACCTTTTTTTTCGTAGATGACCACGTTTTATGGCAAAAAACTTTCATCGAAAAGTCTTTTTTTATGATTTGCCCATGAAAAATACCTTAAAAATGCTTAAATATTCGTTTAATATTTATATTTGTCTGCTCAATTACCTGTTCTTTGGTTGTTTCATACACAGAGGCAATTTTTGTGAGAATTTCTGCTGCGTATGCACTTTCATTTCTCTTGCCACGATAGGGTACGGGCGCCAAATAGGGAGAGTCGGTTTCTATGACAATGCGACTCATGGGGATTTTTTTTAGTACACCTGGAAGTGTTGATTTCTTATAGGTAAGAGTTCCTCCAATCCCAAGTGAAAAACCACTGAATGATAATAATTCCCTGGCTTCTTCTTCCGTTCCATTAAAACAGTGGAATATGCCACGCAGGTTTTCTGTCCGATGGCGTTCCATTATCTCCACTAATTTGGCATGGGCCGACCGGGCATGAATTACCAGTGGCAGGTCCATCCTGCTGGCCCAACAGATTTGTTTTTCAAAAGCATCTTCTTGTTCTGTTGCCATAGATGTGTCCCAATAGAAATCCAGGCCGACTTCGCCAATTGCGATGTATTTTTCCGTATGGCATACTATTTCATTCTCCATACGTTTCAATACATTCTTGTAATCCGGGGTCACGTCTGTCGGGTGAAGGCCCATCATCGGACATAAATAGGACGGATACCGATCACAGAGTCTCAGCATCTGGCTGATAGTTCCGAAGTTAATGTTGGGCAGAAAAATTTTATCTATTCCGACTTCCTTCGCCCGTGCGATTACTGCATCGATGTCTTCGTTGAACTCTTCGCCGTATATATGGCTGTGTGTGTCAATGAAGCCCATTATGATTCACGATTCAATAACTGCATGGCAAACTCCCATAGGATTTTTTTGCGCTCTGTCGGTAGGGATACTTGTGCCAAGGCCTCTTTTGCCTGGCTGTAGTATTCGTTGATTCTCTGCTGGGCAAGTTTGTCCACGCCAATGGACGAATATAGTTGTGTGATGGCCTTGATTTTTTCTTCCTTGTCGTAACTTGTGGCATCCAGCCATTTCTGTAATTCCTGCCGTTGTACAGGTGTGGCTTTCCGCAAGGCATTGATGAGCATGAACGTCTTTTTGTTACATAAAATGTCTCCTCCTATCTTTTTCCCGAAAGTAGCACTGTTTCCATACACATCCAGATAGTCGTCCTGTAGCTGAAATGCCAGTCCGATGCGTTCGCCAAATGTGTAGAGCGCGTCCAAGTCCTTGTTGGGCGCACCGGCAAGGATGGCTCCGATCTTTAATGCGCATGCCAGCAAAACGGAGGTCTTCAACCGTATCATTTCGATATATTCTTCTTCTGTTACATCGTTGCGCGTCTCAAAATCCATATCGAATTGTTGCCCCTCGTCAATTTCCAACGCGGTCTTTGTGAAGATGCCCATAACTTCTGATAGGTGACATGGGTCACAAAGTGCCATTTGCTGATATGCCAAAACGAGCATGGCATCACCGCTTAGGATAGCCGTATTTTCGTCCCAAACTTTATGTACGCATGGTCTGCCTCTACGTACATCGGCCCTATCCATCAGATCGTCGTGTAATAGGGTATAGTTGTGGTACGTCTCTATGCCGACTGCCGGACCGAGAATGCTCTTTATGTTTTCTTGATATAGATTATACCCCATGAGCATGAGCACCGGGCGAATGCGTTTCCCCCCAAGGGAAAGTACATATCTGATAGGTTCATAAAGACCTTTTGGACTTCCGTTAAAAGGTGCCGTTGCAACGGCATCGTTTACGATTTGTAGAATTTCAGAAAATGAATACATACACGTAAGAGGTAAAATAGAGGCTGCCCACCGAATGGAGAGCAGCCTTTGAATGATTTAAACGTCCGGAATATTTCTCGGGGATTAGTTCAAACGGAACATGACGGGCAGGTTGAAACGAGAACGTACCGTCTTGTTACCCTGGCGTGCAGGTTTCCATTTGGGCATTTCTGATACAACGCGCTCAGCTTCCTTGGCCAAATTGGGGTCTGGGGTACGAACGGTCTTGATGTCAACAATAGAACCGTCACGATTGACGACGAATGCAACAACGACACGACCCTGAACACCTTGTTCCTGGCAGATGGATGGATACTTAATGTGCTCGCTCAACCACTTATAGCAAGCTTCATCGCCACCGGGGAACTGTGCATTCTCTTCTACGATATCGAAGATACGGTCGTCGTCATCGGCTTCTACAATGGGGCCAACAGGACCCGTAGCTACAGGAGCTGCAGAAGGTTCACCTGTTCCTACGGCTGTGGTAATAGCCTGATTCATTTCCTCGGAGGTCTCAACTTCTTCTTCGGGAAGTTCTGTGTCATCCTCTACGATGTTGATGATTTCTGCAACTTTTGGAGCAGCTGCTGGAGGGGGAGCAACTATTTCCTGCTGTTGCGTGATAGGAATCATGTCCTCTTCCATCTTGAAATCATAAATCTTTTCTGTCTCGACAACCTTCACTTCACGCTGAGTGTATTCGAAGGCTACGAACATGAGTGCCAAAGCCAAAACATAACCCATCAAAAGACTGGTTGAACTTTGGCTTCGCAAATCTCCATTCACGGTTTTGTTCTCTTCCATAATATTGTGTTTTTTCTTTTTTTTGCGTCTAACCTCGGCAAATGTAGCACATTTTTTTTATTTGACGCGTGCTATAAGCGCATTTTTTTTGCAGAAAAGCAATTTTTGCATTCTTATATGGGTTATATTGATGAAAAATACACTATCTTTGAAATCGAAATACGATAAAGTATGACAAAGAGAGCTTTCATTATATTTTTCTCCATATATATTTTGGCGTGGCATAATGTATGTGCGCAAGAATCGACCAGCGTTTTCAATTTCCTGGGATTACCTACGTCTTCACATGCTGTGGCATTGGGTGGGAAAAACATTTCTTTAATAGAGGATGACATTTCGCTTGTATGGCAAAATCCGTCCTTATTGTCAAGTGTAAGTGATAGGACAGTCGGCTTGAATTTTATGAGTTTTATGAAGGGTTCCAAGGCCGGAAGTGCTGCTTATTCCCAGTTGCATGGTGAGCGTGGCACATGGGGAATCGCTACACAGTTCGTTGGCTATGGCTCTATGGCCGAAACGACGGAGTTTGGTGAGATACTGGGCGATATGAACGCATTGGATATGTGTGTTAGTGGATTGTACAGTTATGCGTTGAATGATTATTGGGTTGGTGGCGTTTCTGGAAAAGTGATATATTCTCATTATGGTGAGTTTACCTCGTGTGCCTTGGCCGTCGATTTAGGATTGAATTACTTTGAGGAAGAAACCGATTTCTCCACTTCTATGGTTCTTCGTAATATGGGAGGCCAGGTTAAAGCATTTGCCGATCATCATGAACGTCTGCCTTTCGATATGGAGGTCGGGTTCACAAAAGGATTAGGACATGCTCCCATAAAAGTGTCACTTACGTTGATTGACCTGACGAGATGGAGCAAGGATTATTTCTTTTCCGTTTCGAAACAGGTGAGTGCGGGACGGGTGTTCACGAATCATTTCAACCTGGGTGTTGATGTCGTTCCTACCCGTAATTTCTATGTTGCGGCTGGCTATAACTTCCGAAGAGCTTATGAAATGAATGCGGCAGGTGCCTCTCATGCAGCTGGACTCAGTTGCGGTGCAGGTGTATATCTGAACAAATTTAAGTTGGGACTTTCGTATGCAAAATATCATTTGGGCGCACCTACAGTGGCCTTTTCTTTGGCATACAGCTTGTCACGGAATCAAATACAATAATAATTTATAATATGAAAAAGATTACGATTGCTATCGATGGATTTTCTTCTTGCGGAAAAAGCACAATGGCTAAAGACCTGGCACGAGAAATAGAATATGTATATATTGACACGGGTGCCATGTATCGTGCCGTAACCTTGTTCGCTCTGCGAAATGGCTTGATTGATGAAGGGGAAATCAAGCGTCAGGAGTTGGAGGCGAAGATGGGAGAGATAATGATAACTTTTGTCCTTGACCCTGTATCCGGACGTCCTTTGACATACTTGAACGGGGAGTGTGTAGAGAACGAAATTAGAACAATGCAGGTTTCATCTTATGTTAGTCCTATTGCCACATTGGATTTTGTACGTCGTGCCATGGTGGATCTTCAGCGCTTGATGGGCGAAGCAAAAGGTGTAGTTATGGATGGACGTGATATTGGCACGGTCGTTTTTCCTGATGCCGAACTGAAGGTCTTTGTTACGGCAAGCCCGGAAATACGAGCTCAGCGCCGGTATGATGAACTTACGGCCAAAGGTGAGAAATGTGATTTTGAAGAAATCCTGAAAAACGTTCAGGAACGCGACCGTATAGATTCCACTCGGGAAATCAGTCCACTTCGGCAAGCAGAAGATGCCATTGTGCTGGATAACAGCTATATGACAATTGAAGAACAAAAGCAATGGTTGTTGGATGCGTACCGAAAGGTTGCAGAAGAATAGGATGACGATAGAAATAGATCAAGGAAGTGGCTTTTGCTTCGGCGTAACCAGAGCCATTGGCATGGCCGAAGAGGAACTGAAAGGTGGTGACGCATTATATTGTCTAGGCGATATTGTGCACAATGGAAAAGAGTGCGTCCGACTTCAAGAAATGGGACTACGTACCATAAATCATGAAGAGTTTTGTCATTTGTCTCATTCGAAAGTGTTGTTGCGAGCTCATGGGGAGCCTCCTACTACCTATGCCCAGGCACGTATCAATGACATTGAGATCATTGATGCAACATGCCCTGTCGTTCTTCATTTACAAGAACGTATAAAAAAAGAGTTTGATACAGATAAGGGACATAAAAAACAGATTGTCATCTTTGGGAAAACCGGTCATGCAGAAGTTTTGGGTCTTGTTGGACAGACAGACGGAACAGCTGTTGTAGTGGAATCAATGCGGGATGTAGAAAAACTGGACTTTAATCGTGACATTTATTTGTATTCCCAAACGACAAAACCATTGGATGATTTTCGAAAGATTGTGGAATATATCCAACAACATATAAGCAACCAAGCTAAATTTACGTATTATGATACCATTTGCCGACAAGTAGCAAATAGAATGCCACATATCCGTGAATTTGCTTCAAGGCATGATGTTGTCCTTTTTGTTTGTGGCAGGAAAAGTAGCAACGGACGCGTCTTGTTCAATGAATGTAAACATGTGAATCCACATAGTTATTTGATAGATACAGCCAGCGAAATAGATCTTCGCTGGCTGTTGAATTGCTCTTCGATTGGGATTTGTGGGGCAACAAGTACCCCCAAATGGCTAATGGAGGAGTGCAAAGTACGCATCAATGAGTTGCTTGGCAGCAACGAATGATGTTTTCCTGCCATCCAACACCATTTGTTCTTCGGCTTGCAACATATCGGCAAGGGTGGGATGCTGAAAGAAACTGTTCCTTAATTGTTCGTTGATGCTTTCATACATCCGGTATTTGGCTTGCTCGTTGCGCCGATGGTCAAAATAGCCGTTCTTTTTTACATAGTCAATGTATTTGTATATCATGTCCCAGATTTCCTTTATTCCATATCCGTAGAAACCGCTATAGGTAAGTACTTGTGGGGCCCATCCGCTGTCTGGCATTGGGAAAAGGTGCAATGCATTACGGATTTGTGTGGCGGCAAGCTGACACTTGTCCACATTGTTCCCGTCACATTTGTTGATGATTATTCCGTCAGCCATTTCCATAATTCCGCGTTTGATGCCTTGAAGTTCATCGCCTGTTCCTGCCAGTTGAATCAACAAGAAGAAATCTACCATAGAATGACATGCTGTTTCGCTTTGGCCTACACCAACCGTCTCCACAAAAATTTTATCGAATCCGGCCGCTTCACACAGAATGATTGTTTCACGTGTCTTTCGGGCAACCCCCCCTAAACTTCCTGCTGAGGGGCTGGGACGAATGAAAGAATCGGGATGGATGGAAAGTTTTTCCATTCGTGTCTTATCTCCGAGAATACTGCCTTTTGTCCTTTCGCTACTGGGGTCAATGGCAAGGACGGCCAATTTTCCACCATATTCCTTTAGAACGTGGATGCCAAACTCGTCAATGCTGGTGCTCTTTCCTGCACCAGGTACACCGCTGATGCCAATTCGTATGCTATTGCCGGAATGGGGCAGACATTTTTCTATGACTTCCTGTGCTATTTTCTGATGATCGGGATTTGTACTTTCAACGAGCGTTACTGCTTGTCCAAGTGTTGTGACATCGCCTTTCAGAATGCCTTCTACATAGTCGTCCACTGTTAGTTGACGTCTTGTGAAACGACCTCTCTTCAAATAGGGATTTACAATGGAGACAGGACCTACGCCGTTGTTCACGGTAAGTCCGGTATATTCAGGACTATTTTCTGGATGTTCCATGTTATTGCTGTTCTATGGCAGGGAATTATAGCGGTTCATCCACCTTATTTAATGGATTTATGTTTATGCTGATAATTTCCTTCGGATTATTCGGATCGTTTGAAATAAGCAGAACGCGTGGACTGGTTTTGCTTTTTTCCAGGTTTTTCGTATGTACTTGAATTTTTAATTTTGTTTTTTTCCCAGGCTTAATGTTCTTGTTGCCTAGTGATACTGCAAGTGCGTTGTTGAAGACCTGTACTTGGTGTATTGTCAAGGTCGATTTTCCCTTGTTTTCTATATAGACTGTGGTATATAGCTTTTCTTTTTCTTTTGTGTTTTCTATGTTGATGACATTGGCGGATACATTCATGGCGGGAGCTTTTTCTCTTTGTTCCTCTGTCTGGCCAGAAAAATCGGGCAATATGATGCTGGAAACTAAAATTTCATTTGCATCGTTCACTTTGTCACCTAAATACCTGGCTAAATAGATGCTTGTCTGCGTCAGTCCCAGACGATTCAATTTTTCGCTGTTTAGGGTCAACTGAATGGCCCCGGTCTTTCCAGCAGGTATGTTTTCAGGAACGGCTACGGCTGTCAGATAGTCTGGGAGATGCATGATTTCTGGCTTATAGGCCGTATGTTCCATGTTTACGATCTTGATTTCAGCCGTAGGACATCCGCCCTGGGGGGTGTTGTCGAATTCTACGTAATTAGACGACAGACGCACATTGCCCAAGTCTATGGGATAATCTGCACTGTAGTCTTTTATTTCTTTTACGACCTGACCTTGCAAGGCAACGTAATACGGTTCTTCGTTTGCATTCGTCAAGATGGAGATCTCTTTATAAAAAGTACCAAGAATTCCTGCGTCGAATGTTGCTTCTATTTGAGCGTGTTGTCCTGGCTTGATTTCTTCTTTGGGAAAAGAGACTGTGGTACATCCGCATGCTGGCTTCACGTTGGTTAGCAACAAGCCCCTGTCTCCTTTGTTCGTGAATCCAATCGTAACGGTTTTGGGGGTTTGAAATAAAATCTCGCCCATTTTCGTGATGTCCGTATCAGGAACAAACAGAGGTTGCCCCGTTGAGAGTAACGTCCAACAAAAAAATAGAAATATGGTGCAGATTCTGTTCATCAGCTTTTTTTGGATAGACAAAGGTACGTAATTCAATTCATAATTCATAATTCATAATGCATAATTATATAAAAACCTTTGAGCGTAGATATAAATGATGTTTCCTAAATTAAGCATTATGAATTAAACCATAGAATTCTGCCAAGGCTGTTTCTGCTGCATTCTGTGTGTTTCTTTCTCGTCCCATATTTTCAGTAAGACAGATTGAATGCTGTTTTGTCTCGTTTCCCCATGCAATCCAAATTGTTCCGGAAGGAATCCGTGCAGAACCGCTGCCGGTGTATCCGGTTGAGGCTATTGCATAGTCGGATTGGAAGAACGCACATGCTCCGCGTACCATTTGCTCTGCTACTTGCTTGCTAACAACATCGTATTTTTGAATATCTGAAGCCGATACCCCAAGCCGTTCTATCTTTATTTCGTTTTGATAGGCAATGATGCCACCCAGAAAATATTCAGATGCCCCGTTTATACTAGTAAGCATAGCTGAAATACGCCCACTCGTACAACTTTCTGCCGTAGCAAGTGTTTTGCCTTGACAGACCATTATGTCGTGTATCTTTTTGCTTATATCATTATACATATTATATATAGACTATCATTTTTCCGAGACAGGATCGTTTTTTTGTGAGAATTTAATAGTCCTTAAAGAGGCTTCTAATTGTCGAATCAGTTCTCTTTTGTCTGTAGAAGGTGAGTATACGAACCCTTCGGTCACAAGTACACGCCTATTCAAGGTATCTATGTGGGAGTACGAGACGAATGGTCCACCCATTGCTCCGTTCCTCATTTCCCATAATCCTCTTACCTCATGAACTTCCCTTCCGGATATATTCCGTATGCGACTGATAACGACTGGTATATCTTTGTTTCGGGTTGTTTGCATCCATTGGTCAGGTTCACTTCCCGGTATATTTATTTGCATGACAGAATCGCGTTTTTGCGAAAAATAGGTGGCAGTCCGTATCTCTGTACCATCCCAAGGATAGGAATAGATGACGATGTTTTGGTCTTTTTCGTTAAGGTTTGTTCCTGCCCACAAAAAGTTATCCCGTTTTTTTGTAGCGCGTATCTGTTCGGGGGTAAAAATGTGGATTCCAAAAATTTCCTCTGCCTCTTTGTGTGTTTTCTGACTGTATTTTTTTTGTAGAGAAAGTGCTCTCATATCTATTTGGGCATCGGTAATCAAGTCTTGTATGAGAGCCCGGTTTGTAGAAAGGAATGAACGCAACTGATCCAAAGTGCCGCCTTTTACCGTCACTTCTATTTGTGGACGTGCCACTACATCGTATGAAATACCTATCATAGGGACCTTTTGTGTTTTATCCAATTCAACGAATAATTTGCTATGCATAGTGGTATAGCTACGTTTGTAATAGGGCGACAAGATACGGACAACACGAAACCTTGGTTCTGGCTGGGGCAATCCTTCTATCGGTTCTTCCGTGATGGATTTCAACGTGTCAGCCAAATCGCTTTCCCATACGGGTCGATCCACAACAAGGAGTAATTCGCTGGGTAATCCTTTTGAAGGTACGATTCTGGTTGAGGACTTTTTTCCTTCGTTTCCGCAGGAAGAGAACAACAGACAGATAAACAAGATGGTATATAACCGTGTCATTGTGATTGGATTTTAAATTTATCAATTTTCTTGTTTCAGGTCTCTAAGGGATTATGGGACTACCGTCAGACGGCTATTTGATGTGTGAGCTTGATATTCGGGGGCATAAAGACATTGTAGAGTGGCAGAACCTATTTGATATGTGCCGGCATGTGTCAATAGCCAATCTTCTTCCAAAACATACGTGCCACGTGGCAATCGATCAAAAAAATATTCCGTGCTGGCATCGTGCATGGCCTGATAGTAGCCTATGCCATTCTGATAACGGTATCCTGAAATCTGTTCGTTTGGTTCGCTTGCACCGATTCTTCCGGCATGTAAGCATACATATTCATAATCCTTGTCGGCCGATATTGTATAGCGCACGTGTATCCTGTCACCCACTTTTGCTTCTTTCTGCTCAATATCCCTGCGTATGTTGAGTCCTTCTTGTTCTGCCTCTATCTGTGAAAACGGCAGTTGGTATTGTGCATATATGGCACCCCAACTAAGATCGTTACTACGTTTTTCTACGGAAAGACTTTGAGGAGATTTTGCTTCCAGAATAACCTCTCTTATGTAGCCTGCTTCGGATTCAGGACTTTCTATGGTGAGTTTCTTACCAGCATCATTCAGTATAAGTATATCGCTATTTCTTTCTTGCACATTCTGCAAGTTGTCTTGTAGCAGGATGTAAAGTGCATTGGCTGTTTGCATGGGTTGTTCCCATTCCTGTGTCCTCTTTTGTTCCAAAAGCCACTTTTGCATACCATGTAGAAGTACTGTGTCCTCTGATTGCACAGTTTGAAACGCCTCCATTATTTGAACATGTGTTTGTACTTTTCGGTCAATGCTGGTAAAACTGCCACTGGGATAAGCCAAATAATATCCGTCGGGGTGAGTCAGCAACGTACGGAATTTCTTCATCAGTTCTTTGGCCAATGTTTCTTCCCCGGCCATTTTCAGTGTCATTGCCGATAAAGCCCGGTTTTCCCCTTCTTGTTGTCTTGCTTGTTTAATCAGTAAATTTATCAAATATGTTGCTTGTTCTTTGTTCGTATCTTCTCTTGAAAGGAAATGGATGTACAGCCATCTTAGGGCAAAGGACGAGATAGAAGGCTCGTCTTGTTTCTTTATATTATTGATTTCCTGTACAATCTCTTTTTCTAAATAATTTCTTGCATGGGTTAAAATGGTGCTTGAAAAGGTCGTTGCAGCATCTGGAACGGCCTTTGATGTCGTGTGCTGTAAACGAGTCAGCAGATTTACGGTTTCCAATGTTATATACCTGTTACCATCCATACCAGGGAACCAACTGATGGAACCATCGGTATGCTGCAGTTCTTGAATTGAATGAAGTAAATTCATTCTGCGACTCTCTTGTTTGTCGTATTGGAACAGGGATTCCAGTTCTTGTAACCTTTCATTTTCTCTTTGTCCCTCAATTACCCAGGGCGTTTCTTGTAATAGCATCCCGGTCAATGACTCGTTGTCTTGTAATAAGCCTTTCACAAGATTGCTGTTTTGGCTCCATTTTTTTACAGCCTCTTTCATTTCTGGTACTTGGCTTGCAATATAGGTTGCCAGGGAACCGGCATAATAGGCCGATGTCAGGGACAATGCATCCTGATGTATGGGTTGACTTAGAGATGGAAGTGCTTGCAAGGCAATCCAAACAGGTTTGGCCGTATATTCTATCGTTAGTCTTTTGTTTGTCGCTTCTTTTGAGTTGTTGGAAAATAGTTTTTTCAGGTTTACTTCCCATTTTTGAGCACCATCTATACTAAATGCTTTTGTTTCTGTGATGGGTTGCATATCAGACAATACAGGAAGATAGCGTTGTTCTCCGTCAGAGAACTCGTCTCCCTTCGCCATCCATCGTACGATCAACATTGGATGTTGTTTGACGGCTGGAATCTGAAATGTAAAGACCGTGTCGGCTTGTTGTGACAATAGAAATCCGACCTTTTCTGTCTTCAGCGTTTTTCCTGTTTCTGCATCTAACACTTGCATGGTGGCATTGCCTTGTTGTATGGCTTTGCTTAAATTATGTATGGATGCTGTAAAAGAAGCCTTATCGCCGTTTCTAAGGAAGCGGGGTAGGTATAGTTGTGCAGTCAGTTCTTTTTGGGCAATGATGGTTTCTTCAATGTCAGCTGTCATCATATCCTTCGTATGGGCAAATCCAGTCAAATGCCAACTGGTCAGTCCTTCCGGTAGGGTAAATGCGATGACGGTCTTTCCGTCTTTTCCCGTCCGTAATTGTGGCATGAAAAAGGCCAGTTCTGACAGGTTGTTACGTAAATTCTCTGTTATGAGCGGTTCTTCTTCCTCCATCTCTTTTTCTTCTGTCGCATCCGTTTCCTGCGTAGTGATGCTAGCATTTTCTACCATGCCATTCATTGCAGATTGTGCTATAGGGGCTGCATCCAAAACCATAGCCTTGGTCATCGCCATTTTTCTTGTGCCTCTCGTTTTTGTCAGGTAGTTTTCTGCGAATAGACCAATCAGTTCCGGGTTGAACGAACCGAAGCCTATTTCGGGCGTATTATGCATCTTTAGCAACATAGGTTGGGGCGAAGTATAGTTGTAACCATTAAATAGTCCACCTCCAATTGTATGAAAATTCTGTATTTTATGGTTTCTATATATCGGTAATTTTATGTTATGCCGCATTAAGGCATCCAATGATGCGTCATACATTGATACCATAACGTTAGCTTGGGCAGGTGTTCCATCGGGCCGTTGTAGGGAAAGACTCCAGACTTCCTGTTGCCCAGGTTGCAAATGGTCGCGGAATGTTTCCCAATGAGGACGTAATGTATTGTTGGGTAGTGCTAGATGTATTTGTCTATTCTGGGTATATAAAGTGCCGTTTCGATGGAGTGTGACGGATAGACTTGTCCCCATGCCATATTCCTTCTTGTATGGGAGAATCCATTTTGTCATGCTATCCTGGTAATGTACAATGGTATCCAGTACAACTGCAGTGTTGGATGTCATTACGATATTTATCCAGACATCTTGACTGCTGCCTATCTGCACAATGGCAGGTCGTTCTGTATCGAATGTGTCGCATGGACAATAGCACCATAAGGTCGTATCTATAGGCAAACTTGAATCCTGCATGCTGAATAGAGTAATCTGTGAGGTGTAGGTCGCTGTGTCCCCGTTCACTTGAGCCTTTGCCGTGAGGTGATATTTACCGGACGGTACTGTTTCCAGCTTCTCTGGCGTAACTTTTGTTCCCGTTTGGAATATCGTTTCATATACGGTTTTTCCGTCTTTCTTCAGGGTACATGACACGTTACCCTCTATGGTCTTTCCCGAACTGGAATATAATTCCATAAACCAGGGCTTAATTCGTTCTTTGTCTTGCATCTGAGGGATGTCAGCATGTAGTCGTAAGGGGGTAGAACACAGACTCAGCCATTGTTCGCCTTGTTGTGTTTCTCCTTGTGGACTTAGAACATCGACCTGCACGTTCAGTCGCACCCCTCGTCTTATTTGCCTTTCATCCCGCTCTACTGGTAGTGTGATAGTAAAGTTTCCGTTGTTGTCAGTGTATAAGGTATCTGGGATTATTCCTTGAATGGGTTGGTAGGCATCGTGATGTCGTCTAAACCAAATATCCTGGCTCCATCGATATGTACCCGTAATCCGTGCATTCCTTACAGGTGTGTCATTGTATGCAATGGCTTTACCTGTCAGGGTAACGCTTTCCGTGGGCCATGTTGTCGCAGGCAATTCGTCCATTTTCACGTAAAACGTGGGGCGTCTGTATTCCTCCACCCGTATGCTGTGGTATGTGTTTCCTATACGGATTCGGTAACTTCCCGGCAGACCGTTTTCCGGCAGTTGCAGACTGTCGTGCGCTGTTCCGAACTCATCCGTTTGTAACTGGTGCGTGGCGATTGTTTGCCCGTTTGCATCGTAATAGGTGGCGTTAATCTGATGCCCTTCCCGAACCCGTGCGTCCCAAAGGTGTTGCTTGTAGGCTACGGCGGAAACGTGTAACATTTGCCCTGGTCGGTAGATCGCTCTGTCGGTGAACAGGTTCAGATTTGACACCGTATCCGTTTCTGTACCATATTGAACATAATGTTGTGTTCGTGCCGGCTTACAGAAACGGTCTTCGTTTTTTTTCAATTGTATGCTAATCCCTCCCCTGTATTTTCCAGGGACTTTTATTTCGCTACGTCCATTTCGATCCGTTGTTTTAGTTGCTAACAATTCGTTGTCATTTGACGGGCTGAAGAAGGACACTTCCACGTCCTTCTGTGGCTTTCCCGATAAGGCATCCACTACGGTGCAACGCAATAGATTGTTGGGTAACTTCTGAGTATAGAAATCCAATTTGCTGACGCGGAAAAAAAGAACCTGAGGGACGGGCTTTTTATCGAGCTTTGCATTCGTTACTGCTGTGGTCAGTAAGGCATATAGTCCATAGATTTCCGGTACTTTCCATTTCAGCGTGTCTTCCCATTCCTCTACAGCCGGATGAGCCTTGAACAAATGATGAAATGTTTCTATATACGTATGTTGGACTACCTCTTTGTATGCATTGTCTATGTTTTCGTCGAAATTATCAGGTAGCTTGTATAGAACGGCATTAGCTTCATGCATATTCCTTATTGTCAAGGCGATCTCTCCCTCGCTTCCAGGATAGAGGCATGATTTCATTTTCCATTGTAGCATTGGCTCCCGTAACAGATTCAGAGCATTTTGCAACGCTCCCTTCCGCGCATAACGTGGGTAACGTTCAATCCCTTCCAAAAGCCATGCTTCCCTTTCTTCCGGGGTCTGCTCTCCCCGTTCGGATAGTCTTAGATATACCTCGGCACAGAAATCCCTTTTTTTGTATTCGTCCCTTACCCGAAGAAGTTCCTCTATGGTTTTCTCGTATGGTGTCTGTGCATCTATGGAATCCAATGTTAGCCACATGGCCGCTTCCGGCAATTCCTTTTGTCGATAAAAAGCAATCATGTCTTTGTATCCAGGCAAATTTGAATGTTTTGTCGGTGATACAATATCCTCGGTGGCGGCATGCCATACGATGCTCAGCATATCGTTCGAAAAAGCTTTGTCAGAAGGCCTTTTTGTTGTCAGCGAAAACCACTCCTTAGCCTTGCTGTTATGTAATGCGTCTGCCTGTGTCAGTGCCTGGGCATAGAGTAGGGCGGCATATTTCTTGTATTCTTCCTGTGACCATTCCTGTATGCTGTCCTCGGCACTTTCTGTCTGTCTGCTATAGGTCTGTGCGCGATATGCGTTGCACGAAAGCAACCTTGCCAACGTTGCACGATAGACGGCGCAGGAAAGCGAATCCTTTTGCCTACTGATTTCTTGACGTAATAAAGCCACGTCAGTGTAGAAACTATCTGGCGTCACTTCTTCACGCTGTCGTATGTCTTCCAGTAATCTTACCAACCGTAGGGCTTCCTGTTTCCTGGTGGCTCCAATGGTCAGGACGTAACTGAAAAAAATCAGTAAGAAAAGAATCTTTTTCACTTTTTTATCAGTCTTTCACAGGAATTTCTCTGAGTAGTGCTTTAAGGAATACCCAGAACTTTTCAACAGAAGGAATATGGCAACGTTCGTCTGGCGTATGTGGAGAACGTAGTGTTGGACCGAAGCTAACAAGATCCATCTTTGGATATACGCTGCCGATGATGCTGCATTCCAGTCCGGCGTGGCAAACCTCCACCGAAGCCTCTTCATGGAACAATTCCCTGTAAACCTTCACCATGGTAGCGGTGATGGGACTGTCGAAGTTCGGTTGCCATGCACCGTATTGTCCACCGTATTCAACCTTCATGCCTGCCATAGAAAAACAGCACTCTTGTATCTCTTGTATGTATTCCATCATGGTTTCGTTACTGCTTCGGGCCAGTATGAGGATGCTCGCTTTGCCGTTCTCTATGTTTATGATACCTAGATTGCTGCTCGTTTCCACAACGCTGGGGATGCTTGGGATATTTCTCAGGACTCCGTTATGGCAGGCCATGATGGCATCTACCAGGTTGTCCTGGATTTCTTCTGGCACTTCTCCTTCTGGCAGTCTTGTCGGCTCAACGTTTATTACGATGTCCTTCTCCACTCCTCGGAACTCCTCGTTGAAAATGTCCTGACAATATTGTGCCAACTCTTTCAAATCTTCTACGTTCTCTTGTGGCAGAGTCAGCACCACCTGAGCCGTTCGTGGAATGGCATTGCGCATATTGCCCCCTGTCCAGGCGGCCAATCGCACCTCGTCGTCTATGATAGCTTGTCTTACGAATCTTGCCATCAGCTTGTTGGCATTTCCGCGCCCTTCGTTTATTTCCAATCCGCTATGTCCGCCTCGCAGGTTCTTCAACGTCACCTTTACGGCCACGTCATCCTCTTCGGGGACTACTTCTTTGTAGGTCAGGGATGCCGTGATGTTCACGCCACCGGCACTGCCTATCACAAACTCTCCCATGGTCTCATTGTCAATGTTCAGCAGAATGTCACCCTTCAGCGTGTCAGCGGACAAGTGGTTCACACCGTACATACAGGTTTCCTCGTCGGCCGTTATCAGAGCTTCCAGTGGGCCATGCTCCAGGTCATTACTTTCCATAACCGCCATAATGGCGGCTACTCCCATTCCGTCGTCCGACCCTAAGGTCGTACCATTGGCCTTAACCCATTCACCTTCCACGATAGTTTCTATGGGATCTGTCTCGAAGTTGTGCTTGCTATCATCTGTCTTTTGTGGCACCATGTCCATGTGCGCCTGCATTACTGCCGTCTTTCGGTTTTCGTAGCCAGGAGTAGCTGGTTTGCGCATCACGATGTTTTCCGCATTGTCTTTCCATGCCTCTATGCCATGCTCGGAAGCCCAATCAAGTAGAAATTGCTGAATTTTCTCCAGATGACCGCTGGGACGTGGTATTTGGGTTAATAGATGAAAGTTTTTCCAAATAATTTGGGGAGAAAGTGTACAAATAGCGTCCATATTTTTTATTTTTAATGTTTTCAAAACACAAAGATACGATTAAGCAAATGCAATGACAAAAAAAACTCGTTTTTTTTGTCATTGCTGAATGAAAGTGGTTTTGACCGATAAGATAAAGATGAGATTAAGCGAGCGAAATAAAAACGAGGACATGCAAGTTTTTCATTGCGTGTCCTCGTGATAATGATGGTTCTATCAGATAGAAAACTGTTTATTTCTTTTTGCCCTTTGCTTTCTGCTTGGAAAGGTCAAGGACACGTACGTTGCGGAATTTGATACCGGTGCCGTGGCCTAGGAAACCGATGTGACCGGTCTTGTTGAACATTCCAGGGTGGTTGCGGTGATCGACGGTATAAGGGTTGTTGTCGCTTCCGTCAGGAGCTACGTTGTGACCCTGGCAAGCTTCCTTGATGTCTCCGTCGTTGATAACTTCACCATTCACGATGACAGTTATGTGGTTGCCCTGTACTCGAATTTCCTCGGTACTCCATTCGCCCAACGGCTTGTGCTTTATGCGCTTGGCTGGGATAACACCATAGACGGAACCATGTACTTGGTATTCACGTAAGTCTTTATAGATAGGATCGTCGTGGTCCAGTATCTGGCATTCACACATACCGTCGTAGGCAGCATCCACACCCATGGGGGTGCGCACACCGATACCGTTGTTCACTCCGGGACGCATAAAGCAGAATTCGAAGCGGAACACGAAGTCGCGATATTCCTTTGCCGTGTAGAGGTTGCCACCGCTTCCATAGTCGGCGGTAACATAGATGCTACCGTTGATGGGTACGTAGTTTTCTTTGTTACCCACGAAGTTGTCCAGATTTGTACCATCGAAAAGCAGCTCATAGCCTTCTGCTTTCTCCTCGTCAGTCAAAACGTAGATGGGAGAGGGCTCCGTTTCAGCGAGCATTTTCTTAATCTCGTCAACAGCATAGCCATCGTCGGCGGTACCGTGTGCTTTGTAGAGGTCGATGCACTTGTTCATGTTGGTTTTTACCAAGTCGTATTCGATGTCATCCATGGCCTTGCTGATAATTTTCTTTTCTGCAACGGCTGCTTCATAACCGACCTCCTTGTCATCGAGGTATTTGCCTGCGAGTTTGAAGGCACTACGGGTGGGCGTATTGCCCATACTGCCGAGGATGTTCTTCTTGGCATCTGCACTCTTGGCGATGTTTATAGCCTGTTCCAGACGATTGAAACGATTGTCCACGCTGCTCTCATTGGCATCAACGAGTGACACATAACTTTTAAGAGCTTCCTCATCGCCATCCTTAGCTGCATTAAACAGGGCATTGGCTGCCTTATAGTTCTGGCTATTTTTGAGGGCGTTGAGGGCATCTGCACTCTTGGCACTTTCCCATGCCTGTTGCAGCATGTCAACAGATTCGTCGGTGTTGGTAGCGGCCAGTGCGGGATACAGACGCTCCTTGTTAGATGCTCCCTTAATGAGGCTGCTGATCGTGTCGAATCGTTTTTTTGTGTCTAAACTCTTCAGGCTGGAAGCGAGCACTTTCTGGTAGGCGGGAACCTGAGTTGCGCTAGCCTTGTCCAGCATTGAGGCAATCTTGGATGCATCACTGGCACCAACTACACCTGCCAGGTTTTGGAGTGCTGCCTGACTAACGGCTGCGTTGCTGTTGGAGGTCAGGTCGAACATCTGTGAAGCCGCTCCTGTGATACGTCGTGCGCTGGCCAAGTTAAGTAGTGATATCTGTTGATCGCCTGTGGCAGTGCTCAGGGCAGAAACTACCTTATCTCCGATATTGCCGGGGAAGGAACGCAAGGTCGTGAAGGCGGCATCATTGTTGGGCGTTCCGAGCTGGCCGATAAGTACGTCCAAGGCATCGTTTCCACCCAGACGTCCGAGGGCTTCAATAGCAGCGGCTGCGGGTTCGCCACCCTTTTCTACAGCCTTTATCATAAGGGGCTTTTGATTCTCAATCTTATTGTCGCCCAACCAATTCAGAATATCCACTTTTCCTTCGGTGCTGGCAGAGTTGTACTTGCCTGCAACCTTCTTGACCAGTTCGTCCGTAACCAGTCCGTTATCGGTCGCGTACTTTAGGGCTTGCATACGCAGAGCGTGATCCTTATTCTTGATGGATTTTACAATCTGCTTGCCGGCCTTATCACCTAATTCTTTGAGCTTGTCGTAGGCTACTGTATAGGTCTCAGCTCCAGTGTGTTCGCCATAGGTGACGTCGTTCTCGGGATTGAACAGGCGAAGTTCTTGTTCAAAGAACTGCTTGGCTGTCTTATCCACGGCATCAGGAAGTGCTTTTTCCAAGCCTTCTTTTACGGCTTTGCTGAACTTGACATTCTCTGTGGCATAGTTCACGACGCCAGAGATGGCATATTCTACACGATTGTTGCATGCCTTCTCGGCCGGTTGCATCATCTTACAGAGCAAGATGACAGACTGAGGGGCTGACTGGGCAAGATAACCCATTTCGCGGTTGAAACTTTCCTTGTCCTGTGTAGGCATTTGTGCCAGTACGTCCTGGACGATGGTTTCTGGGGTTCTCTGTCTTTGATCCTGTGAGGAAACGGGCAGAGCGACTGCCATCATCAGGGCGGCAGTCAGGATAATATTGAATAGTTTTTTCATAATTCTATGTCTGAAAATGAACTTACATGTATTTACTCCATTCGCCGCGCATAGGCTGGTTAACCAGACGGTTGGCGGCATCGTCGTTGATGAAGAGCTGGGTCTTCGGGTCGAAATTCAACGTGCGGTTCAGACGCAATGCACAGACGCCCATATTGACGATGGTGGCACTGTGGTGACCGTTGGATTCGTTGAGTGCGAACTGACGACGGGTACGGATACTCTCGAAGAAATCCGTAATGCGCTGAGCAGGATCAGGCAGCTCGTTGATGACATCGTTGACATTGGGAATTGTACATTCAAAACCTTTGTAAACCTTGCCTTTAGGACCTTCGATATAGGGAACCTTTCCTTCGCTTTCGAAACCTTCGCCTTCCAGGATAATCTGGCAGCCGTCTTCGTAGGTGTAGGTGATCTTGCGCCAGATACCTACTGCATCGTGGTGCTGCTGAGGAGCATCCACTTCCACCTTTACGGGGAAAGTGTCATCTTTACCCAGAATGTACTGTACAGGATCGATGTAGTGCTGACCCATATCACCCAGGCCACCGCCATCGTAGTCCCAATAGCCACGGAAGGTACCATGGGTACGATGTACGTTGTAGGGCTTGTAGGGTGCCGGACCCAGCCAGAAGTCGTAGTCCAGTTCCTTGGGAATGGGCTGTACTTCCAGATTCTCTTTACCTGTCCAGAAGAACTTCCATGTAAAACCTGTGGCCCCGGAAATGCGTACTTTCAGAGGCCATCCGAGCAAACCACTGTCAACGAGTTTTTTCAAGGGTTTGACATCGGTTCCCAGTCCATAAAACGTGTCTTTGAAGCGGAACCATGTGTCCAGACGGAATACGCGTCCGTTACGTTTCACGGCTTCTTCTACTCGCTTTCCCTCACCGATGGTACGAGTCATGGGTTTCTCGCAGAAAATGTCTTTCCCTGCATTGGCGGCTTCTATGGCCATGATGGCATGCCAGTGAGAGGGAGTGGCAATGTGCACGATATCCACATTTTCGTCGTGGATGAGGTCGCGGAAATCGTGATAGGATTTGGGAACTTCATTGAACTTGCTCTTGGCCTTTTCCATACCGTTTTCCAGATGCTTTGAGTCCACATCGCAAAGAGCAACCAGACGGCACTGCTGATCACTCAGGAAGTGCTGATCACTAAGACCAATGCCACCGGTACCGATGATACCGCGTGTTAACTGATCGCTAGGGGCAATGAATTTGTTGTCACCGCCCATCTTGCCCAGCACGTTGCGAGGCAGAATCGTAAACAATGCAGCACTGGCTGCACCCCTTTGTAGGAACGATCTTCTGTTCATTTTCATAATTCGTTTGTTTTGGTTAGTAAATATGTTGTTTGTTGTTTATTAGATTATATGCTATTTATGTTTCTCTTCTTTTTCTTTGGCCATCATTGCAGGAACCTCAGTCTGCGACGTTTCATTTTCTTTCTTGTCGAAAAGTTTATAGGTCGTTCTGAGGACACGGAACTCGGTACGTCTGTTCAGCGAGTTGCATATCTCCTGTTGTTCCTCATCGGGTAGGGCCGTTATGAATGCTTCGGTAAGGGTGTCTCCTTCATGTAAGAAAGCATTCTGTTCGGCAACCTTACGTGTAACGACTTTAGGCCGTCTTTCACCATATCCCACAGGTGTGAGTCGTTCCATCTCGATGCCGTGGGATATAAGATAGTTCACCACACTTTCAGCTCGCCGCTGACTCAGTTTATCATTGTACTCATCTTTTCCACGATAGTCGCAATGGCTGGAAAGTTCTATGGTGACATTGGGATTTTCATTCAGCATATCAACGAGACTATCAAGAGCCATGGTGCTGGATTCTGTCAGTTTGGCACTATCGAACTCGTAAAATACGTTCCGTATCAGTACTGGGTGGTTGATGCTTGCAAGAGGGAATTGGAGAACGTACTCATGGCTTATGCTGCTGGTGTCCACATGTAGTTCTTCCTTGTGGTTTAGGTAGCCCTTGCATGTTCCCAGGAGAATATAATCCACGTTGGGCTTAACTTCCTGTGTAAAGGAACCGTCGTTTTTTACGTTCAGTTTCAGGTTCGTTCCGTCGTTTCCTATCATATAGACGATGCCATCTGGCAGTTCGTAGCCGTCTTTTTCATACACCCAACCGGTGAGGGAAAATACCACCTCTGGATATTCGAAGGACATGATATGATCCCATCCTCTGGCATCTCCCCGATTGGAGCAGAAAAAGCCTCGGTTATGAGCACCTTCGAATGTCATGCCGAAATCATCTCCGCAACTGTTCATGGGATATTGTAGGTTCAGTATTTCCCATTTTGTCCTTTTCCCTATTGTGTCGCACTTGGCGCAAAAAAGGTCTAGGCCTCCCATGCCAGGATGACCGTTGCTACTGAAATACAGGTCACCGTTGGGACGGAATGTAGGGAACATCTCATCGCCTGGCGTGTTGATGGGGGCACCCAGGTTTTCGGGTCCACCTCCGTCTGCTTCTGCTACTGGGATGCGCCAGATATCCAAACCACCTAAGCCACCGGCCATATCGCTTACAAAATAAAGCCATTTGCCGTCAGGAGAGATTGCGGGGTGCGCATAATTGGCCAGTGTGTCGATGCCTACGCCTATGGCGGTGGCAGCCCCCCAGCTGGCATCGCTTCTGTTAGAGCTGAAAAGTTCTGCCATGCGGGGATAACTGCTGTTGTATGTGCAACGTGTAAAATACATTGTTTGTCCGTCTGGAGATATTGTACACGCTCCCTCGTCGAATTCCGTATTCACATCACCTTCGACAGGTTCCGGTTGGCTCCATTTGCCTTTGTCGTCTTTCTTGCTCAAAAAAATATCACCGCTTTTCGTGCCGGTGATGCCGCTGATTTCAGTACCGGTTGCTTGATTGCGTGTGCTGGTAAGATAGATCTGATCCCACTCATCTCCGGCAAGTACCGGGGAAAAATCGGCTCTTCGGCTGTTCAGTATGGGCTCTTTCTTGATGGAGTATTGTGTAGGTGTTTCTTTCCAGGTTGGTGCTATTTGGCATCCCTTCTTCCCGTTCAGGGCCAATTTATGGCCAGGAACCAGTTCCAGAAAGGCATCATAGTTCTTTATGGCATTTTTGTAATCTCCTTGTTTTTGTTGAGCCTGAGCTAGATATAGTAGTGCCAGGCTGTCGGGATACTTGTAACGTATGGCGTTTTGGTAGGCACCGGCAGCTTTGGCTGTATAGTGAATCTTGCGGTAGCATTCGGCCATTTTCCACGCTCTTTGTCCACGTTTTTCCTTATCCTTGATGTTCGTTCTGGAATACCCTTTTTTGTATTGGGCTGCGGCATCGAAATATTCGCCTATGGCATAAAAGGCATCACCCTTTTTGATGTTTGTTTCGGCACTGCAACCGTTTAGTAGAAGCAAGAGACACATCATGGCAGGGATGAAACCTATCCATCCGGCTATAAACGAGGGTGTGTGTCTTCTTGGCGTACGCATAATATTAATATAACGATTATTTGGCATTTTTATTGCTCGTTGGCGCTTTTTTCTTCTTTGTGTTAAGGGGCTGTACCATTGTAAGATGACGTGGTGTGTTGTCGCGTAGTACGGTGTTTACCAATTCTGTTACCATTTGTTTCAGCTCCTCCAAAAAGGTGCGTGCCTCATATTCATGCCGTTCTATTTGCCGTAGTTTCTTTTCCCATAGTCCAGTTAGTTCCGCACTTTTCAGTAATTCTTCGTGGATGAGGCCAATTAGTTCCACGCCAGTCGGAGTTGCCCATAGGGATTTGCGTTCCTTTCGGATATAATTTCGTCGAAAAAGGGTTTCTATGATGGCCGCCCTGGTACTGGGTCGCCCTATGCCGTTTTCTTTTAGGGCGTCGCGCAAATCCTCATCTTCCACCAGCTTACCAGCTGTTTCCATTGCTCGAAGGAGAGAGGCTTCCGTGTAGGGCTTGGGTGGAGTTGTCTGCTTTTCCGCCAAATTGGGTATATGGAGACCCGATTCCCCTTTTTTGAATACCTTCAGATCGGCCTGTTGTTCTGCGTCCTGTACATTGTTTTCGGATGTCTCGTTCTTCTCGGATGTCGTAGTTGGAAAAACGACCTTCCATCCCGGGTCGATGATTTCCTTACCCGTAGCCTTGAAAGCGATGTCTTCTACTTGACCCAGCACCGTGGTGGTGGAGAATATGCAGTCAGGATGAAAGGCGGCAATGAAATGTCTGGCCACCAGATCATATACCTTGGCCTCCATGTCGGTCATCTGTTGAGCAGGTACACCGGTGGGGATGATGGCGTGGTGATCCGTAACCTTGCTATTATCGAAAATTTTCTTTGTCTTTGCTAAGGGCTTTCCTTTGATACGCTCCATCAAAGGGAAATAAGCCTTCAGTCCGTTCATGATCTGTGGACATTTGGGGTAGATGTCATCGCTCAGGAACGTCGTATCGACACGAGGGTAGGTGGTTAACTTCTTCTCATACAGACTTTGAATCAGTTGCAAGGTTTGGTCGGCACTAAATCCGTATTTCTTGTTGCATTCAACCTGTAGGCTCGTCAGGTCAAATAAACGTGGAGGTGCTTCAGTCCCTTTCTTTTTCTGAATGTCCGTGATGGTAAAGGGGAGGTCGCGAATGGCTGCAAGTGCTTTTTCTCCTTCCTCGCGTGTCTTGAACCCTTTGTCTCCTTCTTCCATTACGGCTGTGAAAGTTGTGCCTCGGTATTCTGTCGTCAACACCCAATAGGAGGTAGGCACGAATGTTTCTATTTCCTGTTGCCTCCGTACGATCAAGGCAAGAGTAGGGGTTTGAACTCGTCCTATACTCAACACCTGCCTACTGTCAGAAGCGTACTTCTGAGTGTAAAGACGTGTTGCGTTCATACCTAAAAGCCAGTCGCCGATAGCCCTCATCAAACCTGCTTCATAGAGCGTCTGGTAGTGACTTTGGTCTTTTAGATTTTGGAACCCTTCGCGTATGGCCTCTTCTGTCAAGCTGTTGATCCATAGTCTTTGTACGGGGCAGTGGGCTTGAGCTTTCTGCATTACCCAGCGTTGGATGAGTTCACCTTCCTGTCCGGCATCACCGCAGTTTATTATGCCGTCGGCCTTCTGCATCAGTCGTTCAATGGTTGCGAACTGTTTCTCTATCCCTTTGTCTGATTTCAGCTTTATTCCGAAACGTGGGGGTATCATTGGTAATTGGCTCAGGCTCCAATTTTTCCATAAGGGGGTATAGTCGTGAGGCTCTTTTAATTCGCACAGGTGGCCGAAAGTCCAAGTTACCTGATAGCCATTTCCTTCCATGAAACCATCCATGGGTCGTTCTGCGCCCAAAATATGGGCGATATCTCTGGCAACGGATGGTTTCTCAGCTATACAGACAATCATGCTTCATATACGATTTCGTAACCGATCTTTTGGGCAAAGGCAATTGCCTCTTTTGCAAAATCACCATAAAAGGTCACTCTATGCCATGCAAAACGTGCCCATGTAGAGTATATCTTGTTGTAGTCGCCCACGACTTCTGCCACGATTTTGGTACGGCAGGCACGGTCGTTCCGGTCATTGCCTGTTGTGATGGCACTGTGAATGGCCATGCAACGTGCCGCAACGTTGAGTTTTAGTGTGGTGACAGGATAGCCTTCCGGTGTGATGGTGCGCACGGATGCTCCTTGTCGGTCTTCGGAATGAGTAAGGATTTCAAATGGCATTTGCTTGCTCTTTTTCCCGAAGAATTTGCGTGTCGAAACACAATGCGCATAAATAATCTTGCGGCTCGTGATATCCAGCGCAGGATCCGATACATAGCCCATACGTCCGTTGGTAAGGGCATGGAATACCATCATGGTAATGGTGGAGTCGAGGTCGTTTTCGCAAATGCCAAACAGGTCCTCGTCCTGCAGTTCCATGAAGCCCAGGCACGGGTAATTCTTTATTTTCCCTGTGTAGCATCCCCCAAGACAATTGATAGTGATGGCTTGTGCTCCATGTTCTTTCAGTATTTCTTTCATACCATAGTACATCTTCGCACACCCGAAAAGTGTATCGTATGATACCTCCTCGATGGTTTTTGCTTCTTTGGTCCATCTGTCTGCCAGTTTCTTGGCCTTTGCGTTTTCCACTTTATCTGCTTTGGCATCCACATCTGTAAAAGAAACAACTTCTACGTCAATGCCAAAATCATTTTTTATCTTTTGGAAATAATCTGGTGAATTGTTTTCCACTGAAAGGATTTTCATTCCTTTCAGTTTTTCTATGGTTTTTTCGGGTGAGAGGCATTTTATCCGATCTTTCTTGGCTACGGCTGTACAATATTTGGGCGTATGGTTGATACGCCATTCCCTTGCAGCTTTCTTGAAATCGGTAGGTGTGCCATTTTTCAGTAAGGCAAAAGCGTTTGCCATTTCCACCACATCGTTGAAATCATGTGAGGTCATCACTTCAAAGTATGGGTGGTCATTGTTCAGATACTTGGCTGTATTTAATGTCCATCCACCGTCAGCGCAGTATGGCAACGGGATGTAGATGACCGGTTTGCCATGTTTGATGAATATTTCGGAAGCTGGAACCCAGTTGTTCATCTGTACAATGATATAACCGGCAATATCTCCCCGTTCGTTGTCTTCTGCAAGAACTTTCTTGGCATCTTCTGCTGTTCGTGCAGAAGTCGGAATAAATTCCACATCACGAACTTTGGAATTCAGAGTGTTAAGTATTTCTCTCTTTATGGAGGTAAAATCGTGACCGACATTGGGCCATGTGCGTTCAACCTGTATGTCACTCAAGTGGTAGGCATAGATGAGTCGCACCTTTACGGCATCGGTCTTGTCTGGCATAACAGTATCGTGACTGGACTTAGGTAGGGATGCAAATAACTCATTTGGCAGTAAGGATGCACTAGTTATAGTTGCCAGTTGGAATAGAAATCGTCTCCGTCCGCATGTTTGGCACGAAAACGTTTTTTTTTCTTTGAGTTTTTCCATAAATTTATGTTGTCTTTGCATGAATTTGATGCAAATATAACAATAAAATATGAAAAAAAATCATATATGATAAAAATAGAGTGTCAGCGCAGTAAAAAATAGGAGATTCTCGATTAAATCAGTTTTTCCAGATCTTTCCGACTGGCGTTTGGCAGAATGTGTGCCAGGTGTTGTAGGATGGTTTCCCGACTTTCCTGTGGTGTGCGTCCTTCGCATGCATCTGTAAGGTTTTCTCCGAACAATGCCTCGGGTGTGCAGTAGCGGGCAACGCCCCAGCCGTATCGCTCGCCGTTTCTGGTAAAGTTATATTCGAAATCCGCTATTACGACGTGTGCGCCCATCTGCATTTCGGCAATGAGCTTGTCGAAACTGGCTCCGTTGTGGCGGTTGGCCTCTTTGTCCTCCATCCCGTCCATTCCGAATTTCCGCTTCCTTGTCAATGTAAATCCACTGGCCTTTTTTAACTCACGGCTTAGCATCGATTCATTTTCCCTGAGGACTTCCAGTATATGCTGGGCTTCGCCAGGAAAGGCAGATAGGGGATAGAGTGTGCGACGCCAGTTCATGAAGTCGGGCAACCATTTCAGGCTGATAAAACCAGCCTTTCCCAGAAAGAATTTTCCGTATGTGCAGTCCCATTCGGTAATGACAGGACCTTTCCATTCCCAGGGGCTTGCCATCTGCTCATCGGTAAACCATAGTTCGGATGGCGTGTGCTCCTCGATAGAGAAGTTCTCTATCCTGTTCTTGAAAAAGGGCAGGAAACCCCATTCCAGCACCATCTGGTGCATACGTTCCTGACTTGTAATCATCTGCTTGTTGGAAAAGAAAGTGGAACCCCACACAAAGGAGATTCCACTTTCGTTTATGTTGCGATTTATCGCTTGATTACTTATCCAAAAGGATCTTCATCATCTCAACGGCAGAGTAGGCAACAGAGGTGCCGGGGCCGAAGATGGCGGCAACGCCAGCCTGATAGAGGAAGTCGTAGTCCTGGGCGGGAATTACACCACCTGCGATGACCATGATGTCCTCGCGACCCAGTTTCTTCAACTCTGCAATAACCTGAGGGATGAGGGTCTTGTGACCGGCTGCAAGAGAACTTACACCCAGTACGTTGACATCGTTCTCCACTGCCTGACGGGCACTTTCGGCCGGTGTCTGGAACAAGGGACCCATATCTACGTCGAAACCGCAGTCGGCATAACCGGTAGCACAGACTTTGGCACCACGGTCGTGACCGTCCTGTCCCATCTTGGCTATCATGATACTAGGACGGCGTCCTTCCTTCTTGGCAAATTCCTCGGTGAGCTCGCAAGCCTGCTTGAAGAGCTCGTCTGACTTACTTTCTGATGAATACACGTTACTGATTGTTCTGATGATTGCCTTGTAACGACCTACGACGGCTTCGCAGGCATCGCTTATCTCGCCCAGTGTGGCACGATGGCCGGCAGCCTTTACCGCCAGGTCGAGCAGGTTCTGTTCGCTCTTCTTTCCGTCCTTGAACTCCTGGACACACTTTGTGATGGCTTCCAGGTCGGCTTTTACCAATGCTTCGTCGCGGTTGGCCTTCAACTCCTTCAGGTTGGCCTCTTGCTGCAAGCGTACGGCAGTGTTGTCGATTTCCAGAATGTCGATAGGATCTTCGTGCTCCAGACGATACTTGTTGACACCAACGATGGTCTGGTTGCCACTGTCGATACGAGCCTGTGTACGGGCAGCAGCCTCTTCGATACGCATCTTGGGCAGACCTGTTTCGATGACCTTTGCCATACCGCCCAGCTTCTCGATTTCCTGGATGTGTTCCCAAGCCTTGGTGTACAGTTCCTGAGTCAGTTTCTCTACATAGTAGGAACCGGCCCATGGGTCGATGTGCTTGCACACCTGGGTCTCGTTCTGAATGTAGATCTGTGTATTACGTGCAATACGTGCGCTGAAGTCAGTGGGCAGGGCAATAGCCTCGTCCAGGGCATTCGTGTGCAGAGACTGTGTGTGACCCAGAACGGCTGCCATAGCCTCGATACAGGTACGACCAACGTTGTTGAACGGATCCTGTTCGGTCAGAGACCATCCGGATGTCTGAGAGTGAGTACGCAATGCCATGGACTTGGGGTTCTTGGCACCGAAACTCTTTACGATCTTGGCCCATAACAGACGGCCGGCACGCATCTTGGCAATTTCCATGAAATGGTTTACGCCGATGGCCCAGAAGAAGCTCAGACGGGGTGCGAAGGCATCTACGTCGATACCGGCGTTGATACCGGCACGCAGGTAATCCATACCGTCGGCCAGTGTGTAGGCCAATTCGATGTCGGCTGTTGCGCCGGCTTCCTGCATGTGGTAGCCAGAGATGGAGATGCTGTTGAACTTAGGCATCTTCTGGCTTGTGAACTCGAAGATGTCGGCAATGATCTTCATAGAGAACGATGGCGGATAGATGTAGGTGTTGCGCACCATGAACTCCTTCAGAATATCGTTCTGGATGGTACCAGCCATTTCTTCCAGCTGAGCGCCCTGCTCCAGACCTGCGTTGATGTAGAATGCCAGGATAGGCAGAACGGCACCGTTCATAGTCATGGAAACGGACATCTTGTTCAAGGGGATTCCGGCGAAGAGCACTTTCATGTTCTCCAGAGAACAGATGCTTACGCCAGCCTTACCTACGTCACCTACGACGCGCTCGTTGTCGGGGTCGTATCCACGGTGTGTGGGCAGGTCGAATGCTACGGACAGACCCTTCTGACCGCTGGCCAGGTTACGACGGTAGAATGCATTACTCTCCTCTGCTGTAGAGAAACCGGCATACTGGCGGATAGTCCACGGACGGAAGGGGTACATCATACTATACGGGCCACGCAGGAATGGAGGAATACCGGCAGCAAAGTCCAGGTGCTCCATACCTTCCAGGTCTTCTTTTGTATATACGGGTTGAATGTCAATCTGCTCAGGAGTCTTCCAGTTGGCAGTGATACCATTCTCTTTTTGCCATTCCTGGCCATTCTTTGCTTCGATTCCGGCAAAGATATCAATCTGATTAAATGATTTACGTGCCATATTAGATTCCGAGTTTAGCGTTATATTCTTTCAAAGTCTTCAACTGATCTACGCGTACGTGAATGAAGTTCTCGATGCCGGCGGCCTTCAGATCGTCTGTGCATGCGGGAGCACCGGCCACCACGAACATGGCGCGGTTGTTCAGGTACTGGTAGGCAGGGATAGCATACTCTGCATATTCATCGTCGCTTGAGCAGATGACTACGATGTCGGCACCGGCCTCCAGAGCCTTGTCCACACCCTCTTCTACCGAGGCGAAGCCCAGGTTGTCGATAACCTTGTATCCGGCAGCAGCCAGGAAGTTGCAGCTGAACTGGGCACGTGCTTGACGCATGGCCAGGTTACCGATTGTCAGCATGAAGGCAACGGGAACCTTGGCGGCCTTTTCTGTTGTCAGACGCAGGCTTTCGAAGTCACTTGCCAGACGGGATGTTTTCACGGCCGTAAAGGCTGGATTATCCTCGCAGCACTGGCAGCAGCATTTAACGGGAGCCTTTCCTTCGCTCTTCTCGATGAAGTTGGGGAACTGGTTTGTACCCAGCAGGAACTCCTTGCGCTTGCCTGCATTGGCATGACGGGCCACGTTGGTCTCGTTGATGGCGTTCTGGATCGTACCAGCCTTCAGGGCTGCCAGGAAACCGCCTTCTTCCTCAACGGCGAGGAACAGCTTCCAAGCCTGGCCAGCCAGGGCACTCGTCAGTTCTTCGATGAAGTAGGAACCACCGGCAACGTCCACCATACGATCGAAGTGGCACTCATCCTTCAACAGCAACTGCTGGTTGCGTGCGATACGCTCAGCAAAGTCTGTCGGCACTTCATAGGGCGCGTCAAAGGGAGTCACTACGATGCTCTCCACGCCACCCAGGGCGGCACTCATCGCCTCGGTCTGGGAACGGAGCAGGTTTACGTAGCTGTCGAAGATTGTTTGGTTATAGGTTGTCGTGTAGGCACATACGTGCATCTTGGCACTTTCCTTGCAAGCCGTATATTGGCCTACAATCTGAGCCCAGAGCATACGTGCGGCACGCATCTTGGCAATCTCCATGAAATAAACACCGTTGATGCCCAGGTTGAACTTGATGTTCTGGGCAGCCAGTTCGGGAGCAACGCCAGCCTCTGTCAGGGCAGACAGGTACTCATTACCCCAGGCCAGGGCATAACCCAGATCCTGATAGCTGTAGGCACCGCTGTTTGTCAGCTGGTAGGCATTTACGCTGATGGCGCGGAACAAGGGGTATTCGGCCAGCACGTTCACCATCTCCTTGGCGTCAGCCATCAGAGCCGTCGTGTCCTTGCCCTTCATCAGGATCTTCTCCATAGGGTCGAAGCAGATGCTGCCGGCCACCTTGGTCTTGTCGAAGCCCTTCTGCTCGAAGTAGTTCACCAGCAGCTCAGCCAGTTCTACGCTGTGGCGTTGGCAGGTCTTGAAGTTCAGCTCTACGCATTCGGCATAGATGCCGTCCAGCAAGGTGCTGATGTATTCAGCGTTCAGTTTTTCGCCGGGGATGCAGAAACCTAAGCTGTTAACACCTTTGTTCAGGATGTCCAGAGCCTTTTCGTTGGCGGCTTTGGGGCATTCGCACTTAATGTCCTGACGGACATACCACTCATTGTCAGCGGCTTTGTTACCGCGAACATAGGGGAACTCGCCTGGCAAGGCGTTTACTGTGGCCAGCTTTTCCACGTCCTCTTTCAGGTAGAACGGTTCCATGCTGAAGCCCTCGTTTGTTCTCCAGACCATCTTCTTCTGATAGTCTGCACCCTTCAGGTCAACTTCGATCTTGTCGCGCCATTCCTGACGGCTGGGAGCAGTAAAATCAGAGAAAAGTTTTTCTTTGTTATCTGCCATTGTTTTTTATAATAAATAAATAATGTGTAAAAGCTTTACAAAATCGTGTGCAAAGATACGAATAAGCGAGAGAAAAGACAAATTTTGAGCAGGCTATTATATACTTTTAGGCACAAATAAGATAAAACTGCTGTGATACTATCACGGCAGCACTTGTTATCTTTTTGGTATAAGGAAAACGAAACTTCGCCAGAAATTCATTCACACTGCGGTGTCAGCACACAAAAAGTTCGATAGTATCACATCAAAACTTCGATAGAAATGCACCAACACTTCGATAGCAGATCGCCAACGGTTCGATTAGATTCCACGCATAGCGCGATGCAATTTTTCATTCCACCCATCTGCCGTATTAGGAGGAAAAAAGACAGCCCTCGAAAACATGGAATCCTAAATGATGGGCTTTAACCTAAGAATCACCGAATTATGTTCTGGTTCAATTGTCGTGTCATTCTGCTTTATGAAACCGTATTCCTTTATCTGGAGAATTTCATAGGCTGAGAAGGACGTCAGGACATTTTCTCCGTCCGAATAGTATGCTTTCGGTATCAAGCCCAGGTACAACTTGTTCAGCAGACTGTTCCCAGATTTGTCTGCAACGGAAATGCAACAGTTCCCGTTTTGAACATAGAACGTGATAAATCTATCGTTAAGCATTACATTGTCCAGCAGATAGTCATAATCCATTTGTTCTGCCATGAAGGTATTGGTATCCGTGAATGATTTCTGGGGCATCGGGTTAGCAAACTGGAAGTTGTAGCATGTTTCAGGATCCGCAGACGAAGAGAGGAGTGATGTCTTATGTATATAGGTATCGTGATAGACAAATTTGTCCTGTAATGTGCAGAGATTGGCAGAAATTAGCGATAGCGAATTCATCTGTTCGGGCAGGACGGCACCCGTTTTCTTTTTCAGGTTGAAATCCTTGTCGAACAGGTAGAAGAGAAACGCATTTTCGCCCGTTGTGTATGTCTGGTGATTGCTGGATAGCAGAAAGCCCTCCGAATTAGCGGCAATGCTCCAGAGCAGAGATTTGTCCAACGCTTTCGTGAACAGGAATTTGCCATCCAGCTGATAGACATAAACGGTAGAGTTGGCAGAGAGGATGATAACCCGCTCCCCCTCCTCGTCAATGCAGAAATCTTCTATCGTAGCATATTCTCCGTGACCGTGACCGTAATGCCCTATTTTGTGCAGGTAATGTCCTTCCGAATCGAAGACCAGAACACATTTTTGGTTCTTTCCGTCCAGGATATAATAATTACCCTGGAAAGGAAGAATGCGTTTGATGCCCGTTATCATGCATTCAGGCTTAGATTCCAATGGGACAATCTCTTTTATCTCATAAAGATCCTGGGAGAGTGCGTACCCATCATCCGTTACAGATAGATAGACTGTTATCTCCTTTGTCTTGTCATCTTCCGTGTGTTTCTGTTGGACGCATGCGGGAAACAGGATGAGGTGGAGTAGGATAAGGAATTTCTTCATATTGACAGAAATATGGTTGCTATATACTTTTTAGATATCGTTTTCATGGATTTCCACTTTTACTAGAATTGGAGAATCTGGATATGTCTTGATATCGTCTTTCAAAGCATCATATAGATGAGAACCTTCTTTTACGGCGTCTGGATATGGAATTGCCCAACAATCATTGCCACAAGTTCCTAAATATAATAACTCCGTAGTTGGGCCTGCAAAAATATTATTTGTAGTCTTATTGATGAACACATCATAATATTTCAAGTCCAAGCCTCCAACAGATATATATATCCATTGATCTGTTTCAAACGCACTGCCAATACATTTGAGGTATTCCGGAGTCCCGTTGATCCTTTCAAACGCCTCATAGTTCTGAGGTTTCTTTTTATTGGGCAATGCATTATTACCAAAATCAAATGCATACTTCTGCGTTAAGGCATTATCGCAGAAATCATCTACATAGAAACTGCCAAAATCAGAAATAACCCGATATGTTCCATTATACCCATAAAAACAGTCTTTTATATACGGGAAACAGTCTCTTTTGCGCAATCCAGTTACCTTGGCCCTTCCATCAACCATTTCATATTCTATGATGGTGTTCTCTCCGTCATCGCAAAAAAACAAATAATGATTCTCACCGATAGGAAGGAATTTCCACACAGAACAGCTCAAATCAGATTTTATTCTTTCTAATCCAAGGAAATGTCCATCTTCCATACTGTAATTGTGAATGCCGTGATCATCAAGAATCTTGATTATGGTCGAGTCGGGACTGAAAGCAATGTCTCTGATTTGAGTATATTCGTTTTTTGCATGTCCGCGTTCTCCCACCTTGGATATGAATGTGCCATTGGCATCGAATAGATATACTGTTTTCGCACTTGAGTCCCAGAATACTATTCTATCTGTAGCAACGAGACACTTTTCTGGAAAGGATAATGGTATATCGGTTTTCAGCACAACAGATTCTTTTACCTTCACCAGATCCTTCCATGATGCGAAATCCACGTTATAGATTTCGTATGTTAGTACGCTACGATCATTCTGGCACGATACTGCCATACAAAGCCATAGGAATACACATACACCTATCAATTTTCGGCTATTCCACTTCATATCTTTTAGCTTTTTGCAAAATTACGTAAATTCCAAATATCCTAAACACAATTTCCGATATATTTTTAGCCGATTTTTGGAAGACCGTCCGAAAGAGTCTACAAGTGCCCTATACTCATCTGAATATCAATATGATGAAATAAGCGTTAAAGGGTGCAAAATAGTGTAAAATAATATTATTGAAAAGTTTTGGTTGTCAAAAACGCAACTTCAGAATCTTCAGAAATGCTCAGTAAGCGCAAAAGCCCATAGCCCAGGGCAAGCGAAGCGACACCCTGGGTATATGTATGATAATCCATAGGCGGCCTGAAGGGCCAAAAGCACTTTAAGGCTTCTTTATTGCCCCAACTTCTTTCAAATTTTTCAAAAGCCTCTGTATATAATCCATCGACCCTCGAAATGGAAAGTGTCGACACTATTTGCAAAAAGTCTCGACACTATTTATAAAAAGTCTTGAGACCCTGTTTTTGAACCTTCGAAAGTGCGGAATGGAAATGTAAAGATTCTTAATCGGAGCAACTCTTTTTATTTCTTTCCATTGTTCAGACTGACAGGTGTGCCGTCGGTGGCCATACCCTCCACGCTGACGACGGTCTGCGTCTTCTTCCCGTTGTTGTAGAATTCAATCCTTGCCTTTCCCCTGTCATCCAGTTTCAGGTCAGGGTTCCAGTAGAGGGTTCGTCGGGAGTCGGGATGGTCCTTGGGTACGGACTTGCCGTAGTCTGGCTGGTAGAAGTCCTCGCATACGGCATAGCCCTGGAGGACATAGCGTCGGTTGGCGCGGATCTCCCTCTTTCCGTCATTGGGAATCAGTCGCAGGTCTATGTCCACCGTGGGCTGGTTGCTCTGCTCGAACTTCTTGTCACCTTCCCGTCGTGGACTGTAATCGGTATAGATATAGACCTTGTGGAGGTTGTCCAGGTGGTTGTACTTGTCCTTTTCTCCGGTGGAATTGTAGTGTGTGGGATCGTAGGTGTCGAACCGCGTCACTACCTCGTACAGGCGGTCCATGTTCATGTCACCGATGTAGTTGCGTGCCACGGCCAGCACGAAGTGTTTGGTGCCATAGAAGACGCCCGTGGTGAATCCGGCATCGCATACGTCGTTGAAGGCATCGGCGGCATCGATGACGTAGGCAGGTTTCGTGGCATCGAACTTGTTCAGTCCGTTCCGTTTTGCACCTACGGTCACTTCCTTCATGGTTTTGGCATCATCGGCCCTCCATGTCTGAACCTCCGGGGCATCCATCGGCACATCAGCCAGATTCGTCTGATACCAGGTGTAGGGCTTTACGAAACGGGGATAGATGGGATTCAGTTTTACGTAGAATTCCGGATAGTTGAGGCGGTCGTTCTTGTCCTCTCCGCTCTCCGTCCATACATGGGTGGTGGGGTCCTGCCGTTCCTCTTTGGGCCATTTGGTGCTGTCGCTGGCACCCAGGAAGAAGTAGCACTTGTCGTAGAACCGGGGACTCTCGATGCTGAAATGTCCTTTCTTGGTGAGCACGTCTCCCGTTATCTTGTCGTCCTGCTTGGGCTTGGCGAAGAGGGCGTGAACCAAGACCTCCCGTTTCAGACTGTCGCTGCCAAAAAGGAACTGCTTATCCACATCCTTGGAATTATGATAGGAACCTTTAGCGAAGGCTTTATCCTCCCGTGCATGAATCCGTTTCATCCGTTCTCCTACAGGCAGGAATTCTTCACCTTTATCTTCCCGGGTGTCCTCCCTTATTTCATCGCTTATATTGTCGAGAATTTCATCGGGGATGAACGGTTCCGTCTCCATTACCCATCTCTTAAGCGTCCACGCAAACGTATCAAATTTGTATTCCTGCACATCGGCAATGTAATTGTTTACCTCTCCGCTCATCACCTGTGTCTGCTCCGGCATGTATTTCAGGGCGAACTCTCCCGGAACCGCCATCGTCTTCCAGCTGTATCGCCTCCACCCTTGAATCATGAGCAGGAGATCCAGCGCCCGCTGATGCTCGGCATCGTCGCTCTCGAAGAAGTAGCCGGGGTTCTCCACGAAGCCCCTTATCTGACTGGACAGCAGCAGTTCGGTCTGCATCGTGGCATTGTCGTACAGGTATTCGGTACTGGCTCCGTCGCGTACCGCCACGCTCAGTACATCGCCGGCCAGTCCACCCTCTATGCTCATCTCGGCCTTGGCATAGGGTCCAAGTAGCTTGTCCCCACCAGACACCTTTACTGAACGCCCCTTTATATCTTCGTTGCGGGCGAATGCCAGGCGGTCGGCATAGATGCGCCCCTGGGCATCGAAGACCGTGAACTGCACCACACCGCCTTTCAGGTCGGATATCTTATATTCAGCCTTCATGCTCTCTCC
>JAZLIY010000142.1:0-2415 GCA_045617645.1 Bacteroidaceae bacterium | reverse complement strand
AGGCATGGGCTTCACGGTCGTCCCCTTCGGGCAGGGCTTCAAAGATATGTCGCCGCCAACGAAAGAACTAATGAAACTCACGCTGGAGCGGCGTATCGCGCACGGTGGACATCCTGTGCTACGCTGGAACATGGACAACGTCTTCATCCGGACAGATCCCGCTGGCGGTATCAAGATGGACAAGGCGAAATCCACGGAGAAAATCGACGGCGCGGTGGCGATGGTCATGGCGCTGCACAGAGCGATCCGCAACGAGGGTTCTTCCGGCTCCGTCTATGACGGCGACCGGGGCTTGCTCTTCATTTGAGAGTTATCCAACCGTTATCTTGCAGACTGTCCGAAAACCAGCAATAACTCTGGTGCGAAGGCCGAATATATGGTATAATAAAAATGGAAAGAACACCAACGGAGGTGGCAACATGGGATACATTAAGGGAGCAGATCGTAACCAAGTTATCCTGTTACCCAATACTCTGGATGACTATGTTGACACCGAAAATGAAGTACGGGCAATAGATGCGTTTATTGATGCTCTCAATGTAGGATCTATGGGTTTCAAGGCGAAAGCCGCAAAGGAAGGGCGCCCTGGATATGATCCACGAGACATGTTGAAGTTGTATATGTATGGATATCTGAATCACATTCGATCATCCAGACGGCTTCAGAAAGAAGCAGCCAGGAACGTAGAAGTGATGTGGCTGCTAAAGAAGGTCGTACCGGATTTCCGCTGCATAGCAGATTTCAGAAAAGATAATGCGAAAGCGATAAAAGAAGTATTCAGGGCGTTTGTTAATCTATGCAATGGAGCGGGTCTGCTCTCGCATGAATCGGTCGTTATTGATGGATCGAAATTTAGGGCGGTCAACGCTGACAACAAGAGCTATATATCTGCCAACGTTTCGAAGGTACTGAAAGATATCGACGAAAAAATCGATCAGTATATGAGTGAAATGGACGACCGGGATAAAGAAGAGGCAAAGCCTGGAGAACTCGAGAAGGAAGATCTAACGAAGGTGCTTGATTATCTTGAACGTAGGAAGGGACAGCTGGCAGATGCCTTGAAGAAGATCGAAGAGAGCGGAGGAAACCAGATCTGCACTACTGATCCGGAATGCAGGGTGATGAAATCAAGAGACGGACTTAGGCCGAGCTTTAATGTACAAACGGCAGTAGAATCAGAAAATCATCTCATTGTTCATTATGACGTAACCGACGAATGCGTAGACTGGAATTTGCTGAAAGCAGGGATCGATGCGTCCAAAGAAGCATTAGGCGTAGAAAACATAGAAGGGATTGCTGACAGAGGATACAGCAACAGTGATGAAATACTGGGATGTCTTCTGGCGGGAGATACCCCAACAACTCATCCAAACAAAGGCGAAAAGAGCCGGATTTTCAGATTCAACAAGTCGAACGATACAATTACAGAGGAGATGAGGAAATCCAGAGATCCAGAAGTACTGAAGAGATGTATTGCTGCGGGTGTTTTACCGGATGTGCTGCAGCGTGAAGACATCGAAATGGAGACCTTCAAGCGACGGGAAACTGGGACAAGCGTATACGTCAATAAGGAGACCGGTGAATTGGTTTCCTATTCAGAGATGAAGGCAGCAGGTGGATTAAACACAGAACAGGTAGATGTTCGACGGGAAGAGCCGCTTCAGAAATATTTCGAACGAGACATAGAGAAAGATACTGTAACCTGTCCAATGGGGCAAACATTATTTTATGCAGGTCCGGGTCAGCCAAACGGAGCAAAGGACGAATCGATCAGGCGCTATCATCGACTGTCAGTTTGCCTCAAATGCCCAAATAAATGCACATTGAAAAAGAGACGAATCGTATCCTTCAAGGCGGGAGAAACTCGAAAGGAAGAAACGTTTTATGATAAAGCCAAGGAAGGCAAAATCGTTCGTAAGACGAACCACCAGTTTAAACCTCTTCAGTTGACCGCAGAAGAAAGCCACTGGGGCGAATGGGTTATTCTTCGGTATTATCCAAATCAAAAGCATCTGAGGAAACGAAACACGATTGTTGAACATCCATATGGAACTGTGAAGCGATGGCACGGTGCCGGATATCTGTTAACCAAAGGAAAAATGAAAGTGGCCGCAGAGATGGGGCTTTCTTTCCTTGCTTACAATTTCCGAAGAGTAGTAAATCTTCTTGGAATTAAAGGAACAATGGAGATGATAAAGGCCTGAGGACGACCTTTTTCTTTTGAAAGTGCGTCCTTGTACGTTTTCTACAGGCAAAATATTCATATAATTGTTGCCGCCGTTGATTTGTCAGTTGTAGACAATTCATAGGCGGTATTTTTTACGCCATTTTTCTTTAATTTTCGGACGGTCTCCTGGCTATACCCCGACAACAGAGGTAATATGCCGTCAACCGGGACGTTAGGTCAGCCTGACA
>JAZLIY010000141.1:0-23468 GCA_045617645.1 Bacteroidaceae bacterium | reverse complement strand
AAAGAAATTTAACCAGCAAAACAAATGATTTTTTACGATTTACTTGCACCAACAGATTATTTTTGATAACTTTGAAACCACATCAGAAGTGGTGCACTTTTCAATTAGAAAGTGGTGCACTTTTGGATTAGATTATACACAGGGGAAAAGGCAGTCGATTGATACAAAAAAAAGACAAATTGGACAAAACCGACAAAGATTTCCAAGAAAAATTCTTTGTAAAAGCAAAATAATATAACTAATAATCAAAGTGTTATGCAAATTCTTTGTTTCTTTGTTTTCTTTGTTTCTTTGTTTACCCCTCCGCCCTATATATATTTTTTTATATGTAAAAAAAATAAAAAAAATTTTTTTATAAAAATTAATAAGGTACGCAATTTACTTATCCTACGTGCGGGAGCAACCCCCTCCAACAAAGAAAACAAAGAAACAAAGAAACAAAGATTTCTAATTTTTCAACCTTCCTGCATCCCGGTTATGCCTTGAGAGGTGGTTACCCGAGCGACATCCATAGTGGGATGATTCCTTCGCCGGGCGCGCGAGCTTGCCGAACTGTGTTTAGAATCCTATCGCGCTATGCGTGGAATTACATCGCGCTGCGCGTGGGCTGCTATCGAAGTGTTGGAGCGTTTCTATCGAAGTATTGGAGCGTTTCTATCGAAGTATTTGTGTGCTGACATCGAAGTGTGAATGATTTTCTGGCGAAGTATCGTTTTCCTTATATCATAGATATAACAGGTGCGCCTGGCATACTATGACAGCAGTTTTAACACTTGAAATTTGGTAAAGGGGCGATTCCTGTCGTACCTTTGTCCTGTCGAACGGAGATTCTTCCGCATCTTTGTAGACAGAAACTTGTGGATATAGATTTTTTTTCGTAACTTTGAACCCAGATTTAGCAACTAACAAAAAAACGCTTATGTATGATAATCAAAAAGGGCTCTACGTAGCCCACGGAACAAACGGTCCCATCTGTATTTTGGGCAAGATGGCCAACAGACACGGACTGATAGCCGGTGCCACAGGAACGGGCAAGACCGTTACGCTGCAAGTATTGGCAGAGACATTCTCCCAAGCCGGCGTGCCCTGCTTCATGGCCGATATGAAGGGCGACCTGTCCGGAGTGAGTCAGGCAGGACAGATGTCCTCGTTCATAGAGAAACGCTGTGCCGAATTCGGCATCGAGAACCCCGAGTTCGGTGCCAGTCCCGTCCGCTTCTTCGACGTCTTCGGAGAACAGGGACACCCCATGCGCACCACCATCTCCCGTATGGGCCCGCTGCTGCTGGGCCGCCTGCTGGACCTGAACGAGACACAGACGGGTGTGCTGAACATCGTGTTCCACGTGGCCGACGACAGGGGACTGCTCCTCATCGACCTGAAAGACCTGCGTGCCATGCTGGACTATGTGGGCAAGCACGCCAAGGAATATACGACAAGCTACGGCATGGTGAGCTCGCAGAGCATCGGTGCCATACAGCGTGCCCTGCTGGCCCTGGAAAGCCAAGGTGCCGAGAAATTCTTCGGCGAGCCGGACTTCGACATCATGGACCTGCTGAACTGTGAGGGAAGCCGAGGCGTACTGAGCGTGCTGGCTGCCGATAAGCTGATGCAGAATCCGAAGCTCTACTCCACATACCTGCTGTGGTTGCTGTCCGAACTGTACACGCAACTGCCCGAGGTGGGCGACATGGAACTGCCCCGACTGGTCTTCTTCTTCGACGAGGCGCACATGCTGTTCAACGGCACCTCCAAGGCATTGGTGGAGAAGATCGAGCAGGTTGTCCGTCTGATACGAAGCAAGGGCGTTGGCATCTATTTCGTGACACAGAGTCCCTCGGACATCCCCGAGAACATCCTGGGACAGCTGGGCAACAGGGTACAGCATGCCCTGAGAGCCTTCACGCCCAAGGACCAGAAAGCCGTGAAGACGGCAGCCGAGACCTTCCGTGCCAACCCGGAATTCAGTACCGAGGAAGCCATAACGGAACTGCAGACAGGTGAAGCCCTGGTATCCTTCCTGGGCGAGAAGGGTGCACCGTCCATCGTGGAACGCGCCCGCATCCTGTTCCCCCTGAGCCAGATCGGCGCCATCAGCGAGGGACAGCGCACGGAGATTATCAACCGTTCACGCCTCTACGGTCGCTACGACAAGCCGGTGGACAGAGAGAGCGCCTTTGAGGTGCTGCTGGCCGAGAGTGAGAAGGCGCTGGCCGAGGAAGACCGCCTGAAGCAGGAGGCCGAGGAAGCCAAGGAGCAGGAAAAGGCCGCCAAGAAGAGCTCGAAGAAGAAAGGGTTTCTGGCCGGCATCATCGGTGCCGTCATCAGCGCCATCGTGGGCAGTTTTGGCCGCAGCATAGCCACCGAGGTCTCCAACACCGTAACGGGCAAGAAGAGCCGTTCGGGTGGCGTGAAGGGTGCCGTAGGGAGAGCCACTAAATCGGCCACCACGACAGCCATCAACAAGGTGACACGCGACATTCTGGGCAACATTCTCAAATAACCCGCCACCGGAAGGGAAAACAAGTGTGGCAAGACATTTCCTGTCGCGGGAATCTCCTGTTATGGATATTTTGTCACCTTTGACCAGACGGCCGAAGTTACTTCCGCCCGGGAAAGCAAAAAAAAGCGAATTTTCCTTTGTTTTCCGCTCGCTTAATCGTAACTTTGCACGCGTTTAGAAAACACAAAAAACACATCAAAAATATTTTTAACAAATAACATGAGTACACAAACAGAAAAAATCAAGGAGTTAGTAGAACTCCGTGCCAAAGCACGCATCGGTGGTGGCGAGAAGGCCATTGCCAAGCAGCACGAAAAGGGCAAGTACACCGCTCGCGAGCGTATAGCCATGCTGCTGGATGAAGGTAGTTTCGAAGAGATGGACATGTTCGTAGAGCATCGCTGCACGAACTTCGGAATGGAGAAGAAGCATTACCTGGGCGACGGTGTCGTAACCGGTAGTGGTACCATCGGCGGACGTCTGGTGTATGTTTTCGCACAGGATTTTACCGTAAGCGCAGGTTCACTGAGCGAAATGCTGGCAAGCAAGATATGCAAGGTCATGGATATCGCCATGAAGGTTGGCGCACCCGTCATCGGTCTGAACGATTCAGGTGGTGCCCGCTTGCAGGAGGGTATCAACGCCCTGGCCGGCTACTCCGAGATTTTCCAGCGTAACATCATGGCCTCTGGTGTCGTTCCCCAGATCAGTGCCATCATGGGTCCCTGTGCAGGTGGTGCCGTTTACAGCCCTGCTCTGACAGACTTCACCCTGATGATGGAGAACACCTCCTACATGTTCCTGACCGGTCCCGCTGTCGTAAAGACCGTTCTGGGCGAGGTTGTGACACAAGAGGAACTGGGTGGTGCAAGCGTTCACTCTACCAAGTCCGGCGTTACCCACTTCACCGCTTCCAGCGAAGAAGAGGCTATGGCCATGATCAAGCAGTTGCTGAGCTACATTCCCCAGAACAACCTGGAAACCACTCCACGTGTTGAGTGCAACGATCCCATCGACCGCAAGGAGGACTTCCTGAACGAGATTATCCCCGACAACCCCAACCAGCCCTACGATATGTACCAGGTGATAGCCGGCATCGTGGACAATGGCGAGTTCTTCGAGGTTCAGCCCAACTTTGCCAAGAACATCATCGTTGGTTTCGCCCGCTTCAACGGCCAGTCCGTAGGTATCGTGGCCAACCAGCCCAAGGTGATGGCCGGTGTGCTGGATTGCAATGCCAGCCGCAAGGGTGCCCGCTTCGTTCGTTTCTGCGATGCATTCAACATCCCCATCGTAACGTTGGTTGACGTTCCCGGCTTCCTGCCCGGAACAGGCCAGGAGTACAATGCCGTCATCCTGCACGGTGCCAAGTTGCTGTATGCCTTCGGCGAATGTACCGTCCCCAAGGTAACCATCACCCTGCGCAAGAGCTACGGTGGCAGTCACATCGTGATGAGCTGCAAGCAGCTGCGTGGCGATATGAACTACGCATGGCCAAGTGCCGAGATCGCCGTCATGGGTGCTGCCGGTGCCGCTGCCGTCCTGTATGCCAAGGAAGCCAAGGCCCTGAAAGAAGAGGGCAAGGTGGAAGAAGCCAAGGCATTCATCCAGGAGAAAGAGGACGAATACACGAAGCTTTTTGCCAATCCCTACAATGCAGCCAAGTACGGTTACATCGACGATGTCATCGAGCCTCGCAATACCCGTTTCCGCATCATCCGCGCCCTAGCACAACTGGAGAACAAGCGCGTGACGAATCCTGCCAAGAAGCACGGAAACATTCCTCTGTAATGTCTATAAACGAAAAAACTAACAGATACGTATATGATTACAAATTCCATAGCATACGTTGAATGGGGTGATGTATGGGCAATGACCGGCATCGGCTTCGGTGTCGTGTTCATCGTGCTGATTCTCCTCGTCTTCGCACTCTTTGCCCTGGGGTACGTCGTATCCCTGATCGAGGGTACCGCGAAGAAGAAGGCTGCACCCGCTCCCGTACAGCAACAGGTTGCCCCGGCGACAGCCCCCAGTGCGGCTTCTGCATCAGATGCCGACAAGGCTGCCATCGCCACCGCCCTGTACCTTTACTATCAGAACGTGCATGACGAGGAATCAGATGTGATCACCATCAAGAGTGACCACAACTCTCCCTGGCATCACGAGTTAAACAAACACTTTTAATCCCAAAAGAACAGACAAATGAAAGAATTCAAGTTTAAGATAGACGGAACCGAATACGCTACCCAGGTAGAAGAACTGGAAGGCGGCAACGTTCAGGTTACCGTAAACGGAAAGGCCTATGCCGTAGAAGTAGAAGGTATGGCTGCTCCTCGTGCCAGCGTTCAGCGCACAGTCGTCAGTCAGTCAGTGGCAGCAGCTCCTGCCGCAGCCACCAGCAGTGCCAAGCTCTCTGCCCCACTGCCCGGAAACATCACCAAGATCCTGGTTAAGGAAGGCGACAAGGTTAAGCGCGGAGACACGGTCATCATCATGGAAGCCATGAAGATGGAGAACAACATCACAGCTGAGGCTGACTGCACCATCAAGAGCATCAAGTGCCAGCAGGGTCAGTCCGTAAACCAGGGCGATGTTCTCGTAGAACTGGAATGCGCTGCCGCTCCTGCCGCAGCTCCCAAGGTGGCTCCCGTAGCTGCCGCACCCAAGGCCGCTCCTGCTCCTACACCCGCAGCTCCCAAGGCAGCTGCTCCTGCCGGTGGCAAGGCCGTTACCGCTCCGCTGCCCGGTACCGTAACAGCCATCAAGGTGGCCGTTGGTCAGGCCGTGAAGAAGGGTGACATCGTGGTTGTGATGGAAGCCATGAAGATGGCAAACGACATCGTAAGCGAATGGGACGGAACCGTAAGTGCCGTAAACGTACAACAGGGCGCATCCGTCAGCGTAGGTGACGCATTGGTAACAATTGCTTAAATTCAACAGACAAGAAAGAAATGAAACGTATATTTTGTTTATTTTCCATGCTGATGCTTGTGTCTGTGGGATGCTTTGCCGCCGGTCAGTTCAATCTGGAAGAGACCATGACAAAGTTTTTCAGCAGCATGGGTATCGTGCAGATCTTCACTGGCGAAGGATGGAAATACGCACTGATGCTGGCCATCTCATGCGTATTGCTCTACCTGGCCATCGTGAAAGAGTATGAGCCTCTGTTGCTCATGCCCATTGCCTTCGGTATGCTTCTGACCAACCTGCCAGGAGCAAACCTCTTCCATACGGAAATGTGGAACGAGGAATTCCTGAACCCCGACAGCCCATTCTACCACAGCTACCGTCACGTGATGGCCGAAGGTGGTTTGCTGGATGTCCTATATATCGGTGTCAAGGCCGGTGTCTATCCCTGCCTTATCTTCATCGGTGTAGGTGCCATGACGGATTTCGGTCCCCTGATTGCCAACCCCAAGAGCTTCATGCTGGGTGCTGCCGCTCAGATCGGTATCTTCGCCACCTTCATCGCAGCTCATGCACTGGGCTTCACCAGCCCTGAGGCTGCCTCCATCGGTATCATCGGTGGTGCAGACGGACCAACCTCCATCTTCCTCACCACCAAACTGGCTCCCCATCTCCTGGGCCCCATCGCCATTGCCGCATACAGTTACATGGCTTTGGTTCCCGTTATTCAGCCGCCTATCATGCGCGCCCTCACCACAAAGAAGGAACGCCTGATCAAGATGAGCCAGCTCCGCAGCGTGAGCAAGACCGAGAAGATTATCTTCCCCATCGCTGTCAGCATCATCGTAACGCTGATCCTGCCGGATGCAGGTCCATTGGTAGGCTGTCTGATGTTGGGTAACCTGATGCGCGAATCCGGTGTCGTTGACCGCCTGAGCAAGACGGTTCAGAACGAGCTGACGAACATCGTGGTTATCTTCCTGGGCACGACAGTCGGTGCTACTGCCACAGCAAGCACCTTCCTGGAGCCCAAGACATTGTACATCCTGTGCATGGGTATCGTAGCATTCAGCTGTGCTACCGCAGGTGGTGTGCTCTTTGCCAAGTTGATGAACGTATTCAGCAAGGAAAAGGTGAACCCGCTGATCGGTTCAGCCGGTGTAAGTGCCGTTCCTATGGCTGCCCGCGTAAGTCAGGTGGAGGGTCAGAAAGCCGATCCCACCAACTTCCTGCTGATGCATGCCATGGGTCCCAATGTGGCTGGTGTCATCGGTTCTGCCGTTGCTGCCGGTATCCTGCTGAGCATGCTGGGATAAGAATAATCTACAAGAACATAATGTATATCGTACTGGCGGCCATCGTGTCGCCAGTGCGTTTTTTCAAAGAAAAGTGAGAGAATCCATAACATTATACGAACTGAACGGCCTGATCAAGGAAGTGCTGGAAACCTCCCTGGAAGAGGAATACTGGGTACAGGGAGAACTGTCCGAAGGCCGTGTCGGTTACGGAGGACATTTCTATGGAGAACTCATACAGAAAGACGAGCGTACCGACAAGATAGTGGCCAAGGCAAGAGTAACCTGCTGGGGAAACCGCTACAACCTGCTGGCCCTTCGTTTCAACCACGAAACGGGGGAAACGCTGAAAGCCGGCATGAAGGTACTGCTGCTGGTGCACGTTTCGTTCCACGAACAGTTCGGATACAGCCTGAACATACTGGACATTGATGCCAGTTTTTCACTCGGCAACATGATGCAATGCAGGATGGCCATCCTGCAACAACTGGAAAAGGACGGTACCATCAACGACAACAAAGACATTCCCATGCCGATGCTCACCCAGCGCGTTGCCATCATCAGCAGCGCCTCGGCTGCCGGTTACGGGGATTTCTGCAACCAGCTGAAAAACAATGAATACGGGTTTCGGTTCCAGTGGCAGCTGTTCCCAGCCATCATGCAGGGGGCGCATGTCAAGGAAAGCATCATTTCGGCATTGCAACAGATAGCTGACGAATCCGAGCAATGGGATGTGGCCGTCATCATCCGGGGAGGAGGTGCCACCAGCGACCTGAGCGACTTCGACAGTTACCCACTGGCTTCCTGCATCACCCAGTTTCCCATTCCCGTCATCACAGGCATCGGGCACGACAGGGACGAGACAGTTCTGGACTATGTAGCCCACACCCATCTGAAAACACCCACGGCCGTAGCCGACTTCCTCATCAACACGCTCTGTACGACAGCAGCCCGTCTGGACGAACTCACGCAGAGGCTCACGACAGGTATCCAGCTGGAGGTGGAGAAGAAGAAACAGACATTGGAACAACTGGCCGTAAAGATTCCCCTCACCTTCGGAAATATCCGGACACGCGAGGAGTACAAGATAAGCACGATATGGGAGCGCCTGCGCAACGCTGCCACTCTGCGAAAGGAGAAAGAATTGCACAAGCTGCAACTGACAGAGCAGAAAATCTCGGCCCTGGATCCATATAGCCTGTTGAAAAGGGGGTACAGCGTAACCCTGCACGAGGGAAAAATCGTGCGCGACATCCAGGTGCTGAAACCCGGGGACCAGATAACAACGAAATTAGAACAAGGAGAAATACTATCAATCATACGACAATGCAAGAAAAACTGAGTTACGAACAGGCGATGAATCGTCTGGAAGAGATTGCACGGCAGATGGACGAGAACAAAATAGGCATCGATGAAATGGCAGAACGGCTGAAAGAGGCCAAGCAACTCATCGGCGATTGTCGCAAGCGTCTGTACGAAGTGGACGGCGAGATTCAAGAAATCTTGAAGAAAGAATAAAGATTCTCGCACAAAAAAGCTTTTTTCTCCCAAGAAATATGTATTTTTGCAACGTATAACAAGAAACCGAATAAATATTATGAACGAAATGGATTGGAGTAACCTGTCATTCGGTTACAGAAAGACTGACTACAATGTCCGCTGCTATTACCGCAACGGAGCATGGGGTGAAATAGAAGTTTGCAGCGAGGAAAGCATTACCCTGCACATGGCTGCCACCTGTCTGCATTACGGACAGGAAGCATTTGAGGGACTAAAGGCATACAGATGTCCCGATGGGAAGGTTCGCGTTTTCCGTCCGGACGAGAATGCAGCCCGTCTGCAAAGTACGTGCCGAGGCATCCTGATGCCCGAACTGCCCACAGAGAAGTTCATCGAGATGGTAGAGAAGGTTGTCCGCCTGAACGAGCGTTTCATCCCCCCCTACGAAAGTGGTGCCACCCTCTACATCCGTCCGCTCCTCATCGGAACCAGCGCACAGGTGGGTGTTCACCCCGCTTCGGAATATGTCTTCCTGATCTTTGTAACCCCCGTAGGTCCCTATTTCAAGGGCGGATTTGCCACAAATCCCTACGTCATAATTCGCGAATACGACCGCAGTGCTCCTCTGGGAACAGGTATCTACAAGGTCGGTGGCAACTATGCCGCCAGCTTGAAGGCCAACCAGATGGCACACGATCTGGGTTATAGCTGCGAGTTCTACCTGGATGCAAAGGAGAAGAAGTACATCGACGAGTGTGGTGCCGCCAATTTCTTCGGCATCAAGGACAACACGTACATCACCCCCAAAAGCACCTCTATCCTACCCTCCATCACCAACAAGAGTCTGATGCAACTGGCTATGGACATGGGTATGAAGGTTGAGCGCCGTCAGGTACCGGAGGAAGAGCTGGCCACCTTCGAAGAGGCTGGTGCATGCGGTACTGCTGCCGTCATCAGTCCCATCGAGCGCATCGATGACCTGGAAAACAAGATCAGCTACGTCATCAGCAAGGACGGTCAGCCCGGCCCTATCTGCACCAAGCTATACAACAAGTTACGCAATATCCAGTACGGTATCGATCCCGATACACACAACTGGACACGCGTTGTCATCGAATAAGAGACAAACTGTTTTATATTCTTCTATGTGGGAAGGTTCCGGAAAGGGTTACCTTCCCACTTTTTTTATCATCGTACTGAGTACCGAATTAAATCCGGTTGCCTGTTGGAGTTCCTCTATCGTCAGGTGCATACGGTAGCGCCAATAATGACGGGGGCAGGCGGGAACATTGATGCGTTCCGCCTCTGGCTTCTCATAACGCAGTTCCGTACTCATGGCCAGCCAATCCTGAAGACTGATAAGACAAAGCATGGAGGGGCATGCCAGATGAGCCATGACAATTTCCCTTGCCAGTTCCTCTGTCAGCACCCGTGGGGCAGTCCCCTCATGTTGCAGGACCTCTTCATAGAACTGCTGGGATCGGATGGGATCTTCCTCCCACCAGCCACGGAGCGTAGGCATGTCGTGCGTAAAGATGGTCGCTACACTGTAATACGGGTTATCGTTCAGGTTGCCAAACCTGCGACCGAAAGCCTTGGGCATAGCCTGAATCTCCAGACTGAGCATCTTCAGTTGTTCTATCACCATTCCAACACAAGACGGCACCATACCCAGATCCTCGGCACATGCCATCATACGGGTGGCGTCCAGCATCAAGGGCAGTTTCTTCATAGCCTCGGCATACCAGAAAGCATCGTGCCGATGGTAATAGTACTGCTCGTAAAGGCTACGGAAAGCATTTTGCTCGTGTACGGACAAATCCTGGAACACGTAATCTTGCAAGACGCCAATTCTGGGATGATAACGGGATGGATCTTTCGGATCGCGCACGAAAAGGACATCGCTGATGAGTGAATAGAGACCGTCCCGTATATGTAGGGAAGCCTCATCGTCCAACCCTTCAAAGGCCGCCCGAACCAGCTGCTGAGTAGCAAAGGCCGGTTTCAATTGAAACGTGCCGTCCTCTTTCACAGTCAGGCATTTATGTTTTACGTTCTTGGCCTTACTGCCAAAGAGTGCATCCAATATGGCATCCGTGATATAGGGTTGCGTGAAACGGTCGGCATCGAAATGCAGTCCATATTGCTCAATCTCCTCCACACGCATGGGAAGGGACGGAGAGAAATGTCCCAACAGTCCATGTACGCTATGGGTAGGAATCTCCCAGATACGGAAAAAACCCAGCACGTGGTCTATACGAAAAGCATCGAAATATTCGGCCATTTTCTGCAAGCGGCGAATCCACCATTGGCAACCGTCCTCGCACATCACGTCCCAGTTATAGGTGGGGAACCCCCAGTTCTGTCCGTTGATGCTGAAATCATCGGGTGGTGCCCCAGCCTGACCGTCCATGTAGAAATAATATGGTTCAGACCAAGCCTCTACGCTATACCGACTGATACCGATAGGGATATCACCTTTCAGGACAACCCCATGGGCACGCGCATAGGCCGTCGTTTGAGACAACTGCACATGCAACAGATACTGTTCGTAGGCATAGAACGCTGCCTCATCAAAACGTTCCTCCAACAACGTATGTATCGTCTCATCCTTATATTCATTGTAACTGGGCCATTGATCAAAATGACTGGTTCCGTAGGTGTCGCGCAACAAGCAAAAAGCCATATAGGGCAACAGCCACGTTTTGTTCCTGGAATAGAACGTATGGAACTCCCTCGTCCCCTTCACATTGGCAAACTCCTGGGCATAGAGGCGACGAAGGTAGGACTCCTTCAAATGGTTCACACCCTCATATTCCACTTGTGGAAGGGCATTCAGACGCAGGCGTTCCGTCTCGTATGTACGCATAAAATCCTCATCCTGTATGGATGGAAGCTCATGCAAGTCGATATACATCGGGTGAAAGGCATAGATACTGATGCCGTTGTAAGGGTAACTGTCCTTCCATGTTCGGGATTGAGTCGTATCATAGATAGGCAGTATCTGGACTACACGCATGCCGGTCGTATATGCCCATTCCACCATACGCCGGAGGTCCGAGAAATCACCAACGCCCTGACTCTGTTCGCTCCGCAGGGAAAAGACCGGGACAACCAGGCCAGCCGCTTTCCAGTCGGCAACTGTCATACGGAGGGGAGTATTGTAAATGGCCACCACCTCGTTCTCCTGCATCATACCGGAGGGACTCTGCCGGTTGTTGCCCTCCTCCCATTGTATCAGATTGCCCGACCGCTCATCTATCACGACATACTTGTATTCGAATGGCAGATACAGCCCCGATGCATTCAGGCAAATAAACCATTCGTTCACCCCACCCTTTTGCATACGTATGGCACGTTGGGAATCCCAACCGCCAAGCAAAGGCTGACTACCCAGAAGGGCCAGTGCCTGTCCGGGACGGAGCAAAGGAGCCTGGACACGGAAGAGCAATGTCCTGTCGAAATACACGAACTCTGGCTTCTGGGGTTCAAAATGCGAGACACAGTTGGTGTAGGCCGCACTGTAGGCATAGTTCAGCTTCGGTACGTCCAGCCAATGGTCAGGAAAGACAAATGTACAAGGCGAAGCCTGATAGCAACGGGGAACCACATGCCACTCCCTGCGGACGACCTGACCGTCCTGTACGATGATGTAGGTATACTCAAACGTATGGAGATCCTTGTCGGCAAGATAGATTTCACCCAACCAGTGATAGCCGTCCCCTGTCGTCAGGTAGCACAGCTGTTTTTCAAGTGTTCCGTTGATACGGGTCAGACAGATTTCCGCACAGACGACCTGCCCCCAGACCGTACCATATTCTATGGAAAAACGAAGTTTCATCCGAAATACTCCTCTATATTCAATATTCCACTACAAAAATAAGCATAAATATTAAGAAAACCCCTCAACAAAAGAAAAAACGCAAAAAATGTTTGTATCATTGCGTCAGAAAGCGTAACTTTGTATTAGAAAAAAGGTGAGACAAGACCTACGGCATAGACCGCACTGATTAGATCGGGATACTCATCAAAAAAAACATTGAAACCGAGAATCGTTCTCTTGTTCAATGGCGGGCCACACCTCGCAAGAGGTTCCTTCGGACGGTGGATTACAAAGACTAGAGACACTCAAATCTTATTTATTCGGAGTTTCATCACATCATCAGTGCGGTTTTTCATAGAAGAGGAGACAGACCAACGCGGGATGTTTCCTCTTGTTTTTGTCATGCATAGGATATAAAAGGAAGAACGTGCAACCTCGATATGGAGGAAGCACGTTCTCTTTTTTTGTAAATCTCTTTATCGAGAAGTGTCTTTTACTTAACCTTGGCAACGATAGCCTTGAATGCTTCAGGGTTGTTCATAGCCAGGTCGGCCAGCACCTTGCGGTTGATCTCGATACCAGCCTTGTGCAGAAGACCCATCAGCTGAGAATAGCTGAGACCCTCCAGACGTGCGGCAGCATTGATACGCTGGATCCAAAGTGCACGGAACGTACGCTTCTTGTTACGGCGATCACGGAATGCATAGGTAAGACCCTTCTCCCAAGTGTTCTTGGCAACGGTCCAAACATTCTTACGGGCACCAAAGTAACCTCTGGTCAGACCCAGGATTTTCTTTCTCTTAGCTCTTGAAGCTACATGATTTACTGATCTTGGCATAATTTTTTTCTTTTTGAATGTTAGCGCCGTCTCTGTGTACGGACTTTTGTGCTAATCATCCGGTTAATAACTTAAGTTAAAAACTTCGTCCTGACGTTTTAGAGGATTAACGCAAGCAGAGAAGGTCGCGAACCTGCTTCATGTTGGCAGTTACTACAATGTCTGCATGATCCAGGTTTCTCTTCTGCTTCTTGGTCTTCTTGGTCAAGATGTGGCTGTGATAAGCATGGTGACGCTTAACCTTGCCTGTTCCGGTCAGTGTGAATCTCTTCTTTGCACCGGAGTTTGTCTTTACTTTTGGCATAATTGTTTTTGTTATTTAAAATTATTACTATAATGATGTGGCAACGCATATACCAGGGCGTTACGCACAATCGTTCTTATTTTTCAGTCATCAAAATCCTCGCCTTCGACCTTCGGTCCTGTATATTCCTTGCGGTCTTTCTGCTGGGGAGCTTTCTTCTCACGTACGACAACTTCAGCTTCGTTGGCCGTGGATTCCAGAACTTTCTTTGCACCGTTGGGTTGCTTCTTGGGAGCGATGAACATGATCATGCGCTTACCCTCCAGTACAGGCATCTGTTCCACTTTTCCATAATCGACCAGATCATCAGCGAAACGCAACAGCAGGACTTCTCCCTGCTCCTTGAACAGGATACTTCTGCCTTTGAAAAAGACATACGCCTTCACCTTGTCACCGTCAGAGAGGAAACCCTGGGCATGCTTCAATTTGAAATTGTAGTCGTGGTCATCGGTCTGAGGTCCGAAGCGTATTTCCTTCACATCGACCTTCACCTGTTTGGCCTTTATCTCCTTCTGGTGTTTCTTCTGCTGATAGAGGAACTTGCTGTAGTCTATCAGACGGCATACGGGCGGTTCGGCATTGGGAGAGATTTCCACAAGGTCAACACCCTTTTGCTCTGCCAGTTGAATAGCCTTGAAGGTGGGAAGTACCGTTGATTCAATGTCGTCACCGACAATACGAACCTCGCGAACACGAATCTGCTCGTTTACGCGATACTGCTGCTTGATGTTGTCTTTTTTCATTAATTATTCAAAATCGGGTGCAAAATTAATATTTTTCTGTCATATTTCGCACTTCTTCAAGGATTTTCTTTGCAAAATCCTCATATTTCATCGTACCTTGCTCGCCACCGCCTTGTTTACGGTAACTTACGGTACCCTCGGCAGCCTCTTTTTCACCGGCAATCAGCATATAGGGAATATGCTTCACCTCATTGTCGCGTATCTTACGTCCTATCTTCTCGTTGCGGTCGTCAACGATGGCACGCACACCCTGTGCATCCAGATAGCTCTGTACCTGAGCGGCATATTCGTTGTACTTCTCCGAGATAGGCAGGATAACGACCTGGTCGGGAGTCAGCCACAGAGGGAACTTGCCCGCTGTATGTTCGATGAGTACGGCACAGAAACGCTCCATGGAACCGAAGGGAGCACGATGGATCATCACCGGACGCTTCTTGGTATTGTCCTCTGCCGTATATTCCAGCTGGAAACGCTGTGGCAACTGGTAGTCCACCTGAATGGTACCCAACTGCCAGCGACGCCCCAGGGCATCCTTCACCATGAAGTCCAGCTTGGGTCCATAGAAAGCAGCCTCTCCGTATTCCACCTTTGCCTTCATGCCCTTCTCTTCACAGGCATCGATGATGGCCTGTTCTGCAATGGCCCAGTCCTCGTCACTTCCGATGTATTTCTCATGGTCGTTGGGGTCGCGCAGGGAGATCTGAACCTCCACGTTGTCGTCCGTAAAGTTGAACGTGGAGAAGACGCGCTGGATGATCTCCATCACCTTGATGAACTCACCCTTCACCTGGTCGGGACGGCAGAAGATGTGGGCATCGTCCTGTGTGAACGAACGTACACGGGTCAGTCCGTGCAGCTCACCGCTCTGCTCATAGCGATATACGGTACCGAACTCGGCACAGCGGAAAGGCAGTTCCTTGTAAGACCTGGGCTTGTTGGCATAGATCTCACAGTGGTGAGGACAGTTCATCGGCTTCAGCAGATATTCCTCATCCTCCTCAGGCGTATGAATGGGCTGGAAACTGTCCTTGCCATAGTGGGCATAGTGACCGGAAGTCACATACAGGTTCTTGCCACCGATATGGGGAGTGATAACCTCCTGATAGCCATATTTCTTCTGGATCTTACGCAGCATATCCTGCAGGCGCAGGCGCAGGTCGGTACCCTTCGGCAACCAGATGGGAAGTCCCTTTCCTACACGCTCCGAGAACATGAACAGTTCCATCTCCTTGCCTATCTTGCGATGGTCGCGCTTCTTGGCTTCCTCCAGGAGAGTCAGGTATTCGTCCAGCATCTTCTGTTTGGGGAAGGTGATACCGTACAGACGGGTCATCTGCGGACGCTTCTCGTCACCACGCCAGTAGGCAGAGCTTACGCTCAGCACCTTGCAGGCCTTGATGGGAGCCGTGCTCAGCAAATGAGGACCGCGGCATAGGTCGGTGAAAGCACCTTGTGTATAGGTAGTGATATGACCGTCTTCCAGGTCAGCTATCAGCTCGTTCTTATAGCTTTGGCCCCTGTCGCCGAAGAACTTCAGGGCATCAGCCTTTGTGATATCCTCGCGCACCAGTATTTCCTTCTTCTGGGCCAGTTCCTTCATCTTCTTCTCGATGTTCTGGAAGTCAGCCTCACGGATTACCACATCCTTGGGTGGCATCACATCATAATAGAAACCGTTTTCGATGGCAGGACCGATACCGAACTGCATTCCGGGATAGAGTTCCTGCAATGCCTCGGCCATCAGGTGAGCGCTGGTATGCCAGAAAGCGTGCTTACCCTCGGCATCGTCCCACTTGTACAGGACCACCTTGGCGTCCTCGTTGATGGGGCGGTTCAGTTCCACCGTTTCTCCGTTCACTCCACATGCCAGTACATCCTGAGCCAGACGTGGCGAGATGCTCTCAGCAATCTGCAAACCCGTGACACCTGCCTCGTATTCACGTGCAGACCCATCGGGAAAAGTAATCTTTATCATATCCGTTTTGTTTTATTTTCTTGCTAACAAGGTGCAAAGATATAATTTTTTTACTTAATAGACAGACAATTTGTCTAAAAATATCATTTCTGTTTCTTCACAGAATAGCGTTTTATCAGATTATAGGCCGAATAAAGGCCAAATTCACCCGCCTGACTGAGGTCAGAGAGCCCTTCGTCCGACTTTCCGTCCAGCAGATACGCCACTCCGCGGTTGAAATAGGCATCGGGGAATTTCGGGTCCAGTCGTATCGCCTCGGAGAAGGCCTCCACCGCCCCCTTGTAGTCCATCATGTGTATCTGCACACATCCCTTGTTGTAATGGACGTATGGCGTTTCGGGTGCCATCTCGATGCATTTTGTCAGATCCTGCAGGATCATCAGGTAGCTCAGTCGCAGCTCATCGGCCGGCATTGTTTTGGCAGAGACCTCCACCTGAGCACTCCTCACCTGAGCCCGCACGAAGTAGCCCAGCAGACTGTTCGGTTCCGCCTCCAGCAGATCGTTCAGGTCGGCTATGGCCCCCTCGAAATCACGTACATGGTAGTAGTCCAGTGCCCTTCTCAGCAGGAGAGCCGTCTGGTGAGGCTGTTTCTCCAGTTGTTCCGACACCTCCCCGATCCAGGCAAAATGCTGCTGAATACGTTCTTCCGAGCAGTTCCCCTCCGTGTTCGTCAGAAACACGGTAGCCGGCATCTTATGCTGCTGGTTCAGATCTTCCACGGCATGCGAGAAAGCCACATACCCCTGGATATCAGAACTCTGCTTGTAGTACGTCAGCAGGAATTCCGACAGGGGTTTCAGGTCCGTCTGGTGGTTCTGCACCTTCCCTCGGTATTCGCTCGCATATTCGTTCTCCTGTTCATGCGTATCCTCCTCAACCAGCTTGTTGTATTCTTCAATGTCCTTCTCGCTCTTCTTACGGGTCTTTCCGCTGGACTTATAGGTGCCGGCCGCCACCGCCATGGTCGCCTTCATCACCTTGAACTCATCCCGTTCCGCCCCGTATGTATCCCCTATCTTCCTGCGTATCTCCGCACGTTTTCGGTATCCGTCCCAGAATTCGGGATATTCGTTTATCACGGCACTGATGTCACGTATAGCCCCCTTGTAGTCGCCCGTGTTATCCAGCAGCAGGGCGCGGTTGTAGAGAGCAATCATGTTGTCCGGTTCCTGTTCCAGCACGAAGTTGAAGTCCTCGATGGCCATGTTGTCCTGTCCCACTTGTGCACGCAGGAGACCACGGTTGAAATGCCCCAGGTAGTTCCCCGGTTCCATCTCCAGGGCAGCATCATAGTCCGCCATCGTTCCGCGCAGATTCGATTGCTCATAGCGTGCCAAGGCCCTATTGATGTACAGACCGGCATTCTTGGGCTGTTGTACGATGGCCTTGTCCAGGGCCGCCTCAGCCTCACGGAACTGCTTCCGCTGGGCACACACCATACCTTTCATGCTCCATGCCGTACCATCGAACTCATTCACTTCCAGTGCTCTGTCCACCCATTCCATCCCCCTGACGGTATCCGTCCGGGCAAAGGCCACCTGTGCCTTCAGGGTATATTGCATCGACTCCTTGGGCCAGAAGCGTATCATCGTGTCCAGCGACAGGTCCGCCTGTTCATACTCCTTCAGTTCCATCTGGCAAAGCACCATGTTGTGCCAGCTGTTATGGTCCTTCTGGTCAATCTTTATGGCCTGACGATAGTCCTCCTCCGCCAGTTGGTAACGCTCCTGGTTCACCCTGCAAAGAGCGCGGAGCACATAATGGTTGGCGGTATAGGGATTACGCTCCAGGGCACTGGTACAGTCCATTTCCGCCCCCGCATAATCCTCCAGGTAGAACTTGGCCACCCCGCGGTAGAAATAGGGTTCCCCCAGCCACGGCTTGGCGTTGATGACCATATTGAAGCGTTGTATGGCCAGGACATAGTCCTCGTAATACATTGCGTTGCGCCCCATCATCAGGACGCGGTCCGTGTTTATCTGCGCAGAAACAAGATTCCTTCCCGCTCCCCAGAAGAGCAAGAAGGACAACAAGAGCAAAGCCGGCAGTTTCCGTGCAGGTTTCATAGAACCGAAAAAGTCCGTTATCGTTTAACCTTTACCTTGTAGCTGCAAGTGAAACGTCCCTTTACGATGTTCTGCAGTTTCGTGCGCGTCAGCTGTTTGCGCAATCCCGTCAGGTGGTCGGTAAAGACCTTTCCGTCCAGATGGTCGAACTCATGCTGCATCACACGTGCCAGGAAGCCCTCCACCCACTCATCGTGCAGTTGGAAATCCTCGTCCAGGTACGTCACATGGATACGTGTCGGGCGCTTCACAGTCTCGTGGATTCCCGGCAGACTCAGGCACCCCTCCTCCATGCTCTCCACCTGGGAATCGTCAAACTCCTCGATGTAGGGATTGATGAATGTGTGAATGTAGCCCTTGTATTCAGGCATGTCATCGCTTATCACGTCCAGGTTGATGACCACGAGCCGTATGCTCAGTCCGATCTGCGGAGCCGCCAGCCCGATGCCCTCGCTGCGTTCCAGTGTCTCGTACATATCCTGGATCAGTTGCTTCAGTTCGGGATAGTCGGGTGTTATCTCCTCAGCCTCTTTCCGAAGCACAGGCTGACCGTAAGTATAGATGGGTAGTATCAATTTCTTTTATCGTTAGATGATGAATATTCCGTTTTTTATGCCGAAGAGAGCGTCCTTTCTCAGCAACGCCTCTCCATCCACCCCTGCAGGATGATGGTAGCCGAGATCTCGTCCACCAGCGCCTTGTTCTGACGCGCCTTGCGCCCCAGTCCCCCCTCCAGCATGGTCTGGTGAGCCAGTACGCTCGTATAGCGTTCGTCCCACATCTCCACGGGAATATCGGGGAAGGTCTTTTTCAGCTGACCCACGAAGCTCTTCACCCTGGGCAGGTTGTCGCTGTCCTTGCCGTTTGTTTGTTTGGGCAGTCCCACCACGAATCGTTCCACCGCCTCGTGCTGGACATACTCCTTCAGATAGGCAATCAGCCGGGGGGTCTCCACAGTCGTCAGCCCACCCGCAATTATCTGAAGAGGGTCCGTCACAGCTAAACCAGTGCGACGGACCCCATAGTCTATTGAGAGTACCCTACTCACCCTATATAATAAGGTATTGAGTAGATTATTTATGGTACAGCAGCCAAGCGCCAGGATACTGACCTTCCAGGCTACCGCGGCTCTGTGCAGCTTCACCCTTTGTATCGTAGCTGGAAGCTACTACACGGAACATGGTGCCGTTGCCGGTTGTAGCCTGTACTACACGTGGAGAGAAACCCTTGCCGGCCAATGTAGAAGCCAGACGAGTAGCATTAGCCTTAACACCGAAGCTACCTACAACAACGCTGTAAGCCTTCAGGGGCTGACCGGAAACCAAAGTTACGTTTTCAGAACGCACACCTACATTACTGTAATCAGCCTGGGGAGCTGTAGCAGCAGGAGCTACTGGAGTTACAGCTACGGGAGCTGTCTGCTGAACGGCAGGAGTGGTTGTTACTTCTTGTTGTGCCTTAGCTTTTTCATAAGCCTTTTTGTAAGCACTCTCCTTGCTCTTGCAAGAACTCATTGCGAACACCATGCACAGGGCTGTGCCCATCAGAAAAATTTTCTTCATACTTTTTTTAGAATGGATATTTTTTAAAAAGGTTGTTTACTCTTTTTATTTTCACTGCAAAAATAGTCAAAAAAACGGATATGACAAAGCACTTTGGCAAAAAAAACGTTAAATTATGGATAATTTATCTCCAAAAAGAGAATATATTGGAAAAATAGCGTATTTTTGCACTGATTAATCACACTAAAAACCGATTCTTATGAGAGCATTTAATTATCTTTTCGCATTTTTGAGTGGTGCCACCATTGGTGCTGCATGTGGTTTATTGTTCGCCCCCGAGAAGGGCACCGACCTCCGGAGTAAGATAGCCGAGGCTCTTCGCAAGCGTGGCATCAAGCTGAACCGTCAGGAGATGGCAGACCTAGTGGACGAGATAGCCGAAGAGCTGCAGTCCAGCGAAGACGCACAATAATCCGCCCCACAGGAAAAGCATGATCGGGACCTATACAGAGCAATTCCGCACTCTCCTGCGCGAGACCAGGCGCTACCTGCTTCTCCAGAAGCGTTTCGTGGCCCTGGATGTGGCAGACAAGCTCATCGCCATCCTGTCCACCATAGCCATAGCCGTTGTCTGCTTTGTGCTGGGCGTCATGGTGCTGTTCTTCCTGACCTTTGCCCTGGCCTATTGGATAGGTCAGATGGCCGGCAGTCTGGCCCTTGGGTTCCTGGCGATAGCCCTTCTGCACCTGATCTTGGTATTCATATTCTATCACAACCGCACCCGATGGATCATCATGCCGTTGGCCAGGATGATGTCCGCCCTCTTTGCCGGGCAGGACACAGCCATCGAGGAAGAAATGGACGAGGAGGAAACCACCGATGAACAGCCCGCTTTTAGGAACTGAGACGAACGCATTGCTCGCCATCCGCAACGAGAAGGAGCTCCTGCGCAAGCAGATACGCCTGTCCGGTCGCAGGATTTCCAGCAATCTGCACGAAGTGCTGGCCCCCGTTCCCCGGGCAACGACCCGTGCACAGGGATTCGGCCAGATGGTCAGCCACGGCTTGGCCATCTACGAGGGAGTCCGTATGGGGGTCGGATTCATCCGCGCCTTCAGAGGCCTGTTCGGGAAGACGAAGAGATTTCGCCGTTAAGCGCGAAAAAACACATACTTTTTTGCTTCCCCGGGACACGGATTGTGTTCCGGGGAAGATGATTTAACACCATTGAGATGAAACATTCAATCCGGATTTGCACGATTCTCCTGGCGGTGTTTATGTATATGTCATGCACCCGAACGGACGGAGTTTACCACACGGGAAATGGCGTGAGAGTAGTGAATCCTAAAGGGGAAGTTGTCCTCACGGCATACACACCGGGGATTGTCAGGGTCGAGAAATACTATCCCGGCACATACGGTTCTGTACCCAGGGACAGTTCCCTATGCGTGATACTCCGTCCGCAGGACCTCCGGTACGAGGTGACCAGGGACGACAGTACGGTGTTCCTTCGCACAGACTCGCTTTTGGTCAGAGTGGACAGGAAGGATGGCCACGTCACATTCTCAGACATTTCCGGCACGCACATAACCGGAGAGAAAGCCGAAGGCTGCCTCATGACCCCCAGAAAAGACGGGGCGGAAGAATCATACGGTATTTCGCAGACCTTCGTCCTCGACCAGGACGAAGCCATATACGGCCTCGGACAGCACAGGTACGGCAAGCTCAACTGGCGTGGCAGCCAAGTAGAGATCTTCAACAGGAACATGGACATCAGCATCCCGGTCGTCCATTCCGTCAAGGGTTGGGGACTCTATTGGGACAACACCTGCAAGGGAATGTTCCAGGACGGCCCCGAGGGAATGACCCTGTCATCAGAATCGGGCGACAAGGTTGACTATTATTTCGTATATGGAGGGGATGCAGACGGAGTGATCCGAGGCCTTCACCAGCTTTCTGGCACAGCTCCGATGAACGCCCTCTGGACGTATGGCTTCATCCAGTCGAAATGCGCCTACAACAGTTGGCCTGAGCTGGCAGACGTGGTCCGCAGACACAGGAATCTCCAGGTCCCGCTGGATGGCATAGTCCTCGACTACTCATACGTGGACCATCTGGGCGACCTCGAGTTCCGCAACAAGAACTTCAGGGACGACCCCAAGGGCGGTGTCGATACCATTCATTCGCTCAACGCTCACCTTATAACATCTATATGGCCTTCGTTCAGCAAGGAATCGGACTATTTCGATGATTTTGCCCGCGAGGGACTGCTCATTCCCACCTCCGCACACCCCGATTCCTCTTCTCTCAACTACGATGCATTCAGCGCCAGGGCCAGGGATATTTACTGGAGACATATCAGCCGCAATCTTCTGCCCTGCGGAATAGACGGCTGGTGGCTCGATGCCACAGAGCCGGAATTCAAGTCATATTACATCCCCACCGAGGAAGACAATGACGTACAGCTGGCCATGGGCACTTTCAGACATCTGCAACTGGCCTACCCGATGTTCACCTCGATGGGCATCTACGACCATCTGCGCCAGGAGGACCCCGACAGGAGAGTCTTCATCCTCACCCGCTCAGGTACTTTCGGGCAGCAGCGTTATGCAGCCCAGTGCTGGTCTGGCGACACCGATGGAGAGATGCCGGAACTCAGGAGGCAGATTCCCGCAGCCCTCAACTATTTCATGAGCGGTCTGAGCTATTGGGACGGAGACATCGGAGGTTTCTTCTGCGACTATCCCGGAGGCAACGCCAACCCCGAATATAAAAAGGTATATGCCCGATGGTTCCAGTTCGCCACGTTCGAATCGATCATGCGTTCCCACGGTCTGCACACCCCCAGGGAAATATACCAGTGGGGCAAAAAGGGTGACGTATGGTACGACAACCAGCTGAAATTCATCACCCTCAGATACCGCCTCCTGCCCTACACCTATGCACTGGCCCGGGCCGTAACGGAGGGAGAGGACGTCTTTATGCGTCCCCTTTTCATGGACTGGCCCTCCGACACCCTGGTACACAATCTGGAAGACGAGTTCCTGTACGGGCGGTCCATCCTCGCAGCCCCTGTAGCATCCCTCGAATCTTCCCGTCAGGTCTATCTGCCACAGGGAGTATGGTATGACTTCTGGAATGGAGACCGTACGGACGGAGCCACATCATTCACCCGGGAATATGCCCTCGATGACATGCCCCTCTTCGTCCGCGGAGGCAGCATCCTGCCCATGGGGCCGGATGTCCAATACGCGGCAGAAAAGCCCTGGGACAACCTGCAGCTCAGGATATACCCGGGCGCAGATGCCGATTTCACCCTTTACGAAGATGCGGGAGACGGCTATGGTTACGAGCAAGGTGAGTTCACCAAGATCCATCTCCATTGGGATGACTCCAGTCACACCCTGACAATCGGAAAGCGCGAAGGCCATTTCCACGGGATGCTGACCGAAAGGAACTTCCGCCCCGTACTTGTACGGCCGGGTGCAGGCTGTGGCCTCGACAACGAGTCCGGGGACACCCTTGTGCATTACACAGGAGAAGAAGTCACCATCCAGATGCAGGCCACCCCGAAATAAGTAGTCAACGCTGGTGGCGTATCAGGTAATCATCGCATAGCGATGGGATATTGGTAGCCAGCCATTCTTATGGCTGGTAGGCAGGATGTTGGAGAGGTCTGCATGCCGTAGGTATGCGATATTCCCCGTTTGCTGTCCCATACCTGACGGCATGGTGTATTTGTCTGCCCTTATTACCCAGCCATAAAAATGGCTGCCTACCATTGTCTGATGCCTGTGGCATCATCCCATCCAAATCATTTTTTTCCTCACGTATGTGAGGCATTTTGTATCCAAAGGACATTTTGTTTTTTATTGTTGTCCGCTAAACTCTCATACCTAAAAATTGATTCGTTGATTTGCCGGACAGCCGGCTATATTCATGTATATCTACACGTCTGAAGGGGGAAAATCCGTCTATTGAGTCGTAATCAGACAATTTGGATGACTTT
>JAZLIY010000140.1:0-23298 GCA_045617645.1 Bacteroidaceae bacterium | reverse complement strand
GGAACATAACCACGTCCCTTGTTGATGCCTATCTCTATCTGCATCGTAGCCTTTGGATCAAGATTGCAAATAACTAATTCAGGGTTTAACACTTCAAATCCAGTCAGGTACTTATTAAAATCACCGGCACGGAACACAGAGGTATTCTGCACAGTGACACTAACTTTCTCAGTCTCGAATTCTTCTACTATCTGCTTGAGCCGAATTTGCTTCAGGTTCAAGATAATGTTGGTAACATCCTCCTTTACACCAGGAACGGTGGAGAACTCATGTTCAACACCGGAGATTGACACGGTGTTGATTGCGAATCCGTCCAATGATGAAAGCAAGATGCGGCGCAAAGCATTACCAATGGTGGTACCAAAGCCTCCTTCCAGAGGACGAAACTCGAATCTGCCGAATTTATCGTCCGCCTCCAACATTAAAACTTTATCGGGTTTTTGAAATGCTAATATCGCCATCCTTAATTATTATTTAGAGTACAACTCAACGATCAATTGCTCCTTGATAGTCTCGGGAATATCTGCACGCTCCGGCTTATGCAATAATTTGCCAGCCTTCTGGCTTTCGTCCCATTCCAGCCAAGGGTACTTACTGTGGTTGAAACCGGCCAAGGCGTCAGTAATCACTTCAAGACTCTTGGAACGTTCACGAACGCCAACAATCTGTCCAGGTTTTACACTATAGGAGGGAATGCCAACAACCTTTCCGTCTACCACAACATGCTTGTGATTTACCAACTGACGAGCTGCACGACGAGAAGGAGCTATGCCCAAACGATAGACGACATTATCCAAACGGCTCTCAAGGTTCTGAAGCAGGATTTCACCGGTAATACCGCTCTGGCGAGAAGCCTTATCGAACATATTACGGAATTGCTTCTCGAGCAAACCATATGTATACTTTGCTTTCTGCTTCTCAGCAAGCATGACTCCGTATTCTGAAGTCTTTCTTCTACGGTTATTACCATGCTGACCGGGAGCAAAATTTCTTCTTGAAAGAACTTTCTCAGATCCCAGAACAGTCTCACCGAAACGACGGTCGATTCTTGATTTAGGTCCAGTATATCTAGCCATAATTTAATCTTTAATTTAATAGGTCCAAATAAAGGAATTTATACTCTTCTTCTCTTGGGAGGACGACAGCCATTGTGAGGCAGTGGGGTGACATCGATGATTTCTACAACCTCAATACCAGCACCATGAACCGAACGAATAGCAGACTCACGACCATTACCGGGACCCTTAACGTATGCTTTCACCTTACGGAGACCCAGATCATAAGCAACTTTTGCACAATCCTGAGCTGCCATCTGAGCAGCATAGGGAGTATTTTTCTTTGAACCACGGAAACCCATCTTACCAGCAGAAGACCATGAAATAACTTGACCCTCGCTGTTGGCCAAAGACACGATGATATTATTGAAAGAACTGTGAACATGGAGCTGACCCAATGCGTCAACCTTCACGACTCTCTTCTTTGCAGCAACTGTTTTCTTTGCCATATTATTTATTATTTAGTAGCCTTTTTCTTGTTTGCAACAGTCTTTTTCTTACCCTTACGAGTACGAGCGTTGTTCTTGGTACTCTGTCCACGAACAGGAAGACCGTTACGATGACGAACTCCTCGATAGCAACCAATATCCATCAGTCGCTTGATATTCAGAGATACTTCACTACGCAGATCACCTTCTACCTTGTATTCGGCACCGATAACCTCACGAATCTTTGCAGCATCGTCGTCTGTCCAATCACAAACCTTCTTGTCCTTGTCAACGCCGGCTTTCTCCAAAATCTTGTTTGAGCTACTACGACCTATACCAAAAATGTAGGTCAAAGCGATTTCACCTCTCTTATTCTGAGGTAAATCTACACCAACAATTCTAATTGCCATATACTAACTTAATTACTTTTGCAATAATGAACTAACCCTGACGCATCTTATACTTAGGGTTTTTCTTATTAATAACATACAGACGTCCTTTACGACGAACGATCTTGCACTCTGGAGTACGTTTCTTTAAAGAAGCTCTTGTTTTCATATTGATGTTTTTATTTATATCTAAATACAATGCGTCCTTTCGTCAAATCATAAGGACTCATTTCTACCTTTACCTTGTCACCTGGTAGAATTTTTATGTAATGCATACGCATCTTACCAGAGATATTACAAATAATTTTCTGACCAATCTCTAGTTCAACACGAAACATTGCATTTGACAATGACTCGACGATAACGCCATCTTGTTCTATAACAGCCTGTTTTGACATGTTCTATTTTATAAATTTTCTAGTTTCTCTATTTCCTCAAACGAAGACAAAATCTCAACTTCACCTTTGTGAATTGCAATTGTATGTTCATAATGGGCAGACGGTTTTCCATCCCGTGTACGTATCGTCCATTTGTCTGGCATCATATACACGTCCTTACATCCCATATTAATCATCGGTTCAATGGCTATACAAAGACCATTCTTTATCATTGGACCATTTCCGCGTCGTCCATAATTGGGAACCTGAGGATCTTCGTGCATTTCGCGTCCGATTCCATGACCGACAAACTCACGTACAACACTATAGCCCAACGATTCACAATAAGACTGAATAGTATACCCTATATCACCAATACGCTTACCAGGGGCAACGGATTGCATGCCCATATATAACGATTGTTTTGTTGCGCGCAACAAGGACTTTACGTCCTCTGCGACTTCACCAACACAAAACGTATAACACGAGTCGCCATTATAACCATTTAAAAGCACTCCACAATCAACAGAAACGATATCACCTTCCACTAAAGGTTCATCGCTCGGAATACCATGAACTACCTGATCGTTTACCGAAGCACAGATAGCTGCCGGAAATGGCTCTCCATAGGGATTTGGAAATCCCAGGAATGTAGGTACTCCGCCATGATCGCAAATATATTCTTTTGCGATCTTGTCCAACAGTTTGGTGGTGACCCCTGGCTTAACATTCTTACCGACTTCAGCCAAAGTAGCACTTACCAACTGATTGGCAGCACGCATTAAATCAATTTCATCCTCTGTCTTAAGAAATATCATCTTCAGGATAATACCTTAATGAGCAGAGATTCCAGAACGGCCGTGTATACGGCCAGAACTCAACAAACCATCATAATGCCTCATCAACAAATGACTCTCTATTTGCTGCAAAGTATCCAAGACAACACCAACCAAGATCAACAAGGAGGTGCCACCAAAGAACTGAGCAAATTCAGGCTGCACATGCAAAAGACCAGCAAAAGCAGGCATACAAGCAATGAGAGCCAAAAACAAAGAGCCGGGTAAAGTAATATGAGACATAATCTGATCTATAAACTCAGCTGTATCCTTTCCAGGACGTACCCCTGGAATGAATCCATTATTACGCTTCATGTCCTCTGCCATTTGCGTAGGATTCAAGGTAATTGCCGTATAGAAATACGTAAACGCGATTATCAATAAAGCAAAAATGATATTATATGCCAAACTTGTATGGTCTGACAAAGCCATCAAAGCAGGCGATGCTGCTTGTCCATCGGACAAAAGTCCGAGCAGAGTGATAGGAATAAACATAATTGCTTGAGCAAAAATAATAGGCATTACGTTGGCAGCAAAAACCTTTAAAGGAATATACTGACGAACACCACCAACTTGCTGATTGCCGTACATGCGCTTTGCATATTGTACTGGAATTTTCCTAGTACCCTGAACAAGCAAAATAGCAGCCAGAATTACGACGAAAAGCAAAAGTATCTCCAGAAGGAACATCACCATACCACCTCCAGTAAGGTTATTCAAGCGAGAGACTACTTCCTGACCGAAAGCCTGAGGCAAACGAGCAATGATACCCAGCATGATGATAAGTGACACGCCATTGCCAATTCCCTTGTCTGTAATACGTTCTCCTATCCAGAGGATGAACATGCTTCCAGCAGCCAAAATGATGGTACTGGAGAACATAAACATAGTCCAATCGAGAGTCGGGCTCAAAGAACCAGCAGCCTGCATACGCAGATTGACAAGATATGCTGGAGCCTGGAACAACAAGATAAAGATGGTCAGATAACGAGTATACTGATTCATCTTGCGTCGTCCACTTTCACCCTCACGTTGTAATTTCTGGAAATAAGGAACAACGAATGCAAACAACTGAATGACAATTGAAGCCGAAATGTAGGGCATGATACCTAACGCAAAAATTGATGCGTTGGAAAATGCACCACCGGAGAACATATTCAACAAGGACATAAGTCCTGTGTTTGTCTGATCGCGAAGAGCTGTCAAAGCCTCAGGATTAATACCAGGAAGGACAATGAAAGAACCGAAACGGTAAATCGCGGCAAAACCTAGTGTGATGAGGATTCGCGTACGCAGATCCTCAACACGCCATATGTTCTTTAGGGTTTCAATAAACTTTTTCATTCAATTTACAATTTAGTTGCGGTGCCACCTAATGATTGAATTGCAGCCTCAGCAGATTTAGAGAAAGCATTTGCAACGACATCAACCTTCTGAGTAAGTTTTCCGTTACCTAAAACTTTTACAAGTTCTCCAGCCTTAATAAATCCTGCCTCAATGAAATTTTCGATGCCAAGTTTCTCCAAGCCCGTCTTTTCAGCCAAGGCCTGAATGGATGACAAGTTTAGAGGCTTGTATTCAATGCGATTGATATTCTTGAAGCCGAATTTAGGCAAACGACGCTGCAAAGGCATCTGACCTCCTTCGAAACCAATCTTTCTCTTATAACCGGAACGAGCCTTAGCTCCCTTATGACCACGGGTAGAAGTACCACCCAAACCAGAACCAGGTCCACGGCCAAGTCTTCTGCGACTATGTGTTGATCCACATGCAGGTTTCAAATTATTTAATTTCATAACGTCAATCAAATTTACGAATTTAAATAGATACTTAGTCAATCACCTGTACCAAGTGATGAACAACATTTATTAAACCACGGTTTGTAGGATTATCTTCAACCTCGACAACCTGATTCAATTTTCTCAGACCCAAAGTTTGCAAAGAAGCCTTTTGGTTACGAGGAGCATGAATTTTACTTCTTATTTGTTTAATTTTTATAGTTGCCATGAATAAACCTCCTATCCTCTAAATACTTTTTCAACACTAATACCGCGGTTTTCAGCTACAGTCTTTGCATCACGCATATCACACAATGCTGCAATAGTAGCCTTAACCAGATTATGTGGGTTAGAAGAACCCTTGGACTTTGCCAAGCAATCCTTGATACCCACACTATCTAACACTGCACGCATAGCACCACCGGCAACAACACCAGTACCAGTAGAAGCCGGCATAATCAATACATTAGCACCACCGAAATGAGCAGTAGCCTCATGAGGAACTGTCCCGTTCAAAACAGGAACCTGTACCAAGTTTTTCTTTGCTGCTTCAACACCTTTGGCAATTGCAGCCGTTACTTCGCCAGCTTTTCCCAGGCCCCAACCAATGATACCATTTTCATTACCAACAACGACGATGGCAGAAAACGTAAAGGTACGACCACCCTTTGTCACCTTGGTGACACGATTGATAGCAACCAATCTGTCTTTCAGCTCGATTTCGCTATTTATCTTAATCTTATTAATTGCCATAATCTATTAGAATTTAAGTCCACCATTACGGGCTGCATCAGCAACTTCCTTTACACGACCATGGTACAGATAACCATTACGGTCAAACACTACACATGTGATACCAGCTTCAAGCGCTTTCTTTGCGATTAACTCACCAACTTTAGCAGCTTGCTCTTTTTTGGGACAAACTTCCATACCAAGAGACGAAGCGGAAACCAACGTAGAAGCGGTCAAATCATTAACGATTTGTACATAAATCTGCTTGTTGCTTCTAAAAACAGTCATACGAGGACGCTCTGCAGTTCCAGAGATCTTATTACGTACTCTAAACTTAATTTTTATACGTCTTTCTAATTTTGTTGTCATAATCTTACTGTTTTAAACTTACTTAGCACCAGCTGACTTACCAGACTTTCTACGAATCTGTTCACCAACGAACAAAATACCTTTACCCTTGTATGGTTCTGGCTTACGGAAAGAACGTATCTTGGCACAAACCTGACCCAGCAGTTGCTTATCACAAGATTCAAGAATAATCAGAGGATTCTGATTTCTTTCTGATTTAGTCTCAACTTTCATCTCAGGAGGCAACATCATCAGGATAGGATGCGTATATCCAAGAGCGAAATCAAGCAGATTACCTTGATTGGATACGCGGTAACCAACACCGACCAATTCCAACTGCTTTGTATAACCCTGAGAAACACCAACTACCATGTTGTTAATCAAAGAGCGATATAGACCATGAAAAGCCTGTTTCTGCTTTGGTTCAACAGAATCAGTAGCCTCATCTATCTCAAATGTAACCACACCATCTATAATATTGACCTTAATTGAAGGATCAACAGCCTGGGTCATCTCACCTTTTTTACCTTTTACGGTAACCACATTTCCATCACTGACACTTATTGTTACACCAGCAGGAATTTGTATGGGTAATTTACCTATTCTAGACATACCTTAAATCCTCCATTAATATACGTAACAAAGAACCTCTCCACCTATTTTCAAGTCGGCAGCCTCTTTGTTTGTCATTACACCCTTGGATGTGGATAGAATTGCTATACCCAATCCATTAATAACTCTCGGCATATCCTTGTAACCGGTGTATTTACGCATACCCGGAGTGGATATCCTAATCAACTTCTTGATTGCGTTCGACTTGTTGTTCGTGTCATACTTGAGCGCAATCTTAATTGTACCCTGAGGTCCATCTTCAACGAACTTGTAGTTCAAGATGTAACCTTTCTCAAAGAGAATCTTTGTGATCTCTTTCTTCAAATTTGACGCAGGCACATCTACGATTCTATGCTTAGCCAGAATCGCATTGCGTAATCTTGTCAAATAATCTGCTATTGGATCTGTCATATAAAAAAATTTAATTAATCGGGACTCTCCCGACAATATTAAAAAAAATTACCAGCTTGCTTTCTTTACTCCGGGTATCAAACCGCTTGATGCCATTTCGCGGAACTGAATACGAGAAAGGCCGAACAAACGCATATATCCCTTCGGACGTCCTGTTATCTTGCAACGATTGTGCAGACGAATAGGATTCGCATTGCGAGGAATAGACTGAAGTTTCTGAGCAGCCTCGTAAGCCTCTACCGGATCACCGGAATTAACGATTTTCTTCAATGCTGCGCGTTTTTCAGCATACTTGGCCACGAGTTTAGCTCTTTTCACCTCGCGCGCCTTCATGGATTCTTTTGCCATACTTATTTAATCGTTTTTTGCGTTCTTAAAAGGAAGACCAAAGCCTTTGAGTAGAGCAAAACCCTCCTCATCGGTCTTAGCTGTAGTAACGAAAGTTATATTCATACCCAGCAGGCGATCTATGGTATCGATATTGATTTCAGGGAAAATTATCTGCTCCTGAATACCTAACGTGTAGTTACCACGACCATCAAGTTTGCTTTCTATCCCCTTGAAGTCACGGATACGTGGCAAAGCCACACGAACCAACTTCTCCAGGAATTCATACATTCTTTCACGACGCAAGGTCACCATTACACCGATAGGCATCTTCTTACGAAGTTTGAAGTTGGCAACGTCTTTCTTAGAAACAGTAGCCACAGCTTTCTGACCGGTGATTGCAGAAATTTCGTTTATGGCAACTTCGATAATCTTCTTATCGGCAGTAGCCATACCCAGACCTTGATTTATGACAATCTTCTTCAGAACAGGAATCTGCATGGAAGAAGAATAGTTGAATTGCTTCATCAATGCAGGAGCGATGCGCTCTGCATATTCTTTCTTAAGGCTTGCAGTATTTGCCATTGATTAGATCTCCTATTATTTAACAGTTACCTTCATTGCTTTACCATTAGAGCGGACAACCTTTCCGTCCACAATGGGATTCAGCTTTGAAACTTGAATGGGAGCTTCCTGCTTAACAATGCCTCCCTGAGGGTTCTTAGCACTGGGCTTTTGGCTTTTAGAAACCATATTCACACCCTCGACAATGGCGCGATGCTCTTTTACAAGCACTTTCAACACTTTACCACTCTGGCCCTTGTCGTTACCTGAGTTTACGTAAACTGTATCGCCTTTCTTAATGTGTAACTTACTCATTACTTAAAATCTTTATTTTGATTAAAGAACCTCAGGTGCCAGTGAAACGACCTTCATGTTAACCGTACGCAACTCACGAGCAACGGGACCGAAGATACGGCTACCACGCAACTCACCTGCATTATTCAAAAGCACGCAGGCATTATCATCAAAACGGATATACGATCCGTCTGCACGACGAACCTCCTTTTTTGTACGTACAATCAGCGCCTTAGATACTGTACCCTTCTTAATATCACTTGATGGGATTACACTCTTCACAGAGACAACAATCACATCACCTACAGACGCATAGCGACGGCGAGTACCGCCAAGTACACGAATGCACAAGCACTCCTTTGCGCCACTATTATCTGCAACAACTAATCTAGATTCTGCTTGTATCATAATTACTTAGCTCTTTCTACGATTTCTACTACTCTCCATCTCTTAGTCTTGCTCAGAGGACGTGTTTCCATAATGAGTACAGTATCACCCTTGTGGCAATCATTTTTCTCGTCATGAGCATGGTACTTTTTCGTCTTAGCAACGAACTTACCATAAATAGGGTGCTTTTCTTTGAACTTAGCAGCTACGACAATGGTCTTATCCATCTTATCGCTGACAACGACACCCGTTCTTGTCTTTCTTAAATTTCTTGCTTCCATGTCTTAAGCCCATTATTATTTGTTAAGTTCTTTCTGACGGAGCACTGTCATAAGGCGAGCGATATTACGACGCGCAGCCTTAATCTGAGAGTTGTTCTCTATTGGAGAAACGGCATGATTCAGCAACATCTGAGTATAGTTTGCCTTTTCAGTTTGAATACGCTCTGCCAGATCAGCAGCAGCCATCTCCTTAATTTCAGCTATCTTCATAATTATGCGTTTTTATCGTAATCTCTTCTAACAATAAACTTCGTCGTTACAGGCAACTTCTGAGCAGCAAGTCTCAGAGCTTCCTTCGCAATCTCATAGGACACGCCTTCAATTTCAAAAATAATACGTCCGGGGGTTATGGGGAATACGTAACCTACTGGATCACCCTTACCCTTACCCATACGTACATCTGCAGGCTTCTTCGTGACAGGTTTATCAGGGAAGATACGAATCCAACTCTGACCCTCACGCTGCATATAACGTGTCATGGCAACACGGGCAGCCTCAATCTGTCGTGCTGTAATCCAATGGGTATCAAGCGATTTGATGCCAAATGAACCGAAAGCCAACTGGTTGCCACGCATAGCGTTGCCTTTGCAACGACCCTTTTGCGGTCTTCTATATTTTGTTCTTTTTGGTTGTAACATGATAATTCTGAATTTTAGCGATTGTTGTTCTTCTTACGACGGAAGTTCTTACCGCCATTTCCGTTGAAATTTCTACCAGAATCCTTCTGTTGTGCAAAGTTTGGTGCCAGATCCTTCTTGCCATAAACTTCTCCACGGCAAATCCAAACCTTAATTCCAAGAATACCAACTTTGGTCAAAGCTTCCGACTGGCAAAAATCTATATCGGCACGCAGTGTATGTAAGGGGGTACGACCTTCCTTAAACATTTCTGAACGAGCCATCTCAGCACCGTTCAAACGACCTGCAATGTGAACCTTGATACCTTCGGCACCAGCACGCATAGTGTTAGCAACAGCCATCTTTATCGCACGACGATATGAGATTTTACCTTCTACCTGACGTGCAATGTTATTGGCAACGATAACGGCATCCAATTCGGGCTTCTTAACTTCAAAGATATTAATCTGAATATCTTTTTCCGTCAACTTCTTCAATTCTTCTTTCAGGTTGTCAACCTTTTCGCCACCCTTACCAATGATAAGACCAGGACGGGCTGTACAAACAGTGATGGTAATCATCTTCAAAGTACGCTCAATAACAATACGAGAAAGACTCGCATCGCCAAGACGTGCATTGAGATACTTACGGATTTTACTATCCTCAAGGATAGAATCACCGAAGTTATTACCTCCGAACCAATTAGAATCCCAACCGCGTACAATACCTAAACGGTTGCTTATAGGATTAACTTTCTGTCCCATACTTCTTAATCTTAATCTTTCTTAGTGTCGACGAACAAAGTAACGTGGTTAGAACGCTTACGGATTCTATAACCACGGCCCTGAGGAGCTGGTCTCATACGTTTCAACGTTGCACCCTCATCAACGAATATCTTTGAAATGAAGAGTTCACCGTCTTCTGCCTTACGCTCATTTTTCTGTTCCCAGTTGGCGATAGCTGAACGCAGAAGTTTTTCAACATCTGCAGAAGCTGCCTTAGCGCAGAACTTCAAAGTAGCGAGTGCCCTATTAACTTCCATACCGCGAACCAAATCAACCACATATCTCATCTTGCGGGGAGAAGAAGGCACATTCTGCAACTTAGCAAAATACTGGGTCTTAAGGGCTGCTTTCCTAGCGTCAGCAGCTAATTTTTTTCTTTTTCCCATTATATTATTACTCTAATTTTTTGACTAATTGCCTGCTTATTTTTTCTTGTTACCGGCATGGCCACCGAACTTACGAGTAGGAGCGAACTCACCCAGTTTATGTCCAACCATGTTCTCAGTAACGTAAACAGGAATAAATTTATTTCCGTTATGAACAGCAACCGTATGACCGACAAAATCCGGTGAAATCATAGAAGCGCGAGACCATGTCTTAACGACATTTTTCTTACCGCTTTCATTCATAGCCAGAATCTTCTTCTCGAGTGAAACTTCGATATACGGACCTTTCTTTAATGAACGACTCATAATTTACTCTAGTTAACTTTATTACTTATTACATCTTTCGATAATATACTTGTTGGACTGTTTCTTCGGTGAGCGAGTCTTCAATCCCTTAGCGTACAAGCCCTTACGTGAACGTGGATGACCACCAGACTGACGTCCTTCACCACCACCCATAGGATGATCGTGGGGGTTCATAACAACACCACGGTTGTGAGGACGACGACCCAACCAGCGAGAACGTCCTGCCTTACCAGAACTTTCCAAAGCATGATCAGAGTTGCCAACGCTACCAATAGTAGCCTTACATGCACTGAGAATCTGACGTGTTTCGCCAGAAGGCAACTTAATAACGCAATAACGTCCTTCACGTGAAGTTAACTGAGCGAAATTACCGGCTGAACGGACGAGCAATGCTCCCTGACCAGGACGCAACTCAATGTTGTGGATCACAGTACCGACAGGAATGTTCTGCAAAGGCAGAGCATTACCTACTTCGGGAGCTGCTTCGGCACCACTCATCACAGTGGCACCCACCTGCAAACCGTTAGGCGCAATAATATAACGTTTCTCACCATCAGCATAAAACAACAAAGCAATACGAGCCGAACGATTCGGATCATATTCGATTGTCTTTACAACTGCTGGAACACCATCTTTCTCTCTTCTAAAATCGATGAAACGGAATTTTCTTTTATGACCGCCACCAATGTAACGCATCGTCATCTTACCGACATTGTTACGTCCACCAGTAGAACGCTTTCCGCAAACGAGAGACTTCTCAGGTACCGATGCAGTAATTTCCTCGAAGGTACCTATAATTTTGTGTCTTTGACCCGGTGTTGTGGGTTTAAATTTACGTACTGCCATCTTCTATCAAATATTGCTATAGAAATCAATTACATCACCTTCCTTCAAGGTTACAATAGCCTTTTTGAAAGCGTTTGTGCGACCTTTAATCAAGCCAGCCTTTGTGTAGCGGCTTTTATTTTTACCAGCATATTTGCAGGTATTAACTGCTACGACAGTGACATTGTAAAGAGCTTCAACCTCTTTCTTGATTTCAATCTTATTGGCATTAGGACGCACGATAAAGCCGAACTTATTCTGCTTCTCTGTGATACCGGTCATCTTCTCAGTGACCAGAGGTTTAATAATGTATCCCATATTCGTTCTGCTTCCTTATTTATTTAAGTTCTCGTCAATTACACTCAGCGCGCCTTCTGCCATAACCACAACATCTGCATTGAGCACTTTGTATGTGTTCAGCGCAGCAGCGGGCATAACATTGACACGCTCCAAGTTACGAGCTGACAAATATACTACTTTATCTGCACCTGGCAAAACAAAAAGCACCTTTTTATCAGAAACTTTAAGATTATTTATGATTTCAAGCACAGATTTGGTCTTTGGAGCCTCAAATGTGAAGTTTTCAACAACCAAAATTGCATTTTCCTGAACTTTGTATGCCAATGCAGATTTACGTGCCAACTGACGTACTTTTTTATTCAGTTTGAAACCATAATCGCGTGGCTTAGGACCGAATACGCGGCCACCACCAACAAGTACTGGTGAATTAATATCACCACGACGAGCACCGCCACCACCTTTTTGGCGACCCAGCTTTCGAGTAGAACCACTTATTTCGCTTCTTTCCTTGGATTTAGCAGTACCTTGACGCTGATTAGCCAACAGCAGTTTTACGTCTAGATAAATTGCATGATCATTGGGCTCAATAGCGTAAATGGCATCGTTCAAGGTTACCTTGCGTCCGGTATCCTGACCCTTTATATTCAATACACTAACTTCCATCACTTGATAATACTAACGATTGAACCTTTGTAACCTGGAATACTACCCTTAATCAAAAGCAGGTTGTGTTCTGGGATTACCTTTAATACTTGCAAGTTGTGTGTTGTCACACGCTCGCTACCCATTTGTCCGCCCATGCGCATTCCTTTGAATACCTTAGCGGGATAAGAACATGCACCGATAGAACCGGGCTTACGCTGGCGGTCATCCTGACCATGTGTGATTTGGCCTACGCCACCGAATCCATGACGCTTAACGACTCCCTGGAAACCATGTCCCTTGGAAGTACCGACAACATCCACGAAAGTGCTGTCTGCGAACAGCTCAACTGTCAAGGTGTCCCCTAAATTCAGTTCCTGTTCAAAACCTGTGAACTCGGCCAAGTGTCTCATGGGTGTTACCCTGGCTTTTTTGAAGTGTCCCAGCATAGGCTTTGTGGTATTCTTTTCCTTAGCCTCCTGGAAACCGAGCTGAATGGCTGCATAACCATCCTTCTCCACACTCTTCACCTGAGTAACAACACAAGGACCTACTTCGATAACAGTGCATGGTACATTCTTACCCTCGGCACTGAATACGGATGTCATTCCGATTTTCTTTCCTAATAATCCTGGCATTTCTGTTATACTTAAATGATAAATGTAATGTTTTCACGAAATAGTGTGTGTGCTACACCTTGATTTCTACCTCTACGCCACTGGGTAATTCCAGTTTCATGAGGGCGTCTACCGTCTTCTCTGTAGAACTATAAATGTCAATAAGACGCTTGTAGGAAGACAGCTCAAACTGTTCACGGCTCTTCTTGTTTACGAAAGTTGAGCGGTTAACGGTAAAGATTCTCTTACGTGTAGGCAATGGAATAGGACCGCTTACGATAGCGCCAGTCACCTTCACCGTCTTCACGATTTTCTCTGCTGATTTATCCACCAGACTATGGTCATAGGACTTCAGCTTGATTCTGATTTTCTGACTCATTGTTTTACTATTATTATTAATAATGTTAAGGGAAAGAAGGTATGCCGATTAAGAGTCATTCGCTAATCGGCACCTTCAATCCTGTTTTATACTAAATCTACTCGTCCATGCATTTCCTCTAACACAGCCTTTGCAATACCTGTGCTAACAGGAGCATGATGATCATAAATCATAGAACTTGTTGCGCGACCGGAAGTGATGGTACGCAATGCAGTAACATAACCGAACATTTCGCCCAGAGGAACCATAGCCTTAATTAGGCGTGCACCTGTACGGGTTGTATCCATACCTTCCACTTGTCCACGACGTTTGTTCAAGTCACCAATTACATCACCCATACTTTCCTCTGGAGTTACGACTTCCAGTTTCATGATGGGTTCCATCAAAACGGGCTTAGCCTGAGCACATGCATTCTTGTAAGCCTGCAAAGCACAGATTTCAAACGACAACTGATCTGAGTCTACGGGGTGGAAACTACCATCTAGAAGTTCAACCTTCAAACTATCCATGGGGAAGCCACCAAGTACGCCATTCTTCATCGCATTTTCGAATCCCTTTTGTACAGAAGGAATGAACTCCTTGGGAATGTTACCACCAGTAACCAAATTAGAGAACTGCAAACCGCCCTCTTTATAATCCTCGTCCACAGGACCGACATTCACAATAATATCGGCGAACTTACCACGACCACCAGACTGCTTCTTGTAAACCTCACGCAGGTTCACGGTCTTCGTGATGGCCTCCTTGTAGTTAACCTGAGGCTTACCCTGGTTACATTCTACCTTGAATTCACGACGCAGACGGTCGATGATGATATCCAAATGAAGCTCACCCATTCCGGAGATTACGGTCTGACCACTTTGTTCGTCGGTTTTCACGGTGAAGGTTGGATCTTCTTCTGCCAACTTGGCCAAGCCATTAGACAACTTATCGAGGTCCTTCTGAGTCTTGGGCTCAACAGCAATACCGATTACAGGATCGGGGAAATCCATGGATTCGAGAACGATTGGAGCATCCTCATCAGAAAGGGTATCACCCGTACGAATATCCTTGAAGCCGACACCTGCACCAATGTCACCAGCACCAATAACCTCTACAGGATTCTGGTGGTTAGAATGCATTTGGAACAAACGGCTCACACGTTCCTTCTTGCCAGAACGAACGTTAAAAATATAAGAACCGGCCTCTACCTTACCTGAATATACGCGGAAGAAAGTCAGGCGGCCGACATACGGATCTGTTGCAATCTTGAACGCCAAAGCAGATGTCTTTTCCTCCTCAGAAGGCTTGCGGTCTTCTTCTTCGCCTGTATCAGGATTTGTTCCTACGATAGCGGGTGTATCCAATGGTGAGGGCAGGAACATGCAGACGTAGTCCAAAAGTTTCTGCACACCCTTGTTCTTGAAAGATGAGCCACATGTCATAGGCACCAAGTCCAACGAGAGAGTACCCTTACGGATGGCTGCCACAAGTTCGTCCTTGGTGATACTTACGGGATCCTCGAAGAACTTTTCCATCAAAGACTCATCCTGTTCGGCGGCCTGCTCCAAAAGTTTCATATGCCATTCCTCACATTCAGCCTTCATGTCGTCAGCGATTTCCTCCACATCGTATTCTGCGCCCATCGTTTCATCGTGCCACAGGATAGCTTTCATGTCTATCAAGTCAACGATACCCTTAAAATTCTCTTCTGCACCTATAGGAATAGCTATAACTGCCGGTGTGGCACCCAGGACCTCCTTCATTTGTCTTACGACCTCGAAGAAATTGGCACCAGAACGGTCCATTTTGTTAACGTATCCCATTCTAGGAACATTGTACTTATCAGCCTGACGCCAAACGGTTTCAGACTGAGGTTCAACGCCACCCACAGCACAGTAAGCTGCCACGGCGCCGTCCAAAACGCGCAATGAGCGTTCCACCTCAGCAGTGAAATCTACGTGTCCCGGAGTATCAATCAGGTTAAACTTGTACTTCTTGCCATTCCAAGTCCAGTAAGCAGTTGTTGCGGCAGATGTAATAGTAATACCACGCTCCTGTTCCTGAGCCATCCAGTCCATAGTAGCAGCGCCTTCGTGGACTTCACCCAGTTTATGAGTTTTCCCGGTGTAAAATAGGATACGCTCAGAAGTGGTTGTCTTACCGGCATCGATGTGAGCCATAATGCCGATATTGCGGGTCAAATGTAAATCTTGATTTGCCATTTTAAAACTTACTTGGTCTTATTTAGAATCTGAAGTGTGCAAATGCACGGTTAGCCTCGGCCATGCGATGCATGTCTTCCTTACGCTTGAAAGCGCCACCCTGTTCGTTATAAGCATCCATAATTTCAGCCGCCAACTTATCAGCCATGGTCTTACCACCACGTTTACGGGCATACTGAATCATGTTCTTCATAGAAACGCTCTCCTTACGATCAGGACGAATTTCAGTAGGAACCTGGAAAGTAGCACCACCAATACGGCGGCTCTTCACCTCAACTTGTGGAGTGATTTTGTCCAGCGCTTCCTTCCAAATTTGGAGGCTGTTCTTTTCTTCACTTGCCATCTTGCTCTCTACGATAGACAAAGCATTGTAGAAAATCTCATACGAAATGCTCTTCTTCCCATCATACATCAGATGGTTTACGAACTTGGAAACCTTCACGTCACCATATACGGGATCTGGAAGGATAATACGTTTTTTTGGTTTTGCTTTACGCATTGTTTTGTTTGTTTTGTGTTAAGGGCTGCATTTTCGCGTTCTTCAACTCCTCCACTGTGGAATTTACTCAACCAAATTTTTACAAGCCAAAACGATTAGATAATGAATTACTTCTTAGCAGCCTTAGGACGTTTTGCACCGTATTTGCTACGACGCTGTGTTCTATTAGCTACACCAGCGGTATCCAATGTACCGCGAACGATGTGATAACGTACACCAGGGAGGTCTTTAACACGACCGCCACGAACCAGCACAATGCTGTGTTCCTGCAAGTTGTGTCCCTCTCCAGGGATGTAACTGTTGACCTCCTTAGAGTTGGTCAAACGCACACGGGCGACCTTTCTCATCGCCGAGTTAGGCTTTTTAGGTGTTGTGGTATAGACACGTACACAAACGCCACGTCGCTGTGGACATGAGTCCAACGCGGGGCTTTTGCTTTTGTCTGCCAACACAGCACGGCCTTTTCTTACCAATTGTTGAATTGTAGGCATTTTGTTTTTGTTTTTATATATTATATATTATGTATATTTCTAAAACCAATTCACGAACGGGCACTATATGCCTATTCGGGGTGCAAAGGTACAAATAATTTTGGAAATAGGGACATAGTTACTAGCAATAAAATCGTCTAGCGTCCTATTTTATATTAGATTTAAGCTTTTTTAACATAGCAAGAGGTGAAAAAAGCATCTATTTATGCAAGCCATTTGATTTCAGGTTCAACGATTGGCAAATAAGTGTCGTTGGAGATTGCATGTTCGAAACATAGGAAATAGCAGGCAAACGCGGTCACGTTTTTCTTTTCGACAGCTTCATTTGTCGACCGTTTTCAACCTGGATAAGTCAGGTTTGCCCGATCTGAATGTTTTCACACTATGGCATTATTGTTTTTAACTCCAAACACAATAGTTACTCCAAGTCTTGGTATGTTCATTCCAAGTCTTGATACGACATTTTCTCCGCAGAAAAACAACGAAAGACGAAACCATTTTGGCTTCGAAATAATGTTATGGTTAACGCTAAAAAGAGCTCAACAAGAGAGAGATAAGGTCTTCCGTTTACAGAAAGAGTTTTACGCTTCACCTTTGTTGGAGGGGAAGGGAGCTATCGTACGTCCTTTCGCCTGTGCTTCCGGAACCCGAATAGGGCCGAAGGTTTGTTCATAACGTCTTAGGTTATCCTCCAAAGCCATCAGTAATCTTTTTGCATGTTCCGGAGCCATCACCACACGGCTCTGAACGGAAGCTTTCGGCATTCCCGGAAGCATTTTAATGAAGTCGAACACCACCTCACTACTGCCATGTGCCACCATAGCCAAGTTTGCATATACACCTTGTGCAACATCAGGAGTCAACTCAATCTGCAATTGCGTTCCCTTTTGATTTTGTTCGTTTTCCATAATCTTTTATTTCTTTGTTTGTAATGTTTCTATCAAAGCATTTAAACTATCTACTGCGTCTGAATTAATCGTATCCAACCTTGACTTATGCTTTTCCAAGCATGCCTTAGCCCTCAAGGCGAAGGACAAAGCTGCCGTTGGATGACCACATCCGAGAAGTGTGTCTATGCGCGACGACACCACACCTATGGACTGATCCAAGGATTTTAGCCCACGTTCATTTAGACTGTTCTCTAATTCAGCAAAAATTGGTTCCACATCACAATCCAACACCTCATCCAATGTTGCCACCTCGTGTATGTCCAATGTATCTGACTCCACAAGCACCGTTTCTATCTTCGTCTTTCCGGCACAGGATGATATGAGTATCACACATACCATCAGGATACGAGTCAAAAACCAGTTGCTTTTCATCCCATTTTCGGTTTATGTTCCACCCAAGTAGAATCCAAACAGTCCCAAGCATTAAGTATTTCTGTGTCAGCATCACACCAAGGCAAATCTCGCAAAGCGTCTCGAGATACCCACTTTCCGTCGACGTGTTCTTTTAAAACGAAATGCTCGGAATTCGTTTCACAGAGAAAAGCTTGCAGGCTAATGTCAAAATCAGGATAAGAATATGAAACCGATGCCAATTGAGCAGTCACAACGACATCCATGTCCAGTTCTTCTCTCATTTCCCTTTTGAGGGCAGCCTCGGGTTCTTCCCCCCGTTCCACTTTTCCGCCAGGAAATTCCCACTTGTAAGAAATGTAGTCATATTTTGTAGTTCCCTTTTGCACTGCCAAAAACCGTTTCCCATGCCGCACCGCAGCACACACCACATCATAATGTCTACGGGGCCACGCCATAGTCCCATGTCCAAGTATTTCATCCCATGGCTTTATCGTATCCAATTCCTTGGATGCATCATCTTTTCTTGTCCAGTAACTTGCCATTTCTCACGTAATTTCATCTTCTATAAACAGAACTTACATCATCAGGCGAAAGGACATGTCTATGCGCATAGATATGCTCCAGGCAACCATTGCCGCCCTCATCGCCCAACAACAGGCTCACCCTCTCGCAATCTCCAGAGAATCCCACATGAAGTCCCGATACGAACGCATCCAGACCTCCTTCACAAGCAATAGCCGTCTGGAAAGGCACTTTCCCTCTATACCACCAAGCAAAACAATCTGTCAGATTGCAACAGGCATGTTCGCCCAACTTAAAACCTATCGCAAATTGATCTGAATAGCAGTAATCCAACCAATTGTTACTCTGTCGAACGATAAATCCAACGCTCGACTCGTAATCCTGTGTTTTCGCAAAAGAATAAAGCGGATGGATGTTTTTCATTGAGTTGCCGCCTGACTGGCATGAAACCCCTACGTTTACGTGGGAAATGCGCATATTCGTCAAAGTATTGTCATAGCCCTCTATCAGCACCCCTACGGCATGTGCGTCATCGTTACCCACAATATTTACGTCTATGATGTCGGCATCGCTGGAACCACTATTCGCACCATTTTTTATGTGTAGGCCAACCTGCACATTCTTTATACTCACATGGTTTATACGTGTTTCTCTGCCAGAATCGATGGAAACGCCATCCGCAACACCGCTACCATCCAATATACCGCCCTCCAATCCATAATTGCTCCCGTTCAAAGTAATATTATTGAAAGGTTCGGATGCCCCCAGACAAAGCAGAGCTCCACTTCCTTTCTGCCACTCCTCAGCTGCCTTCAAGACAGCAAAGTTTGCTAGTACCAAATGAACTGCATGTTCGGGATTCGCAGGTGTTTTCAATGAGTGCGATAGTACATACACCCCATCTGGGAAATAGAGCGTTCGATGCGGATTTTCGTCAATCATTTTCTGGAGAGCATCTGCACAATCCGTTTTCCCATCCGCCTTCACATAATCCGTAGCAATGATGTAGGGTGAATATTTCTTTGCATTTACTGGCATCATTAAGGCCAGCAGTATAACCAAAATGCTGTTTTTTTTTTCATCTTATGTTACATATATTTTAGATTTTACCTTTCCTCAAAAACTCCAGACGCAAGGCATTTGGCCATGCCACCAGCCAATTATCAAAACGCCCCTTGTTGCTATACAGTTTCCATGAGTTCTGGAAGAATGCCTCACATTGTCCACCGGCAGGACGCTTACGACCGTTCATCACTAGGGTTCCGTCGGAAATCAGTTGGCAACAGAAACGCCACATTGCATCTGATTTCTCCGCCCATTGTTTGTCGCCTGTAAACTCTGCTAATTTTCGCATTTCAGGTACGGGTAGCAGACCGAAAGTATCCAAAGCCTGATGCTGGGTAGAGATAGACGTGCCGCCGAAGGTATGGAATCCGTACTTCGTGAACGAGTCATCCTCGGGATAGATACCATCATAATGCCACAACCATGTGGAGATATAGTAGCCCAATGCCTGCGCATCATCCAAATAGCGCTGTTCCTTCAGAGCCTCGTACAGTCGCACGGCTGCAATGAAGAAGGGCAGAGACGATTCCTTGTCTATGCAGTTGGTATCCAAGGCTCCAGCCGTGGTAAAGCCGGATTTATAGAATTCTCCGATATAGAAATCAAACGCTTTCTTCACAGAGACAAGGTAACGTTCGTCACCTGTTTCCTGATACGCCTCCAGCATAGCCGGCAACATATAGCATGACGTAAATCCATCGAATGAAGCCACCGTTCCGTCTTCGTTCCAGTTTCTACCATAACAGCCGTCCTCTCTCTGGGTGTTCATCACAACATCACAGATACCCAATGAAATCTTCCGATACAACTCACGCTCCAATCCGCATTCCTTTGCCAGATAGTAGGCCTCACGGAACATCATGGATGCCGTACCCATGTGACAACCGTCATATTGTTTCCCCAAAAAATAGGCCGAAAACAAGCCATTGGCCGCAGGAGCATTTTCGGCCCAACAATCCAACGAGGAGAGTCCCATGTCCAAAGAAGACTTATCACCATTCTTCAGGTAATCGGACAGCAGAGAGCAACCGGTACTGATGTTCTGTCCAACCCAAGCACATGAATAGCTTTGCATTTTCCTCCATTCATCTTTGCCACCGGGCTTCAGATCGTGAAAGTCGCCATAGTTCTCCATGCCGAAATCTCCTCCCAGATCAGGAGCCAGACCCGTACGGAAACCTATGCATCCACCCTCGGGATCCCATAGGGATTCCTTGAAGAAGCGGATGCCGTTCTTCCATAGTTCCTCGTTCGTCGGTATATCGAATTTTACTTTGTCCGCCATCTTCCACGCCTTCTTCATGAAGTGAGCCATTGCTTTATGTCCCGGTTCCGTGGGCGTAACATCCACCAGCACCTCGATGGTGCGGCTCTCCCCCTTCTTCATGGAAACATTATGACGCCAACCGTCCGAATATACGTCACGCGAACTGTAGGTGCGAGGCATCTCCTCCTCCGGCCATATCAATCGGTGCGTTACCTGCCCATCCTCTGGCATGATGCTGAAGGAGAAATTGTCTGCCTCTTTCTGCGGAACGGTGCTCCAGGTGGCTACGGCATAGTCCGTCCCCTCGCTATAGATGGCACCCGGAATGGGCGAACGGCGGAAGGAATAGGTCCACCAGCCATTGTCACCGTCCCTGGCTCCCTTCGGATCTAATCCCGTGCCCCAGTTGTTGCCGTTGTAGGAAATCGAAGGCATCATCCACCACTCCGCCTTCTTCGGGACTATCACATCGGCATGGATGGAAGCGTCTGCTATGTCCTTTACGGCACGGAACGTCCATACGACACGGAACAAGCCCTCGCCCTTCGGTTTAACGTTGAAACTTGAGGTGATACCATCGGATACTTCGGATGCCAGCGTCAGCACGGTATTTCCGTTCTCATCGTTCAATACATTGTCGTGCCAACGATAAGGGCCTTGCTCACAAGCAGCCATAAACAAAATTGAGAAAACAAGAAGCAGCTTTTTCATAAATGTATAAACTTCTGAAATAATTAATATGATGTGCAAAGATACAATTTAGTGAATACTATAACAAAGAAACACCATTTTTTGTATTGTAGAGCGGAAATATCTTCGGCATCGTCATGTCACGTATATCTAGATTTTACCTTTTCTCAAAAACTCCAGACGCATGGCATTGGGCCAAGCCACCAACCAGTTGTCGAAGCGTCCCTTTATACCATAGAGTTTGAAGGAATTTTGGAAATAAGCTTCACCCTGTCCACCGGCGGGGCGTTTGCGGCCGTTTAAAACCAAGTTGTCGTCTGAAATGAACTGGCATGAAAAATGCCACATGGCATCTGATTTTTCCTGCCATTGTACGTCACCCGTCAATTCCGTCAGGCGAATCATGCCTGATACAAGAAGCAAGCCAAAGTGGTCGAGGCAAGGATGTTGGGTGGAAACAGAAGTTCCGCCGAAAGTATGGAATCCGTTCTTGGCGAAACAGTCATCTTCGGTATAGACACCGTCATAATGCCAAAGCCATGTAGAAAGATAATAGCCCAGCGCCAAAGCATCATCAAGGTAGCGTTGTTCCTGCAGCAACTCATACATACGTATGGCAGTCATGAGGAACGGCACAGAGGATTCTTTGTCTATACAGTTGGTATCCAAGGCTCCAGCCGTGGTGAAACCACACTTGTAAAATTCTCCAATGTAGTAGTCGAAAGCTTTTTTAACGGAAATGAGATAGCGATCATCACCTGTCTCCCTGTAAGCATTACACATGGCCAGCAACATATAGCTGGCAGTAAATCCATCGTAGGATATGCAATTCCCGTCCTCTGACCAGTTACGACCATAGCAACCGTCTTCCCTCTGCGTATTCATCACGATATCACAGATACCAAGTGCTATCCTACGGTAATTCTCTCGCTCATAACCGCATTTTTGTGCTAGGTAATAGGCTTCATTGAACATCAGCGAAGTAGTGCCCATGTGACAACCATCATATACTTTTGCGAAGAAATCGGAGGGGAAAAGACCATGAGGCTGGTCGGTCTTTTCTGCCCAAGCGTCCAAGGACGAAAGCCCTATGTCAAGCGAAGTCTTATCTCCCGTCTTCAGGTAATCGTACAACAGGGAGCATCCAGCACTGATGTTCTGTCCACACCAGCCAGGTTGAAAGCTCTGGGCCTTTACCCACACGTCATTTTCCTCGGAATTCAAGTCTATGTAGTCGCCGTAGCCGCCATTGCAAGGAAGAAGGCCCGTGCGGAATCCGCGGCAATCACCCACAGAGTCCCACAACGATTCCTTGACGAATCGGATGCCGTTCTTCCATAGTTCCTCGTTCGTCGGTATATCGAATTTTACTTCGTCCGCCATCTTCCATGCCTTCTTCATGAAGTGAGCCATTGCTTTATGTCCCGGTTCCGTGGGCGTAACATCCACCAGCACCTCGATGGTGCGACTTTCCCCCTTCTTCATGGAAGCGTTATGACGCCAACCGTCCGAATATACGTCACGCGAACTGTAGGTGCGAGGCAACTCCTCCTCCGGCCATATCAATCGGTGCGTTACCT
>JAZLIY010000139.1:0-3230 GCA_045617645.1 Bacteroidaceae bacterium | reverse complement strand
GGATATTCATACTGTTCGATAGGGATACCTATACTGACCATCTGAGTTTGCGCTTCATGAACAACAGGATTTTCATCAAAGGATAAAGGCGAAATATTGCACAACGGCAGGGTTAAACTTAATAACAGAATTGAAAGAAGTACCATTCTGTTAAAGTGGAAGAAACAACCCGAGTATTTGCAAGTTTCTTTATATCAACGACATACACTTTAAAAGGAAGAAAAGTGAAATCGAAAAATTTGCAATTGATAATAAAGTCGAAAATTTAACATTTTTAACCTTATATAACCACAAAAAACACAAAAACGTGCAGAATTTAAGTTGCTATTACGGCTTAAATAAAAGTTTCCTCGATGGCCACTCCAATATTACTATACAATCAGCAATAAAAGATCTACGATTTCAAAACTGTTCCTTCATTTTTATTGAAAGTATAGCATTTGTTTACCCTTTCGCGCCTGGCTTTACTAAAGTAAGTCCTACTTATAACAAAAAGAAACGTTTTCTTGGTAAAATTCACTACCTTTGTACTCCCAAAGCAACGAAACAGATTCAACAATGGCACTTCACCAAACAAGCAATTCAACACCTACAAGGAGGAATTATTGTTAAATCGTTGGCAAAAATGAGGTGTTTGATGAAAAAAGTCACTATTCTCATGCAGTCTTTTCGTGATTATCGGACATTATATATAGAAACATTATATTTTCAATGAACGTTACCCGATTGATAGAACGGTGCAGACAGGGCGATGCAGATGCGCTCGGAGAACTGTACAAGGCATACGCCCAAAGGATGAAGGGTGTATGCCGTCGTTATGTCAGTGACGAACAGGCGGTGGACGATGTATTGCACGATGCTTTTGTAATTATATTCACGTCGTTTGACCGGCTACGGGATAATAGAAAGGCAGAATCGTGGATGATGTCGATTACGCGAAACGTGGCCTCGAAATACAAAGATCATTTGAAAAACCAGGCATTAGTTCCGTTGGAAGAGGCGGAGCCCTTAGCAACCTCTAGTGAAGAGGCCTCTATAAAAGGTGTTTCATTGGAAGAAATGTTGAAACTAATAGACAAATTGCCTGAAAGATACGGCATGGTGTTTCGGCTTTCTGTTTTTGATGGTTTATCACACAAAGAGATTGCCGCCATGTTGGGCATCGAACCTCATTCTTCATCGTCGCAATTGGCACGAGCCAAGAAGATGCTACGAAACATGATGCAGCGGTACTGGGCTATGCTCTTGCTGCTTATTATTATTCCATTTACCTTCTTCCTGCTTAGGAAAGGGAATCATGTTGTCAATGATAAAACTACTGTAATAGCCAAGCAGGAAGACACGTCGAACCAAAAGAAAAAGATGGAAGAGAAGCAGGAACAGGTGGTAGATAATATACCTATTCGCAAAAATCCGATAATCCGAGACACTTTGCAAAGCATTATTGCATACAAGGTCGACTCCATCGCGCCAGTTGATACACTTTTGCATATCATTGCAGAGCAAGAGCGGACTGACACGACGCAAACAATACTGACTAATCTGCAGACACCGTGCCGCGATTTCGTTGACTTGACAATCGACTCTCCAATTAAGAAACAGATAAAGAACAATTGGAATTTAGCATTGGCATACTCTGGTACGCTTTCGTCAGACATGACCCGAACCGACAACTATATGACCATGCCATCTTACTCGGGTTCTGCCACTCGTTCTACGAAACTCTACAACTGGGGCGACTACTTCGAGTATGTAATCGTAAATGCTTCAATGATGGATTCTGTAAGTGCCTCGAATATGAGCCGTATGGCCATCATCAATTCTAGTCATCCGTCAGAGCCACTTGCAGAGACGAAACACCACGAGCGTCCCCTCTTGCTACAACTCTCGCTGAGCCGGCAACTCAACAGCCGTTGGTCGCTCTTTACAGGCCTCAGTTATACCCGCATGAAGTCCACCTTCCAAGGAGGCAATGAGAACACACTCATCCACCGAACACAGAAACTGCATTATGTGGGCATCCCACTGCGTTTGAGCTATCGACTGACGGGTAGCAAGCGCTGGAGCCTCTACACCTCAGGTGGTCTACAACTCGACCTTCCTGTAAGCGGCACACTCTCCACGCAGTACATCTATGGTGGGCCATACGCCGGCCTTGATACCTCACCTGCCGTAGAGACCACCATCAATGCTCCATGGCAGTGGTCATTTGGCATTGGTGCTGGTTTACAATATGAAATAGTGCCACATTTGAAGGTTTATATGGAGCCGAGTCTGAACTATTACATCCCATCGTCGGAAGCCGTCGAGACATATCGCACGGAGCATCCGTTCGACCTGTCATTACCATTAGGAATCAGAATTTCTTGGTAATCGATGCAGTCTTTTTGATGTTTTGCGGACAATATAAGTAAAGAAACATATCGTTAATACATTTAATCCATCAGAATTATGGACAAAAGAATCAGAAACAGTTTCTGGATGATGGCGATAGCCACAGCCAGTCTTGCAATGTCAATGACAGCTTGCAGCAGTGATGACTATGAGACGACAGAAATCTTCACAACAGATCCTGTTGAGTCTTCGATACTCTATGCATGTAGCGTAAATCAGCATGGAACAAGAGGTGTCACGGATGTCGCCAACGTAGTGTTTACCGAAGACGATATACTTTGGTTTGACGTAAATACTCGCGAATTGAAATTCAAAAACACAGAGGAACCAATCTACAAGAAGTTGGAGCCATTCCACAAGATTGAAATCCGTTTGGGGAACGATGCTCTGTTTGCGGTCAGTAGTTTCGTCGGAATATGGGACAGCCGTATTTTCGACAACCTCGTCCTCTGCTACGGAAAGATGGACAGTGAAGTTTCCCTCGATGGCAAATACTACCTTTACGACTGCTACCCACTTCAGTTTGTCGACACCGATGTTGTAAAAGCTAATCGTGAAAAGAACGCCACACAGTGGGAAACCTTCACGGAATATCTCGAAAGTAAAGGCAAACTAAAGAAATAATTCTCTGGCCCATAAATGTGTTTGTCCGTTGCAGTTTCTGACAAAGCAAGCAGAAGCAGCAGCGGACATTCATTATGGCAATGGTATTTTCTTAAAAATAAAATACTAACAATACTTAGTTAATTTTTAATTTATTATCTCATTTTTAATATGTTAGACCACATATACAGCATCTCCGAATGGTGTGTGATCACCAGACGGACAACCATAAA
>JAZLIY010000138.1:0-6560 GCA_045617645.1 Bacteroidaceae bacterium | reverse complement strand
TCACCATCGGCATACACCTCGTTCGTGTCCCAGTCCCAGGTAATCTCCTTGCCCGTTTCCCATTCCAGCGGCATCTTGTAGTAGTTGGCCATCATGGGGTTCACCTCCACCACGTCACCCCGTCTGGGAACATAGACATGGGCCAGGTTCTTGGTCGTATAGTGATAATGCTCATCATAGGGGAAGGTTGCCAGGATCTCGGGGGGTAGGAGTGAGTCGGGCGAGGAGGCAAACCGGCGTTGTTCCTCCTCCAATCCCAAAACATCCCTGTAGTTGTTGTTCCTGTAGTATCCGTTTTCCGACCAGATGGTATCTCCGGGCAATGCCAGACAGCGTTTGCAATAGACGTTGTTGATGACGAAGTTGATGTGACCGTCATGATGCGGATAGTTGAAGACCAGGATGTCGTTATGCCGTATCGGTCTCCGTCCCCTGGTGCGCCAGCTTTGTAGCGTTATCCCCTTAGGATCGAAATGCAGGTCTTTATAGATTCTTGCCCCCAGAATCGTCTTATCGACAATCACCCGGTCACCGGGTTGCAAGGTCGGGCACATGGAATTGGTGGGAATGACGAACTGATCGAGGAGGACGGCACGGCAGAGTAGCCAGATGGCATACATGCCGACCGGCATAACAACGGCAAGACAAACCGTCTTCGTGCCAACAGCACATACCTTCTCAAATCGTCTTTCGTCTTTCATATAGGGATAATGGTATGGCCATCAGCGAAACAGCAAGTAAAACTACATTTTTCCAGAATGATTCGGAGGGTGTCAGGTGTATCACCTCCCCAAAACATCCACATGACTCAATCTGTCCATATAGACTGACTAAGTTCAGATAAGTGATGTAGGTGAAATATCCAAGTAACACCGGATATATCCACACGACATACCTTCTGACTTTTGGAAGAAAAGCAACCGCTCCCAACAGCAGTTCTGCCGAACAGATCAGCACAGCCAACAACAGCCCATGCCCATAGAGCCAGTCATAACCAAGAAACGAGCAAAATGCATCTACGGTAAGAGCAAATGTGCGTATCCCAATCCATTTGAATAGACTGGAAATGACAAAAACCAATCCTATAAGGATAGGAAGGATATTTCGTTTGTCTTGGCTGAGATATTTGCACATTTGCATCTTGGAATGGATTGTTTATAATTCTATTTCTCCGTAGAACATGTAATTGCCTCGGTAGATGCGTATTTCATACGTGCCGGAGAGGGTAGAGGGCAGTACGATCTGATCTGTGTCCTCCTCTATCTCCTGAGAGAACACTTCGTTGTCGTTCTCGTCCACCAAAATCAAAGTTGCATCCTCGCACCCGCTATATATAAATAAGGTGTAATCCTCGATGCCAATTTGGGGTTGAACAACTGGGGATTTGTGGGGAGAATGTACCGAGCCGTGCATTTCAACAAGCCTGAGGCTAACTACCTGTGTTGAGTCATTTGAAACACTTGCATGGGCGTTATTAAAAGAGAACGCCGTCAGCACTAACAGAATGAAAAATTTAATTTTTGTTCTCATAATTATTTTTTTATTGGTTAAGATGATGCAAAATTATTGTTTTCTGAAAATACAGAAAAATATTTCACGTCCGTTCATGTCTGATACCAGACAACTTCATACAATAGGCAAAAATATAGGGGGGGTATTTTGTTGTAATACAGATAGTTATGATTTCTTAGACTATTATGGTTAATCATGAAAACCTTTATTTTGCTGATTTTCTGTGTTATACATAATACATCGGACATAGTCGGACATAAATAAACGTCAACAATGACATCAATCCCAGGAAAAACCATTATATTTGTGCTCAAAACAAATCAACAAGGCAAAGTCTATGAACAAATTCAGCTGCTTTATCTGCTTTCTCGTGATAGCATTCCTGTCAAGCTGCGACAGCAGTTCCGAGGAGGTGCTGCTGCATCACATGGATTACATCAGACAGAATGGAGATTCTGATCCGGTAAAGGCGTTGACGGAACTTTATACACTCAATCCAGACGTCCGTCAATGCGGCTCGGATTATGTGCAGAACACCTATCTGCTTCTGAGGACAAGGCTTCAGGACAAAGCCGATATGATTCCCTGCTCGTCGGATACCATAGAGGCCATCGTGGATTACTTCGACGAACATGGAAGCTACGAGGAGCAGATGGAGGCATATTACTACCAGGGAAGCGTTTTCCGCGATTTGAAAGACTACCCGCGTTCCATGACGTCCTTCCGCAAGGTACTGGACATTGCCGAGAAATGCGATGCCGAAGATTGTCGGTTGCTCCAGAACACCTATTCCCAATTAACATGGCAATATGACAGACAGCTGTTGTATGACGAAGCCCTGAAAACAGCCAAGGCAGGGTGCAGTATGGCAGAGAGAACGGAAACGCTGGATCCGGTTTATCTGATGGACGTATCGACCGCAGCCTGTTTCGCCGGAGATACGGCAGATGCCATCAAATACTGCTGCAAGACAATGGAATACATCAAATGCGATACCTTGTGCCAATATCCCGATGTGGTTTGTGAAATGCTCATCAGATTCGCCAAATGGGATATGAAGACAGAGGCTGAAGACTGCCTCGCCATGCTCAACCGTTCTGAGGATGCAAGACATGCCCCAAACTATCTTGAGGCTATGGCATCGTACTGCGAGCATTATTCTACGATGGATTCCGCCATGGTTCTTTACCAAAGGATTCTGGAAGAGTCCGGCGGCCTGTTACAGAAAGCGGAGGCTGCACATAAGTTGTTCGAATACCATCTACAAGGGAAATCCTACGAGAAGGCAGCCGAGTATGCCACATTGTTTATACAGTATATGAGCACCTCTACCCAAGAGATGCAGTATGAACAGACAAGCCGTGCCTGTGGCGAACACCTGTATGCCACCAGTCTGGAGAAGGAGATGCGGGCTCGCAAAGAAACAGCCGACTACAGGATGAGACTCTATGTAGTGGCGGCCTTGTTCCTGTTGTCTGCCCTGGTGGCAAGCATTGTCTATGGCCAGCAGAAGAAGCACCATATCCGAATGCTGCTCACCAAGGAAGAAGCGCTGGAAAATGCAAAGGACACCATCAGGCGATACGATGAACGGTTGTCTGAAAGTGCGTATCTCGTGGATGGACTGAAAAAGAAACTTGCGTCCCTCGAATCTGAGACAAAGGCACTTGAGAAGGAAATGGCCAAGAAGATGGAGGAGAAGGAACTCATCATCCGTCATCAGAAAGAGAGCATGATGACGCTAAACAAGGCGATTGCCGAGAATGAAGCGATCCTGATGGAAAGGCAGAAGCAGATAAAGGAACTTGTGCGCCTGTCCCTGATGGAGAAGGCAAGTATTGATTCGGGAGATGTCGTGCAGAAATTCCACGATGCCTCCTTCGGCAAGGGAAAGATTGAGGAAGATGACTGGCGCAGCCTCTATTCTGCCGTTGAGTCGATGTACCCGGGCTTCAAGGAAGCTGTCATGTCCGTTCCACGCAATTCGGATTTAAGCATCAAGACTGCTTATCTGATAAAAATCGGATTGAACAACTCGCAGATAGCCAACCTGACAAACAGTTCAAGGCAAACGGTCTGGGATAGAGTGAAGAAAGCTCGGGGACATTTGGAAAAATTCATAGACAAGCAGGTCTAGCATGATGTATAAAAATTCGACCTATTGAACCATTTGTCTTGAGGACATCGTTTTTCCAAAAAGGCTGTCTTTTTTTTTCGGCAACCCCGGGGATAGAATTGTGGCAATTTCTTGTCTTTCTCAAACATCATAAAACCATTGTTCTGGCATGAATGAAAGCATATACCCTTTTCGTTCTTATTAAAATATGTGTTCTGCCCGATAATTTCATAATAGCCATCTTCGTAGGGCAAATATTCAGATGTTACATTCTGAAAAGTGGAATCTGTTTCCCATACCGCTCCATGTTTTCGCTCAATACTAATGTTATCATCTAGACCGGTCAAAAGGAAGGTGAAAAGGAAACGGTTCTCACACAGATATTCCATATCCCAACAAATAAATGGAATTTCCCTGTCGCAGATAAACCTGCCGGAAAAGGCATCGTACAAATGAATTTTATGTGCGAAATTGTCAATTATATATATGTTGTTCTCATCAACCGTAAAATTCGCAATCTCCAAATATTCACCATTTCCTTTTCCACGTTTTGATAAACAGAAGCTAAACGTTCCATCGTTGTTAAACACATTAATACTCTGCGTTTTTTTACTGCAAAGATAAAAGCGGTTATTTTCAAAACGGATTTTGGTAACTTCGGGCATTATATGGGCATCGCTTCCTATAAGAGGAATGTATTCAATCTTGTCAATAAAGTTGTTTGGTTGCGTTTCTATCTCATCAGGAATGTCTATGGTTTCCACGAGTTCAAAAGAATTATTGCAGTTGTCGTTGTTTGCCTGTTTACAGTCTGCAAAAAGCACACAAAGCAAAATCGGCATAATTTTCTTAATAGTTGTCTTCATACTCGAATTATTATAATTTGGCAATAATAAGATTTCTCATCATATTTCTGCAATAGCTCGTTCTTGTACGTAGAATCATAAAAATATATTTTTGAATTTCCTCTATCTTTCTGTTTTGCCATTTAGACATTCCCTAGCCTCTCTTACGATTTTCATCACAGATGGTGCGTCAGAAATTTTCACGGGTTTGCTGACAATTCTTTCTGCTATGGCCAAACCCCGAATGCTGTCATCCTGTTCCATGCAGGTTCTCATGTTATGAACTTCTTCTATAAACGAGCCATTGTATTATCAGCGATATCCTATTTTATTGGAGTATAATAAAACATCACCACACATCCCATCACGTCAGAAGTTTCCTTAATGCATAAGACTTTGCTGTGGAACGTCAGGAAATCATTCATTCCGATGTCCGTCAAACGCGAACGCAAGTTAAGAAGACGGCAAATCTCATTGCCGGGAACATATTTAGTCCAATCCGCCAGTCCCGCTATTTCGGGCGACGGCTTTTCGGTGTCGTAACTTACCAGACAAGTATAATTCCTTCCGGCTAATCCTGGCGAACAGGCCGTAATAAGGTTCCCTTTTTCATCGAAGTCAAAAAACGTGTTTTCCGTACCCAATGCGTTGTTCTGCGTAATCTGTTTCAAGAGTGCTTTTTCATCGTATTGACAGGATATCGTATCGCCCCCTGTTTGCTGGCACAGGACAAAACGTCCTTCTTCGTCCCATAGAATCTGCCCGTCTTTCTTCCAGTATTTGTTCTTACAGAAATTCTCGTCCACATTCAGACGAGCCGCTTCGTTCTTGGGGCGGAAAAGAAAACATCGCTTCAGCACACCCGTCTTTGTGTATTCATATACAGATCTCCCCACCAGTTCTTTTTCACCTCGGTATGGCGTATTTAGGCATGTATGGCAGGATTTTATCCTTCCGTCTTTGGTATAACCGTAGCACGTCTGACGGAAATGGCCATGTTTCTCGTTGTTCACGTTCCGCACCTGCTTCATGGTAAGGTTCCCCTTTTTGTCATACTCCATCGTGGTTTCCAAAACAGGTCTCCCACTCTCAGCTAAAATCGTTTTACAGATACGGGGGGCCTCATCATCGTACACGTACCATAGGACATGTTCATTCGAGACTTCCTTGTCTGTCGAGTAGTGTACGTAACAATCTTCCCTGGAAAGCACTCTGTTGTCAGACAGATAACTGAACACATATTTGCTGATAGAGCTAATATGCGTGGTATCACCATTATGGTATTCAATCTTGACAATGCTGTCCAACCGCTCTCTGTATGGTTGCTGGGAATAAGCCGTCGTCACTGATTGCAACCACAAAGACAAGAATACGAAAACTGTGTTTCTGAAAAAACATCTCATACAACATTCATTTAACGGGGTTAATGTATTAGCCCACTAATCGAGGATTTCGGAATTGATCTAATATGATTAGGATTTGTTGAATTAACATCATAAACATCAATATAATTGCTATTCCCTTTTGTTTCGTTTTTTAACACTACATAATGCGAATTGTTATTTATGGAAAGCACCGTATTTGCAACGTCTTCATTAAACCCATTTTCATGAGCCTCAATTAATAACTCATCAAGTTTATCATTAGCGTTCCCCGTGTAATTCATATTGATGTCTTTATTACTAATGGTATCTTGAAATTCAATCCCAAACATATTACCTAATCGTTGCATTTGGCTGCCTGTTAATGGCGTTTCACCATCATCTGTCCATCCTAATGTTTTTGCACTATCACACGCATGGCAATATGTTGAATAGCTTGATTCTTTATGTTGCAACTTTAAAACACACCAAATTCCACATTCTCCTTTTTTGTACGAAAAACCAGAATCATCACTTCCCTCAGAGGTACTCCTTGTCATCGGTATCTGAGAATTCAGATTTAGATCATCGTCTCCGAAGAACGAATAATCGTCATTGGTACAGCTGGTTGCCATGGCAGCCATTAATACGGTAAGCACTACCGTTGGTTTTTTGATAACTTTTAGTAATGGTTAAATAATAACTTCCGACAAAATCTCATGCGGT
>JAZLIY010000137.1:0-21199 GCA_045617645.1 Bacteroidaceae bacterium | reverse complement strand
CAAGGCCTTCATACATATTTATATTGCTGCTACGATTCATAATGCAAAGGTACTAACTTTTCTGCAATCATGTATCGTTTAGCGACAGTTTTTGGGTTAGCATCCGTATCCCCTTCCCCACAGGGTTTGTCGGTTGCGCCGTAAATATTCTTATTTTATCTTCTTGCGTTTCAACGGAAGTAGATGTATTAAGTGGCTTGTCTGGTAAGGTATATGATGCTGATAATCGTACTCCCATTAGTGGATGTGTTGTGTCTATAATTCCAGGAAACCGTTCAGTAAGTACTAATGTTGATGGTTTCTTTGACTTTGGCACTATTGATATCGGTCAATATACATTAACTGCGTCTTTTAAGGGATATTGCAAGAATATTCAAGAAATAATTGTTGAATCATCAAAAACATCATACGTTGAATTCATAATGGAGCGTACTTCTACACCAAAACTATCAATCGGAAGAACAGAAAATATCTTTGGCTCCTCTGCTACTTTATCTGCCGATATATTGTCAACAGGTGGAGAAGATATAATAGAAGCTGGTTTCTACTATGGAACAGACTTGAATGTATGGCATAAAAAATTAGCTGAAATAAGTGGTAATACGATATCTTGTGTGATTGAAGATTTGAAACCTCTAACCAATTACTATTTTCAAGCATATGCAAGAAATAATATTGGAGAATCTGTAGGTGAATTATCCTCATTTTCTACAACGGAAATATCATTGTCCTCCGTGGTGACAGAAATTGCAACAAATATATCCGAAAACTCGGTTACACTCAATGCCTCAATACCAAGTGGAAGCGACGCTGTTGAAACATGTGGTTTTTATTTAGGAACTTCTGAAGATGATTTGAAAAAATATATGGCAATCTATTCAAAAAAGTATTTTCTCAATATTAATAATTTAACTTCTGGTGTAACTTATTACTATAAGGCTTTTGTCGCAAATGACAAAGCAGAAAATGTTGGTGAAATCAAAACTTTTAAGACACTATATCAAGAATATCAAGGTCATTATTATGTTGATTTAGGACTTCCAAGTGGAATCAAGTGGGCTTGTTACAATATGGGTGCTTTAACCGAAGAGTCTACTGGAGACTACTACTCGTGGGCTGAAATATCACCGAAAACATCTTTTGATATGGATAATTATAAATATATGGAGGAGGTAAGGTCTTCAACTTCAGGAACCGTAACAACGAAAGAATTCGTGTTAACAAAATATACATCTGATGATCGCTTAAAACAATTGGATGCATCAGACGATGCTGCTCATATTCAATGGGGAGGTCAATGGAGACTTCCAAGTCAAGCAGATTTTGATGAATTGATTAAAAAGTGTACATGGAAATGGACATCGATGAACGGAAAGGACGGATATCTTGTAACAGGTTCAAATAATAGTTATATATTTCTTCCAATGACAGGATATTATGGACAACCAATAAAAGGAGAACCTTTTCATACAGATGTATCATATTATTGGGCATCAACATTAGCTTCTTCAACACTTAATGGTGTATGTTTAGAGATTGATCCTAAAGAGTATTCTTTAGTCGGTTTTATAAGATTTTATGGATTTGTAATACGACCTGTTTTTAAATAGTTGCTTATGAAATACATTAGTTTTTTTTGTTTATTTGTAACCATAATAATTTTATCATGTGTTTCTACAGAGGTAGATGTTAGTGGTAGTTTAAGAGGAGTTGTAAAAGATGCATATACAAACCTTTTGTTAGAAGATTGTAATGTTTCAATCGAAGCCACTCCATATTCAACTAGAACAAATTCAAAAGGTGAATATCAAATTGAAGGAATAGATATGGGTAAATATTTAATTAAATATAGTGCCACTAATTATTTACCTCTTCTTGATAGTATCCAAATCGTTTCTGATCAAGTGACAAATAAAGATGTTTATATGTCCAAGATGGGTAAACCCAATGTCGTAACTTCTCCAGCAAAAGAAATTACACACCATAGTGCCATTCTTTCTGCTTCAATAGTACAAAATGGAGGGTCCGATATCATAGAAAAGGGATTTTTATGGGGAAAAGAGCAAAATAATTTAGTTAAATCATTAATCAGCAGCCAATCTGATTTATTTGAGTTAAAAATAACAGAGTTAGACACTAATACAACTTATTATTATAAGGCTTTTGCAACTAATGATCTTGGAATTGCTTATGGTGATTTAGTATCCTTTACAACCGATTTCGCAAATTCTGGTAGTGTGAAGACAAAAGATGCTACAGAAATCACAGGAATCTCGGCTAAATTGAATGCCGAAATCACATCAATGCCAAAGTCTGGTGTCTCATCAATTGGCTTTTATTGGGGAGATGATGAAAATAACCTAAACCAGAGACTCTGTTGTGATAATTCAGGAAGTTCTTTGTTCTATTATTGCATCAATACGCTAAATGATGACACAAAATATTTCTATAAAGCGTTTTTGACAAGTGACGCTGGTGAAATTTGTGGAGAGACCGTAGGTTTCAAAACATTATCTATTACAAAGCCTAATGTGACTACAAAAGACCCATCAAATGTTTCGGAAACTTCAGTCATATTAAACGCCCAATTATCTTCAAATGGAAATGACTCTAATACAGAATTTGGATTTGTTTATGGCATTTCATCTAATTCCATGAACAACAAAATTAAGGTAGGAATTGAAACTTTAGGAAGTTATTCTATTAATGTAAATAATTTAAATAAATTAACAACGTATTATTTTCGTGCCTATGCACAAAACAAAAAAGGAACGACATATGGAGATATAAAGAAATTCGACACCCCCAATTTTAATGGGCATGAATATGTCGATTTAGGTTTACCTAGTGGAAAAAAATGGTCAAAGTATAATATAGGTTCTTCTGATCTATATTCTCCAGGAAATTATTATATTTGGGCAGAAAGTATAAATTCCTTTACTGACATTGCTAGCCTTAAATTGGGAGGGACCTGGACAATGCCGACAAAAGAAGATATTGACGAATTGTATAAAAATTGTCAGAAGAAGCATACTACGGAAACACGAAATGGAGTAACTACGCATTGGAGTGAATACACTGGCCCTAATGGTAACGTGTTAATTATCCCTGATACCGGAATTCGTCATACAAGTAGTGGAACGACTTTTTTATCAAACAGTTCGAGTGGATATTATTGGACTACTACACCGGACGAAGACATCAACGGAAATCCGTACAAAGTTCAAAGGGCATATTTGTTAGAAACAAATACAACTTCATCACATAGTGCGTTGTGGCCTATTAATTATCAAGCAAACATCCGTGCTGTTTCTAAATAACTGCAATAATGATGTTTAGTGAAAAAACTTAGTAATGACAAAAAAATAATTTCCTAAAGTTTCTCATGTCTATGAGCACTTGATAAGATAGTTCCACTTAGGCAGCGAGTCATCGAAAACGATTCTCCTGCTCTTCTCCGATTCGTAGGATTCGTTAATGATTCTTTTCGTTTCATATGTTCTTTGGTTTATTGTAGCGATAATAGAGAGCCCTTTCTTCGTGGTTGTGCCTTCCGCTCTGTTCCTTGCGTCCTCAATGGTAAGCAGCGGAGCCCCGCTCCAACTCCTTGATATTGGTCCGAACACACAATGCTCAATGGGATTGTATTTCGAGCAGTATGGAGGATAGTGCACCATTATGATGTTGAGTCCCAGCCTGGAAGACAGCCTCATGAAGGACTGCTTGACAACATGGTGTGAGCTGGCGTTTGAGCCGCCTCCGTCACAGAGGATACATATAGTATCGGTGTCGGGATACTGCCACTGGAGATGTTCCGTCCACACCCTTTCAATGTTGTCACAGACAAATTCTGATGTGTCATGGCTCGTTCCCAAAGTAAGATACGCTTTGTTGGCGTTGACATCATATATGCCATGCGGCACGATGGTTCCTTCCGAGAAGGTTTTGAAGTCATGGTCATAGCTTTTTGGATTCCCTCCTTTTGCAGAGACTTTCCCAGGACGCTTGAAGTTGCCTATCATCTCCTTCTTCTTGGAATCAATGCTGAATACGGGAATGCCGGTAGAATTACATCCGTCCAGCACGCTCCTTATCTTCTCGAACTGGGCATTGCGGTCTTTCACGTCCTTCAATGTCAGTGATTTGACAAAGGATCTGTCCTTGAAGCCTCTGGCTGACTTCATCTGCCTTACAAGGTAGGGACTGACATTGATGCCACGCTCTTTGAAAAGGGTCACTAACTGTGAAGTGGATACGGTAAGCCACACGACATCGGGATCTTGGGGCAAACCGGCCGTGTAGGCTTCGGCAATCTCATCAAAGACAGGCAGGTACTCAGGATGCTTTTCAAGTACAGGCTTCCTGCCTCCGCCCGCCTTCCTCACACGATTCTCGGGGAAAGTCTCATTGGCCCCGGACTTGAGCTCGCGGATGCCGCTGTAGATTGTATCAATACAGACTCCTCCGGCTTGCGCCACCAGGGACACGCCATGATAGCCCAATGCACATGCCTTGCTGGCCAGAAACTGGCGTCTCTGGCGTTCGTCATAACTTATCATGCATTGCCTTTCCATATCGCTAATCACTATATCTGTTGGGATTTTCGTAACTGACATAACCAACTGCTAATCCGTTATAAAGTTACGGATTTCCCTTCAGATTTTAAAATATATATTGTTAAATATCAATAAGATAAATGCTAAATTATATTATACAGATGAGTAAAGATAGAAACAATAAATTGGGTATAGATAACGAGAGATTCACCGCCTCTCATAATCATATTCCTGAGGTGTAAACTTTAGGAAGTTATTTTTTAACGATTACTAAAAATAAGAAAAAGATGGAAAGATTAAAGAAAGTGTTTTTCTCTTTGGCCATTATTTATTTGGCATTGTTGATATGGGATATACTATGGCCTGTCATTTTGAAATTACTTCAGGGAAAGTATGCTGACGCTTCTTTCCCTGAATGGGGTATGTTAGTCTTAACTCTTATTGCTCTATTTTTTTCTCTGGTAGAATATCATGCCCACAAGAAGCGTGAAAAGATGGCCGTTTTTTCAGAATACAGCAAACGCTATGTTGAAGATCACAGTATAAAATGTGTTGTTGAGTTTTTAATATGCTATTTTGAAAATGAAAAGTTGGAAGGTGTAACTCCAAGTATATACCAGAAGGAAATGTTCTTGCGTTATTTCGAAGAGCTAGAATTCATGATAGAAAAAGGAAAAATTGATGAAGATGACATTGCTGAGTTTTTCGTTTATTATGCTGTAGCTGCTGCTATGTGTCTGCCATTTGTACAAGGAACAGAACTGGAATCGGATTCTTCCAGGTGTGATGTCTGGCGGGGATATAGGCTATTGGTGAAAAGATATTATGACAAAATGAGTAGTGGCATCATAATGGACTACAGAAAGCATCATTTGTCTTCTCCTGATATAAAGTTAATAATTTCATTGCCAACAAATAAATAAGAAAGAAATGAAAAGGTTTTATTTATTTTTAATAATGTGCCTATTCGTACAAGTATCTAATTCTCAGCAGGCTGTAGATTTGGGCTTGAGCGTGAAATGGGCGACCTGCAACGTGGGCGCAGCCTCTCCCGAGGATTATGGCGATTACTACGCTTGGGGCGAGACGGAAACAAAAAGCACTTACAGCTGGTGGTGGAGTACCACCACCTACAAGTGGTGCAAGGGAACTTCTGACACATTGACCAAATACTGCACAAGTAGCCGTTATGGAACGGTCGATAATAAAACGGTCTTGGATCCAGAGGACGATGTGGCTCATGTGAAATGGGGCGGCAGTTGGCGAATGCCCACATCAACAGAAATAGAAGAACTTATAAAAAAATGTACCTGGACATGGACGGCCCAGAGCGGAATAATGGGGTATAAAGTAACCAGTAAGTCGAATGACAATTATATTTTCTTGCCTGCGGCTGGGTGGTACGGTAATAGCTCGCTCGGCGGTGTTGGGGCGAACGGCAACTATTGGCCTGCTTCACTTGACGAGTCGAGCCCGGACCACGCGTGGTACGTGTACTTTAATTCGAGCGGTGTCAGCAGGCGCAGCCTCTCCCGAAACTTCGGTTATCCTGTTCGGCCTGTCTGCCCGTAGTTCCCAGAATTATCTTTTCCCAAAAGTACAAATAAGGTCCCGAGAGAAAGAACGGCTGGATTACTAAAACAGTTGGCAAAGGGTGCGTTGAGTTCAACCGTTTGTCGTGCTGACCTTAATGATAGATGTTATGTTGTGTTAGGAAAAAGCCATAGAGGGAGAAATTTTGTTTTCAGGGCAAGAAAATTTTTTTTTCTCCCGAGGTAACAAAAACAGCCTATAGGGGAAAGTATAACATATAAAATTAAGCCCCGATGCTTTTTTGCGTTTCCTATAGGCGAAAGGGGGGGATGATATATATAAAGAGAGATATTTACTTATTGTTAGATTTTAGGTGTTATGACATTCTTGTACGAGGCTTAGATATGAAGTGATACTGCGCCACAAATTCATTCACACTTCGAAAGTAGCGCACGAAAACTTCGGTGTCAGTACACAAAAACTTCGATGGAAATACATGAAAACTTCGATGGAAGTCCACGCACAGCGCGATTAAATTTCACGAATAGTTCGAATCGATGGCAATGGCAAGCTGATGATGGATTCTCAAATGTTTTGTTTCCATGGGATGTAACAAATGCGGCGTCCCGAGGAAACAATTTTGGTCTTGATATTTCCCATAGTTAGACCCCTTCGGGGACTTTACCCCAATTATGCATTACCATAGGGTTTTGGCGAATGAGGGTACAGGCACTTTTCGATATGGAAAACCTGGATTTGTGTGAAACCACTCCTTTCATGGGATAAAATGGTAGCTGAATTACATATCTTCAACGGAAAAGGCTTTGGGTTCTAGGGCGTACTCACCAAAATCTTTTTTAGGTAGCACGGCTGTTTTTTCCTGAAGTTTTGTCATGCTTATCTTATGGGGATTACGCTTTATCTCTGCAATAATGCCGCGATGGTCGAACTCATTTATCGCTATAAGGTCTATCTCGTTCTGACCTTTGCGATCCCACCAGTTTCCTACTTGTGTGAACATTTCCGTTTCCATCACTTTGTCCTGGAAGTAACGTTCGAGTGTTCTGCCTGTAAAGCATTCGTAGTTGTCTGTGATGTTTGATTTCAGCAAAGAGAACAGATTGCGTTCAATGAGAGACTGATAAGGATAGATGAAGCGAAACCAGAATCTAAGGAAATTGTCATGTATCTCGTATGCAGATACCTTCCCGTTCTCTTTAGCCAGGAGTGGCTTCATGCGCTTAATGAGTTCATACTTGCTTTCAAGGTTCTGTAGGTATGTTCCCATATCCTTCTGTAGTATGCTGTCGATTTCGCTGCGCTTTGTCTTTCCGGCAGCTATGACCTGCAGTATAGAGAAATATGTACCATACTCGCCGCTAAATTCCTGATTCAGCAAATCCTTTCCTTCTGTGAGGAAATATGAGTCCTGACGGCATACGAAATTGAACATCTTTTCTTTTGTGTAGCATTTTGCATCAATGAAAAGCTCAATGTACTTTGCCACACCTCCGGTAATGGCGTAAAGGCAAAGTAAATCCTCTGGGGTATAGTTCGGATTTGCATCATGCAGTACCTCCTTCATAACTCCAATAGTGAAAGGACGAAGCGTGAGTTTGGATGTTGGACGACCATAAAGCGGTTCTGCTTCGTCCTCAAAGATTCGTTTCATCAATGTCTGTATGCTGCCAAGTACAATGAGGTTTATCTTTGCACTTCCTTTATATTTGTCCCATACGTTCTGTATGTCGCTGAATATTGCCGGATTTATTTTATAGAGAGTCTGGAATTCATCGAAAACAATGGTCAGATGTCTTTTCTGGGCTTCCTTCATTATTACTTCAAAGAGGTCCTTGAAACGTGAAACCTCACCATAGATGGTAAGACCTGTCTGCTGTTCCAGATCGCGTTGAAAGTTTTGGCACAACAGTGCCTCAGAATCCTTGGAAACAAAAAGGTATGCATATTCTTTTCCTTCCATCGATCTTGTAATAAGCGATGTCTTGCCAACTCTTCGACGTCCCATCAGAACTGTAAATACTGCGCTACGGTATGATTGTTGTTCATTCTCCTGTAGAATTGACAACTCATTTATTCTATCATAGAACTTCATGATATAAACGAATATTTATATAAATGGCGGTTTACATTTACAAAGGTAGCGCATTTTTATGAAGTACGCAAGCGATTTGACAAATAATATATGAATCAGATGATTTTAATAGGGTCACGAGGGTTCTGATATTTGTTTCCATGGGATGTAACAAGTGACCAGTCGTCGATTTTCTCTCTCGACTCGGCAAAATTAAAACCATGTTTTTCTTTTGCTATCGCTGTTAGGGAAATATAACGTAAATAGTTCCTGTTATAGAACGATAAAATATTGTTTTGGAAAACTTTTTCTTTAAATGAGTAAAGACAATAGTTGTAAATCAAATAGTTATAAAATTTTTTGGAAAACTTTTGAAATTTGGACGAAAGAAAAGTTGTCAAAAGTGGAAAACTTTTTCGACTTTTTCTTGCATCATATTATGCAAACTTATAACTTTGCAGTCGCAAAATGATAATTAATAAAAACTGCCCATACTTTGGGTAAAAAAACAGGTAAAATGATACAGACAGTTGTTAAAAGGGATGGACGTATCGTGGGTTTCAATGAACAAAAAATCTGCGCTGCGATTCGTAAGGCAATGTTAAGCACCAATGATGGTGACGACGAGGCTCTCATTGAACAGATCTCTGACCGCATTTCCATGAAGGGAAAGAGTCAGATGACCGTGGAAGAAATTCAGGACTTGGTGGAAAACGAGTTGATGAAGAGTGCGCGCAAGGATGTTGCCAAGAGTTACATTAAATACCGTGAAGCAAGAAGTGTGGCACGTAAGGCAAAGACTCGCGACATATTCTTGGAAATCATCAACATAAAGAATAATGACGTTACTCGCGAAAACGCAAACATGAATGCAGATACCCCTGCGGGTATGATGATGAAGTTTGCCAGCGAGACGACAAAACCTTTCGTTGATGACTACCTGCTGTCCGAAGAAGCACGTGATGCCGTAAAGAACAACTATCTGCACGTACACGACAAGGATTATTACCCCACGAAATCACTTACTTGCGTTCAGCATCCCTTGGACAAGATCCTGAAATATGGTTTCCAGGCCGGTCACGGAGAAAGCCGTCCGGCAAAGCGTATTGAGACGGCCAGCATATTGGGCTGTATCAGTATGGAAACGGCCCAGAATGAGATGCACGGAGGTCAGGCTATCCCAGCGTTTGACTTTTATTTGGCTCCCTATGTGCGCTCCTCTTATATAGAAGAGGTGAAAATCCTGGAAGAACTGAATGCCGAGGATTACAGCGAGCTGTATCAGGCACCCATCGAGGATTACCTGAACCTGCCTCTGACAGGTCTGGCTGGTCGTGAGCGCATCAAGCAGCACGCCATCAACAAGACCGTAGGTCGCGTACATCAGGCAATGGAGGCTTTTATCCATAATATGAATACCATCCACAGCCGTGGCGGAAATCAGGTCGTTTTCAGTAGCATCAACTACGGTACGGATACATCAGCCGAGGGACGTTGCATTATCCGCGAGTTGCTTCGTAGTACCTACGAGGGTGTCGGCAACGGCGAAACGGCCATTTTCCCCATCCAGATATGGAAGAAGAAGAGGGGCATAAGCTACCTGCCCACCGATCGCAACTATGATCTGTACAAATATGCTTGTAAGGTGACGGCTCGTCGTTTCTTCCCCAATTTCATCAATCTGGATGCACCCTATAACTACAATGAGAATTGGAAGGCCGATGATCCAGAGCGTTACAAATGGGAATGTGCTACGATGGGTTGTCGTACCCGTGTGTTTGAGAACCGTTTCGGCCCCAAGACCAGTATCGGCCGTGGAAACGTTAGTTTCAGTACGATAAACCTTGTGCGTATGGCTATCGAATGTATGTCCATCGCTGACAAGAAAGAACGTATTGATGCCTTCTTTGCAAAATTGGACAATATGTTGCATGTAACGGCACAACAGTTGCACGACCGTATGGAATTCCAAAAGACGGCCTTCAAGAAGCAATTCCCCTTGGTAATGAGCGTTCTGTGGCTAGGTGCGGACAAGCTGGGACCAAATGATACAATCGCCTCTGTCATCAATCAGGGTACGCTCGGTATTGGATTTATCGGTCTGGCTGAATGTCTGGTAGCCTTGATCGGCAAGCATCATGGCGAGAGCGAGGAAGCACAGGAACTGGGCTTGAAGATCGTTGGCTATATGCGTGAACGCGTAAATGAATTCTGCGAGAAATATCAGCATAATTACAGCGTGTTGGCTACTCCTGCCGAGGGTTTGTCTGGTAAATTCACAAAGGTTGACCGCAAGAAGTTCGGTTCGCTGCCAGGCATCACGGATCGTGAATATTATACGAACAGTAACCATGTGCCTGTCTATTACCACTGTACGGCCTTGCATAAGGCTCAGGTTGAGGCTCCCTACCATAAATTGACCGGTGGTGGTCATATCTTCTACGTGGAGATAGATGGCGATGCCACACATAACCCAGAGGCTGTTATGAATATCGTGGATATGATGGATAAGTACGACATCGGTTACGGTAGTGTAAACCATACACGAAACCGTTGTATGGATTGCGGTTACGAAAATGCAGAGAAGGACCTGGATACGTGTCCTAAATGCGGTAGCCATAATGTTGACCGTCTGCAACGCATCACCGGTTATCTGGTGGGAACGACAGACCGTTGGAACAAGGCAAAGCTTGCAGAACTGAACGATCGCGTAATTCATGACAATTAATATACTGAATATCCTACATGACACCACAGTAGATGGTCCTGGTTTCCGAACCAGCATCTACTGTGCTGGATGTAGGCATGCTTGCAAGGGTTGCCACAATCCTCAGTCGTGGGATTTCAACGGAGGACACGCTATGGAGGTGGACGAATTGTTGCAGGAAGTTCTTTCGGATCCCTTTGCCGATGTTACTTTCAGCGGGGGAGATCCTTTGTATCAGGCAAAGGGCTTTGCCGAACTTGCCCGTCGGATAAAGGCGGAGAGCAAGAAAACAATTTGGTGCTATACCGGTTTCCTTTTCGAGGAATTACTTCATAATACGGAGGCCATGGAATTGCTGGCATACACGGACGTACTGGTAGATGGGCCGTTTATGCAAGACTTGCGTGACGAGGAACTTTTGTTCCGTGGTAGCCGTAATCAGCGTATCATAGACGTACAGCCCTCTCTCCGTTTGAAAGAGGCGGTACTGTGGGAACGAACAGGCTTTGACATTTAACCCCCGTTCTTTTTATCCTTCTTTTTTTAGTGTAAGCGTCTGCGTACAATATTCTGCCACCATCAGACGATGGGTGATGAAGAGTATGGTATGCTTGTTTTCATGGTATTGGGTCAGGTTCTGTAAAAGTTCGCGTTCCGTATCGGGGTCGAGAGCACTTGTCGCTTCGTCCAGAAGTAGGATGTTCCCGTCTCTGAGCAATGCCCGTGCTATGGCAATGCGTTGCGATTGCCCTTCGCTCAATCCGCTTCCCATTTCTCCGCATCGGGAATCCAGACCCAGAGGCAGTTGTAGAACAAATTCGGCACAGGCAGTCCTAAGGGCATTTTTTAGTTGCTCCTCTGTTGCTTGCGGGTTTCCCAAAAGTAAGTTCTCCCGAATGGTTCCGCTGAACAAAGTGTTGCCTTGTGGCACATAAATCAGGTTGCATCGTGTCATAGGGCAAACGGAAACGCGCCTCTTTTCATCATAGATTTCCACGTTTCCGGAAGTTGGTTTCAGGAGGGCGAGAATGAGTCGGATGAGTGTTGTCTTTCCTGCTCCGGTCTCTCCCATAATGGCCGTAATGCTGCCAATGGGAAAATCGTAACTGAGGTGTTGTAGTATGGTGCGTTTTCCCTTTTCGTAGGTGTAGGATACATCCGAGAGGCGTATTCCGGCTCCCTCTGGGAATTTTATCGGTGGCCCGTCCTCTTCCAGAGAAGTCTGATCCAGCTCCATCAGTCTCTCGCTGGCAGTCAGCGTACTTACGATAAGCGGAATGAACCTTGTCAGTTCCCGGAAAGGACCTTGTATTTGTCCGACCAACTGGATGAACGCCAACATGGTTCCGTAGGTGATGAGGCCTTCTTTCAGGTTGTATGCCCCCCAGAGGAACGTGACAATATAGCCAGCGCTGAATCCTGTGTTCAGGAAGAGTCCGGAGAGACTGGCAAACAGCGTTCTGTGTCGGATCTGCCCTTGTAAGGTCTGTTGCAGATTGCTCAATTTGCTTGTCATCATACGGTTCTTCTCAAGCGTTTTCAGTATGACTCGATGCTGGATGCTTTCTTGTAGGACACTTTGTATCCGACTGTCTGTTGTGCGTATTTCTCGGGTGATGCTCCGCATCTTTTTCATGTAGAGTTTACTGAGTAAAATAAAGGCCGGCGCGATACATACGAGCAGGCAGGCCAGTCGGGTGTCCATGCTGTTGAGGAAAAGAAATGCCCCAACCAGACGCACCAGGATGGCGAGTAGGGCAGGGATGGTTTCCGTGAGCATGTCCGTAACGTCCTGCACGTCTCGTTCCAGACGGTTCAGTACATCTCCGCTGTGCCTGGGCTCCAACCCGTTCCATGTACTTTGCATCAGATGCTCGAATATGTGCAACTGAATCCTGTTTTGCGCCTTTACACCCAGGATTGCAGCAATCCATCGGCGTGAGAACGCGATGAGTATGTTACAACACATAATGCCGATGAGAACGGCTGCAGCCCACCATAGATCATCGTCTTGTCGCCCGGTGGCAATGTCAATGGCCCATTTCGTGGCAGAAATGAATGCAAAGTCCATTCCTACCCGGATGATGCTGATGGTTGTGTTGAGGATTGACTGGAACCTGAGTCCCTTGGAGTTTATCCAAAGCCACTTGTACAAGCCTGTATTGCCTTTCAGGAAACTCATCTCTCGGTGCGTATGTCGTTACCCCACATCAGTTTATTTCGCAGGGTACTGAAATAAGACTTTTTTGGATTTTTCAGAACCAGGACGTCATAGTTTGCCTTACGGATGGTCAGACGGATGTTTTCCTGGCAGGATTCACTCCTCCCGTCTATGGCAACAAGAAAATTATGTGAACGGCTTTCCACGCTTAGGGATACCTCAGCATCATCGGAAAGTGTCAGTGGACGGACATTCAGGCTATGAGGCGCAACGGGCGCGATTCCCATTACGTGACTGCCGGGTGCCATGATAGGTCCGCCTACAGATAATGCATATCCGGTACTTCCGGTAGGGGTGTTTATGATGAGTCCGTCAGCCTGATAGGTCGTCAGGTATTCCCCGTTGATGTCCACCCGTATGCTTATCATGCTGGAGTTGTCCCGTTTCAGCACAGCCACTTCGTTCAGGGCAAACGGATAATCTTTCGGGCTTCCCTCGGAATATTCCACTTGCAGTACGTTACGTGCTTCTGTATATGGCTTACCCTTCGTCAGCAGGTCAAGTGCCTCACCTATTTCGCTTGCGGAGAAATCGGCCAGGAATCCCAACCGCCCCATGTTGATACCCAAGATGGGAATCTGTTTGTTGCCTACTCTTCGTGCAGCCTCCAGAAAGGTTCCGTCACCACCCATTACCACAACATAGTCGGCCTCGAAGTCATCGCCCTCGATTGTATGGCAGATGTTGCATGTAAAGTCGGAATCCTGTACCAGAAAATCCAGCAGCGGCTTGTCAATAAGTATTTCTGCACCTATCTTTTCCAAACCGTAGATGAGTTCCTGCATGGCAGGCGATTTCTTCACCTGAAACGGATTCCCGAAAAGAGCGAATCGTAATTGTTGTACCATAATCATTTGTTTCCGAGGACAAAATTAGGCATTTTTTTTGTTATTTCCACTTTGAGAGAGCATAATTCCGTTTTTTATATGGATTTAGTCATTAAACTTACCGTTGGCAAATCCAAAGTATTTTGTAAAGAATGCCTTTAGCCTGTCAAGAACATGCTCTACCTTGCCTTGGCGGTTTGCATTTGGGTCGAATGGATTGATAGGAGGCATGATGTTGTTAAGTTCCAGTCCACCTTCAGGGACATAGCCACGAGTGAAGGCCATTTCGATGAACTCCAAAGCCTTGTCGCTCTTCAGGTGCTCTTCTGCAACAAGTTCAGCAAACTCAGCCTTCTTCTGTTCATTGAGGTATGTCTGCCATTCCTCATAGACATCACCTGTTGCAGTCATGCTTTCTATGAAGCGTTCAATCAGTTCCTTCTTGTCGCGCAAGTCGGTACTCGACTCTATTGACTTGACAATGCGAATATGAATCTCGCTATCCTGACAATGGCTGTCATGATACTGCTTTACCAGATAGAGGATGTAATCAATGTTGACCTCCACCTGCTTAACGAGTTCCATTTCAAACTCAATGTCATCATTTACATTAGTCTTATCGCCATCGTTGTGAGTACGATAGTAATCATGCAAGTCGATGTAAACGCTTGTGTAGTCTTGGATTTCTCTTGCTGTAAGCGGATTGAGTTCTGCAAACTGATCAAAGCAGCTCAAAAGGTTGATGAAGCGCAGAACCGTGCCGAACAACTTGATGAAGTCACGTTCCTTCTGTTCTCCCACAGGGATAGTACCAGGAGGTACGAGAGCCTTCAACTCTTCAACAAACTCAACATAGCCCTTAATGTGCTTACCCTTCTCGTCTGTATAGCCATAGAAGTAGTCCTCGAATGGACGGAGTATCACCGTTCCCTTGGCATCAGCATCGCCAAAGAGTGACAGAGCCTTGTTTGTCTGGTCTTCAAGGTTGCGGAAGCATACGATGTTTCCGGCATTCTTCACAGTGTTCAGAATACGGTTTGTACGGCTGTAAGATTGTATCAGACCATGATATCGCAGATTCTTATCTACCCACAATGTATTAAGGGTTGTGGCATCGAATCCTGTCAGGAACATGTTTACAACAATAAGGATGTCAATCTCTCTATTCTTCATACGAAGAGACACATCTTTATAATAGTTGGGGAACTTATCGGCTGAAGTGTCGTAGTTGGTCGAGAACATCTTATTATAGTCCACGATAGCTCGCTCCAGGAAGTCACGGCAGCTCTTATCCATGCCTTCTGTGCTATCAGAATCTTCATCCTCAATTTCTTCACCTACTTCGTCATTGACTCCGTATGAGAAGATTGTGGCGATCTTGAGCTTCTTGTTTTCTGGCAATCCTGACATCTGTTTTTGGAACTCATTGTAATACAGCTTGGCTGCATCAATGCTTTGCACGGCAAGCATGGAGTTAAAACCGCTGAGTTTAGCCTTCTTCCTGACTTCTTCATAGTCCTTTTCTCCATAGTGCTTCACCACATCGGCCACATCGTTCAACTGCTTGAATATATAGGAGTTTGCCTGCTTCGTCTGCTGTGCGTAGTGTCCCAATATATAGCTTGTCACATTGCTGATGCGCATGGCCGACATAAGGGCCTTCTCGCGTTCAATGTCCCATACCTTGGCATTCTCGATTCTCTTCTTGCTCTTCATGGTGCTGACGTATGTTACACGGAATGGAAGCACATTGTGGTCGCGGATGGCATCTACTATGGTATAGGTGTGGAGTCTTCTTCCAAAGACATCATCCGTTGTCCTGAGGTTGCCACGATTGCTCGACACGTTCTCAGCGAAGATTGGCGTACCAGTGAAGCCAAAGATGTAGTATTTCTTGAACTTCTTGATAATAGCAGCGTGCATGTCGCCAAATTGCGAACGGTGGCACTCATCAAATACCATTACCACATTCTTGCCGAAGATCTCATGTGTTGGGAACCTCTTAATAAGTGATGTGAGCTTCTGTATTGTGGTAATGACAATCTTGCATTTAGGGTTCTTCAGCTGACCTTCCAGTATCTTTGTTGATGCATTACCGTTGGCAGCACCTTTCTGGAATCGGTCATACTCCTTCATCGTCTGATAGTCAAGGTCTTTTCGGTCAACCACAAACACGACCTTATCTATGAAGTCGTATTTCGTAGCCAACTGTGCAGCTTTGAAAGAGGTTAGGGTTTTGCCAGATCCTGTTGTATGCCACACATATCCGCAAGCGTCTGTTGTGCCTTGCTTCTTCATGTTGTGGGCACGTTCTATCTGGTTCAGAAGTGCTTCGGTGGCGGCAATCTGGTAAGGACGCATCACAAGCAACAAGTCTTGCTCGGTCAGGACGCAGAAGCGTGTGAGGACATTGAGTAGGGTATGGCGAGAGAAGAATGTAGCGGTAAAGTCAACAAGGTCATTGAGTACCTGGTTGCCGGCATCTGCCCAATAGCTGGTAAACTCAAACGAGTTGCTTGTTTTGGGCTTATTCTTGTTCCCTCCCTTTTTAATCTCATTGATATGGCTATCTCTTGTCGTATTGCTGTAGTACTTGGTCTGTGTGCCGTTACTCACCACAAAGATTTGCACATACTCAAACAAACCGTTGCCAGCCCAGAACGATTCTCTTCCGTAGCGGTTTATCTGGTTGAATGCCTCTTTGATGCTTACGCCACGTTTTTTCAACTCTATGTGAACCAATGGCAAACCGTTCACAAGGATGCTGACATCGTAACGGTTTGGACGCTTGCCGTTCCATACCTCGTACTGGTTGATTACCTGTGTGCGGTTGGCATGAATGTCGTCTTTTCTTATCAGATAGATGTTCTTTTCCTCGCCATTGTCGCACTTCAAGGTCTTCACGAAGTCGGTTTGGATGGTCCTCGTCTTGTCTGTGATTCCTTTGCCCTCAGACGCTATCTCCGTTCTGAAGAAACTACTCCATTCGTTATCGGTGAAATGGTAGTTGTTCAGTTCTTCCAACTTTACACGCAGATTGCCAATGAGTTCATCCTCATTGTGTATCTGGGCGTATTCATAGCCTTGCCGTTGGAGCTGCTCGATAAGCGAACGTTCCAAGTCGGCTTCGGTCTGATAGCCGGTCTCTTCTACTATTGCAGGACGCTCGTAGTGAGCAATGACGGTACTGGTGTTGTTTTCGGAAAGAATATTGTAAGCCATTTTTCGTTTTTTCGTCACTAACGTTCTTGTCGTTATTAACGTTCTTTTCGCCATTAACGTTATTTACTGAATCTTTATGCTTCGGGTTCCATTGCAGCCCGTTTCGTTGTATTTGCTGCAGCTCCAAAAGGCGTTGCCTTGGTTGCTGCCTCGCTTTGCATAGCGTTTCACCATCGGAGCACCACACTTCGGACATAGCGGAGCTCCCTCTTCCACACTTTGCTGCCGCTGGGTTTCAATCCGTTCCTTAGTCATGTTTTCGGCAAAGCCTCCAGTTTCCTTGAAGGTCGCAAGGCTGTTCTCCAGATAGCGTGTTATCATACTGTTCACCCTGGCACATAGGATCAGCAACGCATTGGCCGCCGTACTCATGTCACTATGCTCAATCCAAGGGTTGAAACGCTCTTTTTGCTTAAGTACATGCTCCATCATGTCGTGCATAATGTCCTCGGCATAGTGTGGAACATCTGGCTTTATTGCCCTCAATTGAATGGCGTTAGGGTCATTGTTGCGCCAAGCCACTTGCTTATTTGCCATGAGGATAAACGAGTAGTCGTTGCTCAGTTCATTGATACTGGCGCGAGCCACATCCACCAATTTCATCTCGGTCTCTATTGAGGTCTGATGGCGCGACACGCCTTCGGCAATGTTGGCCTGTCCGGAGCGTGCCGCTTGTGTCATCTGGTCAAACAGGCGGCCGCATGGATCATTGTTTTGGTTAAGGAACCGGCGGCAGAAACTGAATGTTCCTAACTGTAGGATGCTTGACAGCACCCACATGTCCATATACATATATCCTGCGGTAGAGCCAATTTTTACTCCCATTATACTGCTGGTTTGAATGTTAGTAGTTTATTGCGATAATACTCATATTGCTGACGGCGAGCCTCAATCTCTGCTGGCAAGCCTATCTGTAAATCGGTAGTAAGGGCTTCAAATCGGTCGAGAATAGAAACTATGCGGGATTGCTCTTCCATTGAGGGAACAGGAATATTATAGGAGAGTATTGCATTCTTATCACCTCTTGGCATCTTTCCTCCCTTTGCATGACTATTGTCAAAGTCGAAGAACGCATCTGAGGCCAAAATATAATAGAGGAACTTTGGCATTACCTCTTTACTGTCATTTACACGGATGCAAACAACATCTCCATTTGTGCCACCCCGACAATCTGACAACCATATCTTTTTAAGATAAGGTCGGATATTACCAATCAGTATGTCTTGTGGTAGGAACTCTATTGCAGCACCTTCAGGAACAGAAGAAGAACTGGTCTTACCTCCTCTGTTCTTAACAAGGCTTTCAACTCCTACATATGTATTGACAGTAAGCATTTCTGATTTGATTCTCGCTTTAGGATAATGTGCTATTTCACTGATTTTCTTCCAAGTTGCCGATCCAATACCCCCCCATATTTCGTTGAATGTCAGCAACTTGTTACGGTAGTATTCGTATTGTTGCTTTCGCGCTTCCAGCTCCGCTTCCAGCTCCGCTGTAAGCGTAGTCATTTTGTCGAGAACCTCAACAATGCGATTTTGAATCTCCATTGGGGGAACAGGAATCTCTAAATCTTTTACGGCACTGGCATCCAAAGTTGGAATACCTGCTTTTCTTACTCTTGACTGTATCAATAGCTGATGTCCTGCGAGATAGTGATAGAGATATTTGGGGTGCGCAGTTTCATCATTATGGCTCAAACAGAAACAGCCATCTGAAGACCAAAATTCTTCTTCACAAAAACCAACAGTACCTGCAGAAGCTCCTACATTGATTACCATCACTGTTTGTGCTGGTCTATTAGCTTTTGTATAATGACCAATGGGGCTAAGTCCACCATGAAAAACTTTGTACTGTGCATCGTCGAAAAGCTCTTTTTTAGTCAAACGCTTTCCTCTAAGAACCTCACATACATCGCCTAATTTTACTTGCTTTACACCATTAGGACAAAGCCTTTTTATCATTTGTTCTATGCTTTCCATCGGCTACAGTTCTTTAATCAGTTCATCTATTTGTTGGCGTAGTTCGTTCTCGTGAAAGACGATTCTTGCGATACGCTCGTTAAGTTCGTCAATATCTACCTCCACCGTGGTATCTTCCTTCTCCACGTATGTAGAAACGGAGAGATTGTACTTCTGTGCCTCAATGTCAGCCGTAGTCACAACCTTACTGAAGTGCTCAGTCTCGGCCTTATTAAACTGAGTTTCATAGATTTTCTCGATGTTCTCATCGCTCAGTTTGTTCTTGTTTCCTTCGTGAATAAACTCGTTGCTTGCATCCATAAAGCATACTCGGTTGTCGGGTTTGTTCTTCTTCAGAACTATAATACAAGTAGCAATAGAAGTACCAAAGAAAAGGTTCTGGGGAAGTTGTATAACCGTGTCCACATAGTTGTTGCTTACCAGATACTGGCGAATCTTCTGCTCTGCACCACCTCGATAGAGCACTCCGGGGAACTCGATGATGGCCGCTGTGCCTTCTGTGGAGAGCCATGACAGCATGTGCATGGTGAAGGCGAGGTCGGCTTTGCTGGCAGGTGCAAGCACACCTGCAGGAGAGAAGCGAGGGTCATTGATAAGGGTGGGATCATTTGGACCATCCCAAGGTATAGAGTAAGGTGGATTTGACACGATGGCATCAAATGGCTCTTCATCAGAATGACGAGGATTCTTCAGGGTATCGCCCTGCTGAATGTCAAAATGGTCATAGTTGACATTGTGCAGGAACATATTCATACGGCAAAGGTTGTAAGTCTTCAAGTTAATTTCCTGACCAAAGAAGCCATCAATGACATTCTTTGTGCCAAGTATCTCCTTGAACTTCAGCAACAGAGAACCACTACCGCAGGCAGGGTCATAGACCTTGTTCACCGACGTGCGACCGCTTGCTGCAATCTTTGCCAAAAGAAAACTAACCTCGGCAGGGGTATAGAACTCGCCTCCCTTTGTCCCCGAATTAAGGGCATACATCTTGATGAGGTGCTCATAACAGATGCCGAACACATCAAGACCTGAATCCTGATACTTGGCAAATTCGAGGTCACGAACACTTTCCAAGAGGGTTGTCAGGAGCTCGCAACGCTCGGCAACCGTTCCACCAAGACCAGGGTCGTTGGTGTTGAAGTTGGCAAACAAGCCTTTTACGTCGCTTTCGCTGGCTGTGCCGATGGCACTTTCTTCAAAGGCGCGGAAATTGTTGGTAAGAGTGGTGTTGAGTTCAGGATTGTTCTTTGCCTTGTTAGCCACATTGATAAACAGATGCGAAGGCAAAATAAAAAATCCTTTGGCGTTGATAATCTGCTCCCGGGCATTCTCAGCCATTTCATCAGGCATGTTGGCATAGTCTGGATTCGGCACACCAGCATCCCTCATCAGTTTGTTGCAGTAGTCGATTACATCCTCTGAAATAAAGCGATAGAAAAGACTGCCGAGCATAAAGTCCATAAACTGAACTGGTGACACCTTGCCACCATGTACGAGGTTGGTTGCCGTCTTCCATATCAGGCTGCCCAACTCATTACGAAGTTCATCTGCTGTCATATATGGGTGTTATTTATTCGTTCTGAGGGCAAATTTACTGATTTTTTATGAAACAAAGAAGTTTCAAAAGGCAACATCTGTGAATTTATGAGAATTTTTTAATGGCTACATTACAAGTCCTTTTGCAAAGGAACATTACAGATAGTGATCCCTATGATATGATTGTTGTTCATAAACATGATACTTATACCGAGTTAGTTGGATACTTACGCCCTCAAAGCAATATGGTTAGAAGTGGCAGCCCCTTGCCTTTTCAAACGCTTGTCTCAAAGTGTCTCATTTTCATTTTGAGACAAAAAACATTACAACATACAGATATACAGCTATGTATCTTGTCTCACTTTTGAGACAGAGACTGATTTTCGAGACAGGTCTTGTCTCACTTTTGAGACAAGTTAATTAATTATATATCAATATACTACATATCATTTTGTCTCAAAAAAGAGAAATGAGACAACCTGTGACAAAAACATTCAGCTTGCCCTGTTCCTTTGCTTCGGGACGT
>JAZLIY010000136.1:0-19305 GCA_045617645.1 Bacteroidaceae bacterium | reverse complement strand
GCAAGGCCTTCATACATATTTATATTGCTGCTACGATTCATAATGCAAAGGTACTAACTTTTCTGCAATCATGTATCGTTTAGCGACAGTTTTTGGGTTAGCATCCGTACACCCTCCCCACAGGGTTTGTCGGTTGCGCCCGAGCAGATGCAGACAATTCTTATTGCCGAGCACGGAGGAATAACCGAATCGTTCGTAGAGGTTTACGAGCTGACGGGCGACGAGCGGTTCCTCCGTTGGGCAGAACGGCTCAACGACAACCGTATGCTCATCCCTCTCTCTGAAGGCAAGGACATTCTTCAGGGGTGGCACGCCAACATGCAGATAGCCAAGTTTACGGGATTCCTGGCAGAAGGCCGGTACAACGGCAATGAAAAGATGATTTCGGCTGCCACATTCTTTTGGGACATCGTCATACGGAACCATACATGGGTGAACGGAGGAAACAGTTGTGGGGAGCACTTCTTTGCCGAGGACGAATATATAAACAGGGTGCAGCAGGAAGGCGGTCCAGAATCCTGTAACTCGGTGAATCTGATGCGACTGACCGAAGCCCTCTACCAATACGACGGCGACATGAGACGGATAGACTATTACGAAAGGGTACTGCTGAACCACATCATGGCCAACTATCATCCAGAAACGGGTGTGTCGTGCTATTACACGTCTATGCGCCCCGGCCATTTCAAGACGTACGGCACACCTTTCGGCGACTTCTGGTGCTGTGTGGGCACAGGCCTGTTTGCTCCGGCCAAGCTTGCCAAGATGGTCTATGCGAACAAGGCGGATTCGCTGTTTGTGAACATGTTTCTTCCCACGACGCTCAACTGGCAGGAAAAAGGCTTCTCCCTCGAACAGCAGACGCGCTATCCGGACGAGAACTCCACGAAGCTGACCATACGGTCGGGGGGTGAGCTGGCCTTGTGCATCCGCAATCCCTATTGGGCAGAAGCGGGAAGTCTGAAGATGCGACTGAACGGGAAGCGACTGAAGGGGGAAAAGGGAAATGGCTATCTGGTCGTAAGACGCAACTGGAAAGAGGGGGACTGCCTGACCGTAGAGTTTCGTCCACGGCTGATGATAGAGCCTCTGAAGAAGTTCGACCAGTACTACTCCGTCCAGTACGGTGCCCATGTCATGGGTACAAAGGTGGACAACCACGGCCTGACGGAAAAGGATTTCCTGCCCAAGTACTGGAAAGATGCCACGGCCCATGGGGTAATACCCGAGACGGAGGTTCCGGCACTCGTTGGAACGAGAGAGCAGATAGGCAAGGCCATATCCGTAGAGCCGGCAGACGAGTTAAGGCTGGTTTACAAGAATCACGGCCAGAGCGTGGAACTCATCCCTTTCTCACGCATACTGCTTGACCGGTACGTCATATATTACCCGCACAGGAACACCCTGCAGGAGTTCGAGGCAGAAGGACAGAAGGGCTGCGCCTCTGATCTCGGATACCTTATGAAGCAGCAGGCCGCCTTCAGGCCGATACAGGTGGACAGTGTAGCGATAGCTGACGAGACCTCAGAAAGACAGCATTTGCTGGAGTCGCTGCACAGCACATGCGGAGATGATTTCGGCTTCAAGTGGCGGCATGCCGACAACGGAGGCTTCATCATGTACCAAATGAAATGCTTGCCGGACAGCCCCATGCAGTTGGCCATCCTGTATCGTCAGGACGACGGCGGTGCGCGAATGTCCGACCTTCTTGTTGACGGGCGATGCGTCAAGACATTCAATCATTGCCAGCCCATGCAAGGCGTTGATGTCCCACTATATTACGATGTGGTTGACATTCCGGAGGAACTGACGCAGGGAAAGACCTCAGTCGCCATCAAGTTCAATGCACACAGCCATAATACTGCCGGAGGCATTTTCGACTTGCGCATGATAAAGAAAATCTGACGATCCTATTTTTGGGGATCATTCGACATTTTCTTTTTGGGGTGAGGATTATATACCATGCGATTGGGGAGACGGTTCTCCGATCTGTTCGCAGTAGGCCTCATAGTAAGGACGTATTTTCCCGAGTTTCTCACCAGAATGAGATTCAAAATAAGTTCCTCCAAACTGGAAACAGGTGAAACCTCCTGATACGATTCCCCATTTGCAGGCTTCCACTATATTGAATTGCTCGGAACCTTGGTGCATTTGCATGACAAGCGAGGCCAAAACACCTCCTGCAAAATTGTCGCCACAACCTGTCGTATCGCCTTTATGGCCCTTTTTCAGTTCTTCTCCTACGGCAGAAGAGACTGGCAGGCTACTGATGCCTGCCGTGTTGCCAAAGAGTTCGGAGTTCGCATAATAAGACACGTTTTCTGCACCATTCGTCACGATTGCAGCACCAACGCCTTTTTCGAAAAAGAATTGCAACGCATCTTCTATAGTCGTCTTCCCGCTCAACCGCAGCGATTCCTCTTTGTCAACCACCAAAAGATCAGTATAGCGATAACTGTCATCGGTATCGCCCAATGGCCAGCGTTCCAATTGCTTGCGCTCGTTTATGTTGTCATATACGGTAGTAACAACAACCAACGCACCTTTTTCTTTGGCTTTCGGAATTAGCGTGTCCAACTTATGATGAATGGTAGGTACGAGAGCCGTAGCACCATAGACACAAATGTCTGACTGGAAGAACTCTTCGTCTATTTCATCGGGAAAGAATTTCCAGGCAGCCCCTATTGTATTGATAAAGGTCCTTTCGCCATGCCCATTGTCATAGTCTGGGTCGGAAAGAACACTCGTAGAAGGCGTTTCACTGTTTGGCTCTTGACGGTAATGAGTGATGTTTACCGGTGTTTTCTTCAAAAGTTCAAGCAACTGCATTCCGGCCTCGTCATCTCCATAGCAACCATAATAGCGAACATCGCTCATATCGTAAGTGAGCTGAGCGGCATTGATTAGACCAACAATGCAGGGACCTCCGATATTCTTGCAGTCGGCAGGCCTCCCTTCTGTCAACTCTTGCAGGATGGCGGGGAATTTCTTGCCGGCAAAACGTTCGAATTCTTCTTCAAATTCCAGACGTCCTGGCACCAATCCACCATCAGAAGGCGCTTTGCTGAGATATTTTCCAAAGATGGGCGAAGAAAAGTCTACACCATTGAAGATACGGTCAAGCAGGCAACATCCTACGCCACTTACCACGATTTTCTTTTCATTCATAGGAATCTGGCATAGTCTGAACAAAGCAGATGATAAGGTTTCTCATCTTCTTCCACATCGGGGAATCGGCCGACCTTCTCATAGAAACGATTGTCTGTGCAGTCATCGTTGCACTGGCTTACTTCGCCAACCATCACTGTGCCGCACCCTTCTTCTCCATAGAAACGGTGGTAAAGGTACTGAGTCATGCAGATGCTCTGTCCAGGTTTCAGGATGAGTTTCTCTCCAGGCTGCAAGACCTTCTCCAAGCCATCTACGAGCACATGGACCGGTGTGTCGGCCAGTTTCTCGTCCTCGGTGGAATTATATAATTCTACGACAAGATTGCCGCCCCCACGGTTGATGATATCTTCCATTTTCGACCAGTGGAAATGAAGAGGCGTTTCCTGATTTTCCTCAACAATCATGATTTTCTCGGCATAGGGCTTCTTGTCTACGCCATATTTGCCATTTCTTAGAGTGAACAGAAAAAGACCTCTCTTCTGGAAGTCGCCCGAACCAAAGTCTGTAATATCCCATCCCAGCATACGCTCTGTGATGTAAGCGGTTTCGTCTTTCCTTTTCTTCCAGTCTTCGACACTCCACCCTGCCCATTCTGGCAGAATGAATTGTTTTTTTGCAAGAAATGCTTCCGCATGGTGGATAATCTGATTGATTTCGCTTCTTTTCATAATCTTCGCTATATCTTTTGTAGTTATTCGACTTCCTGTACATCAAAAAGTTCTAAAGGTCAAGTCTGGATGGAGGAGCATCATTGACCCCTGCTCCCCACTTCTTGTTAGGTTTGCAACCCATTTGCAGTTCAAGAATACCGCCTTGCAGCAATTCCTCGTGAGTAAACCAAGGCTTAGAGAGTTCTTTGCCGTTAAGCATGGCGCTTTGGATGTATTTATTCTTCTCACTGTAATCTTTGGCATGAACGCAGAAGGTCTTTCCGTCAGGCAGTTGCATCTCTATATTCTCGAAAAATGGACTTCCGATCACATAGAGGGGAATGCCTGGAGTGACGGGAAAGAAACCCATCATGGAAAATACCACGAAAGCAGACATTCCACCGCCGTCCTCATCACCGGGCAGACCTTGGAACGTATCATTGAAATAACTGTCTATCACTTGATGAATCCTCTTCTGGGTCTTCCAGGGTGCACCTACATAATTATATATATAGGGGATATGGAAACTGGGCTCATTGCCAATACTGAACTGGCCAATCATACCCGTGTTGTCTGGAAGAATGCGATAGAAACGGAACTTTGCCATACCAACGTCTGTATGGAACAGTTCATCAAGTTTCTTTTCGGTAGCTTCACGACCGCCCATCAGAGAGATCAGGCCTTCCAGATCGTGCTTCACGTCCCAAGTGAAGGTATAGGCGTTGTTTTCGGTGAAATAGGGACGATCCATATACCGTGGGTCTATGCCTTCGATCCATTCTCCGTTGCTGTCCTTCGGCCACATCATCTTGTGTTCCGGATGGAATACATTACGGTAGTTGGCGGCACGTTTCAGGAAAAGAGCTTCATCGTCTTTCTTGTTTAAGTGACGAGCAAGCATAGCCAGACACCAATCAGAATAGCTGACAGCCGTAGTGATGGACACGGCTTGCCTCTTTTCCCAATTGGGATCTACCCTGGGACAAGTTTCCTCTTCTTCTGGACGAAGTGCCGGAAGATAACCATGTTCGTCGTAGAAGACATCAAGTTCTGTTTTTTCTCCATCCTGCCAAGGCAGGAGCGTACATTCCAATGCATTATGACGTGTACCGGCATAACCGTCCTCGATGTCGAAATGCAGTCCTTTGCTTACAGCATCAGCCATCCAAGTGGCTGCATAGTTGCCAGTCATGGCAGCCCATGCACCAAATATGGTGGCAAAGGAGGGCATCTCGCCACATTGGCGGTACATCTCCACATAGCTGTTCAGTTTTTCCTCTTCCATACGAGGATTAAGGATGGTTTGCAGAGGCTCCAGAGCCACATGTGCATCCCACATCCAGTTGTCCGTATAGAAGGGCTTGTCGGTTTCATGCACCTGATGGTCAAAAGCACTAAAATAATGTCCATATTCATTGATGTCTATCATGCGTTCCGAACAGCGGTAGAAAGCAGTGTAGAACACCCTCTTATGGGCTTCCGTACCTCCGTCTACGCGAATCCGACCTAACGTTTCCTCCCATATTTTGGAGCCTCTTGCGCTTACGGCATCCAAGTTCCAATCGGGAATCTCATTTTCGAGATTTTGCTTGGCTTGTTCTGGGCTGATATAGCTGATGGCATAACGCAGGTGCACCGTCTGTTCCTTTTCATCGGCTGTCAGCAAAAGATCGCGTTTGTTTTCATCATTGCCGTAAAGTGGTTCATGCAACTCTACATCACTTACAATGTAACAATAGGCCGTAACCCCCTTGAAACGCGCCATACCCTCTATCGTGTGGCTGTCCACCACCGTATAGCTCCCCTCGGGATTCAGGGTTTTCCACCGGAGATAGTGCGTACCTTCCGTTTCATTGTCGAAACAGATGCGGATGATGCCGCTTTTCTTCTCTGGCGCAAACCGAAGAGTACAGCCATCAAGTTCTACATTGTATTCATAAGGACGATTTTCCTCGTTGTCCCATGTCTGTTCTCGATACCATATCCCATCGGTAGTTGTAGCCACGATAGGCAAGAACCCAAAAACGTGATCCTGGCGGTGAGAGGTCAGGGTAAGCGGGAAATTGCTTATTTGGTCATCGGTCTGGTCGGTACGAAGAGGATTCCAACGTATCACTTGGTTAGGAAGTTGCACGGTAGGAATGGCCGGAACAAGAAGTACGCTGATGCTACCAATGGTTGGATCGACATAATCGGTACACTTCTTCTGAGCTGGCTGGCAACCTACAAGGGCCATTGTCAGCAGGAGGGGGATAAATTTACGCATGACCATTGCTTTCGAATAAATTGATGTGATTGCCTACGACTTCCTTAGAAGCTTCTACGATTTTATATTTCATGTCGATATAGTTAGCGGCGGGACTTGACACATATTGGCGTATTTTCTCTGTTACACCCAATTGAATGGCTGTTGCCACGTTGATTTTACATATCCCGTTGTGGATGCAGCTTTTGAAATCTTCCACACTGGTACCAGAACCTCCATGTAGAACCAAGGGCAACTGATTACGCTGCCGGATTTCCTTCAGTCGGTCGATATTCAAACGAGGAGTGGCCACATACTTGCCATGCATATTACCAATGGCGATGGCCAATGCATCAACACCCGTTTCGTCGATGAAACGTGCAGATTCTTCCACATTGGTATACACATCGTCAGTATAGGCTGCATCTACACCAATTGTACCAACCATGCCAAGTTCTGCTTCCACATCTACGCCAAAAGCCTTTGCCATTTCTACAACGCGCTTTGTCAATGCAATGTTTTCTTCTAAGGGCAAAGATGAACTGTCTATCATCACAGAGTTGAATCCAAGAGAGATGGCTTTGGCACATGTTTCTAAGCTTTGGCCATGATCCAGATGAACGCACACAGGCACCGAGGCATTCTCTGCCAATTCCAAGAAGATAGGAGCCATCAGTTCAATGGGAGAGTATGGAAACTGGACTTCCGCCAGTTGCAATATGATGGGCGAGCGCAATTCTTCGGCTGCCTGTATGGCACCAATGGCATTCTCTAGACTCAAACAATTGAAAGAACCTACGCCGTAGCGATTTTGATAGGCATCTTCCAGGATTTCTTTGAATGATATGAGCATTTTCTATATATTTTTATGGATGATGGTCTTTATTTCGCGATAAAGTTACTGTATGTCCTGCCCTTTTCCAAATTTTCCACTCCGAAAGTGCTTTCTACTGAGCAATTTCTTCGCTCCGACAATTATTTTCAACTGACAATACTGCTTGTTTTAAAGAAATCAGGCAGTATTCTTGGACGAGCCGATCGGTCGTTTAAAAAAGAAAGAAGGCTCCCGCCGGAACCTTCTTTCTCATTATCTGTTTATGCATTGACTACGATCCCATCGGCAGGTCATCGTTGCCGCCGCCACCGGTATTTCCGCCAGAACCGGAACCTGAACCTGAGCCGGAACCCGGGGTTTCTTCCTCATTGTCTTCCCCTTCCGTCAAGGGTTGGCTGGCATCGGCATGCTGCCCGATTACCTCGCGCTTGTAGTGGACGATTTCCGTGTTCAGATAATCGATGAACGAGGCATAGTTCGTTTCGCCTTCTATCAGCGCCAGGGCATCCACGTACCGGATGAGCGTCTTATAAGCCTCGTCGCTCACCTTGCGCGATTCCTTCAGTGCCCCTACCACCTTGGTCATGCGCTCGTCCGTGCGGTTCGCCGTGGCGGAGCGTACCTTCTCGTTCTCCGTCTTCAGGGCGGTGACGAAGGCCGTCAGGCCCAGTGTCGATACTTCCGTGGCGTATTTCCCCTGCAGGTCGGCTACGAAGTTCAGCAGCAGTCCCGTCTCCTTGTCCAGTTGCGCCCTGGGGTCTATGGCATAGTCCTTGATGTGCTGGTTCAGCACCCTGGCTGCCTCGGCCATCTCGGCCACGGGCATCCCCAGGAATCCCTTCACAGCCCGCTTGTAGGAGATGTACAGGGCATCGCGGTTCTTGTCGGCCTCGGCTATCTCGTCGGAGTAGAAGGATTTCTGCGTCAGCTTCAGGTCCTCGTCCTCCTGGTCCAGTGCAGACTCCAATGCGGCAATCTGTGTGCCAAGCTTACTGGCAATCGTCGTGTTGGCCTTGGCGCGAGCCAGCACGTTGCTCACGAACAGGAAATGCGCTCCGTTGTTCAGGGCGTGCAAATTGATTTTCTGAATTTCTGTCATGACTTTTTTGTTTTAGAGGGTTAGACAAATCGTTCTTTTTCTGCGGGACAGCCTCATGCTGTCTTGTAAGTGGCTTTCCCCGGCTGGGGACGGTTCCATGCAAATCTGCTGTGTTTTTCCCCGAATGGGGATGGTATCATGCTATTCTGTTTTGGTTTTTCCCGCTTGGGGACGCTTTCTCGCAATTCTGTTTGGGCTTTCCCCGGTCGGGGACGGATTCATGCAGTACTGCCTGGGCCGATTCCCTGTTGGGAAGAAACAATCCCCCCGCTTCTTGAATGAGGCGAGGGGAAAAATTATTGTTATTCGATTACACCTAAGTTCAAAATCTTGCTGCGGTTGAAGGTTACGCTATTGCTCGTGGTCTTTTTCACAGCATATCCGGTATCTTCATCATCGCTCTCGTTTTCGTAAAGGTAGAATTCCAATCCCGATGTGGCAGTTCCGGGTGCTACGGCAATGTAATAGTCGTTCCCGCCTTCGATTGTACCTGTAAGGTATACATTTGCACCCAATGAATCTGCGTAATCCAATTCGCCATTACTTGTTTTATAAGTTCCTTTATTATAAATAAATGAGCCGTTACTATAAATTCGAGCTTTTTTGTAGATTTTTCCGGCTGGAACGCAGAACTTTACCAGGGAGCAAACATTTTTCATCTCGAATGTCTTGCCGTCGGTGGATTCGGCGATGCAGACGTTGGCTGTCGGGTCGAAACTGCCGGCAGTGGCTGTCTGATACATTTTTGTTTCGAGCACTATGACATCATATCCAACTTCGTATTTGTATGCATCAGCCTGATAGGGATAGAGTGCCCAGTATTTGGGTTTTCCGGTTTCTGCTTCACCCGTGAAGGTGGCGGTTGCACCACCGGCTGTGGTCGTAAACTTTTTGCCGTGATTTGAATGTTCATCTGCGTCTTTCGCTCCTTCGTAGAAAATCTTGATTTCGTCTCCTGCCTGGAAGGAAACCGTCTTGTCGCTGTTCAGCACGGAACGGGTTTCGTTGTTCTCGAAACTAACACCAAAGCTCATAGGTGCCAGCTTTCCGCTGGGCTGAATCTCATCCTTGTCGTTGGAACAGGCTGCCAAACCCACCAGAGCCAGCAGCATCATAAATGTCTTTTTCATTGTCTTTTCCTTACCTTTAATCGTTAGTCCCATGTAATTACTTGATCATCTACCTCGAACGCTTCGTTCTTCACTCCTGCGCTGGAAGTCAGCAATTGCTGCTCCACCTTGAACTCCACCGATTTCATACACGGTGTCAGATACTTTTTCTTGTTCATTTGTTTTTTGTTTTTGATTGTTGAAAAAATAGGGTTAGTAAATAAAAAAACACATCGGTCGGTTTCCGCACGGAATCGGCGGAAACAAAAAGAGGGCCTGCCGGGAAATCACCGCAAGCGAAGCTCCCCAGGCAAACCCTGAAATCCAGTTAGTTTTCTTCGAAATTATGGCATATACGCCCCCCCCGTAATAGTTGCGGGTCGGAGAGAATCAAAAATTGAATCGGGACGAAATGTCATCTGATATATGATTTGTGCCTGCAAAGGTAAGATTAAGTGAGCGAAAAATCAAATTTTGTGTAAACAGAATGCAGAAAAATGTATTCTTATGCTCAGGTGAGGCCAAAATTCAGCGATTGTTAAATTTATTTGAATTTTTCCGAGCATAAGTGTCTTCGAACGCAGCTCAAAGATAATGTATTTAACTCAGCAATGCAAAAAGAACAAACTTTCTTTTGTATTACGCTCACTTAATCGTATCTTTGTACCCCAAATAAAGAAGAACAATGAAAAAAGGCTTTGTTTTTGCTGCTATGGCAGCCTTGATTACATCCCTGATTTCCTGTGGAGGGAGCAAGGGAAATAACGGTTCCTCGAATGGCGGGGAAGTTACTGTGTCAGGGGCTTTCGCCCTGTATCCGCTGGCTGTTCAATGGGCCGATGACTTTATGCAGAAGAACCCGGGCATACACGTGGACGTGTCGGCAGGTGGTGCCGGAAAGGGTATGACGGACGTACTGGCCGGCATGGTGGACTTTGCCATGGTGTCCCGCGAACCGTATGCAGAGGAAATGGAACGTGGCATTCAGGTCTATTCCGTGGCACGCGATGCCGTAGTAGCCGACGTAAATGCAGCCAACCCATACCGCGACGCTCTCCTGCAACATGGGATTACGGCCGAAATGGCCACGAAAATATGGTTGCATCCGGACGGACTTACCTGGGGCGACCTGCTGGGTACCGATGCAAAGGAGCCCGTTCATGTCTATACGCGCTCCGATGCCTGTGGGGCTGCCGAGACATGGGCCAATTTCTTCGGCAAGAAGCAGGAGGATCTGGAGGGAACGGCCGTTTTCGGTGACCCGGGTATTGCAGCTGCCGTACAGAAGGATGTCTATGGCATCGGCTTCAACAATATAGCATACGCCTACGATGCGGCCACCAGAAAAGCACACGAGGGCCTGGCCATCGTGCCGCTGGACCTGAACCAGGACGGCTGCATTAGCGAAGAGGAGACGTTCTACGGCTCCCTGGACGAACTGATGCAGGCCATAAGCGAGGGCAAGTACATAGCCCCACCCGCTCGTACCCTATATATGATAGCTGCAAACAGCGAGATTTCCCCTGCGGCAAAAGCCTTTATGGACTATATCCTTTCTGACGGCCAACAACTGAACGAATCGGCAGGCTTTATTCCAATGAACCAGACGGATGAACAGTAGTTGGAGAATCCGCAAGGACCGTTTCTCTGGCTATCTGATGTGTATCATAGCCTTGTGCATTGTGGCCTTCGTGGTGGCAATGGGGACAGGCTTATATATGCGCTCGCGCCCCATACTGGCGCAGTACTCGGCATGGGAACTGCTCAGCGGAACGGAGTGGAAACCATCGCAGAACAAATTCGGATTCCTGCCCTACGTGATGGGCACACTGAGCGTTACGGCACTGGCCGTGGCGATAGCCCTGCCATTAAGTTTCCTGACGGCAACATTCCTGACGGAGTACAGCCGAAGGAGAGTGAAACGCCTTGTCTATCCCGCCCTGGACATTCTGGCCTCACTGCCGAGTGTAATCTATGGCGTATGGGGTACGCTTATCGTGGTTCCGTTCATTTCCCGCCATCTGGCTCCGCATTTCGTAGAATACTCGTCGGGCTACACGGTACTGGCTGCAGGAGTGGTGCTATGCGTGATGATAACGCCCATGATGGTAAGCCTGTTCGTGGAAATCATGAGTGCCGTGCCGATGGGACTGCGCGAAGCATCACTGGCCCTGGGAGCCACCCGTTGGCAGACAACAAAGAAAGTAATCGTGCGACAGTCGCTCCCCGGCCTGTTCGCTGCCGTCATACTGGCTGTTTCCAAGGCACTGGGCGAGACGATAGCCGTGCTGATGGTATGCGGCAACCTGCCGAAGATTCCGAGCTCGCTGTTCGATGCGTGCTACCCTATTCCGGCCTTGCTGGCCAACAACTACGGGGAGATGCTGAGTGTGCCGATGTACGAATCGGCGCTGATGTTCTCGGCCCTGGCACTCTTCGTGGTCATCGTCCTCTTCAACGTAATATCAAGAATCATACTGAACAGAATAAATGCACAGCGGTAAGATCATAGAGGAAAGGATAGCCCGTCTGCTGATGTGGCTGGCTGTGGCCGTCGTGGTGCTGGTTGTGGCCAGTATCTTGTGGACGATTTTCAGCCGTGGTGTGCAATCCATCACATGGGACATGGTTACGCAATTGCCCCGTGGCGGTTTCTTTATAAGTGGAGAGGGTGGATTCCTGAACGCTACGGTAGGCTCGCTCTACATCGTAGGGGCTGCCATGCTGTTGGGACTGGCGGTGAGCATACCGGTAACGGCCTATCTGAACGTGTACTGCCGCAACCGTTCGCGATTCAGCTACCTGATACGCCTGACACTGGACGTACTCTATGGCATTCCCTCTATTGTATATGGTGCCTTTGCCTTCCTCATCATGGTGGCATCGGGCCTCAGACCGTCCTTGCTGGCCGGTATCCTGGTAACTACGATGCTGATCATCCCCATCATGGTACGCTCAATGGACGAGGTGACAAGGGCCGTTCCCCGTAGTTTGCTGGAATCGACATACGCCCTGGGAGCCACGCGCTGGGAAGTAACCTGTATCGTACTGCGACATACGGCATCGGGAGTGGCAACGGCAACCTTACTGGCCGTGGGCCGTGCCATAGGAGAGACCGCTGCGGTGATGTTCACTGCGGGATTCAGCGACTATATCCCTACGAACCTGGGGCAACAGACGGCAACATTACCGTTGGCAATCTTCAACCTGCTGACAATGCCGTCGGCAGAGGTGCAGGACAAGGCGTATGCGGCAGCCATGGTGCTGACCGTCATCGTGCTGGTACTGAGCCTGACGGGCAGATGGTTGGCAGCGGAACTAAAAAAATCGTAAATTATGAATAACTTGTTGGTACAGAACCTGAGCCTCTCCATCGGAGGTACGCCCATACTGAAAGATATACACCTGGAAATCCCACGGGGTAAGATAACCTGTATCATCGGTCCTTCGGGATGTGGCAAGACTACGCTGCTGAAGACGCTGAACAGGATGATTGACCTGGTAGATGGCGTGGAGGTGTCCGGCAGAGTACTGCTGGACGGCGAAGACATCCTGAGTGCTACCGGGAGCGACCTGATAGCCCTGCGCCGACGCATCGGACTGGTGTCGCAGACACCTACGCCGCTACCTATGTCGGTCTATGACAACGTGGCCTACGGAATGCGCATACACGGACTCTGCGACACGGCAAGGCATCTAGACGAGAAGGTACGTCGCTACCTGGCAGCCGTAGGACTGGCCGATGAAGTACGGGACAAGATGCGCCTGCCTGCCTCTCGCCTGTCCATAGGTCAGCAGCAACGTCTGTGTCTGGCCCGCAGCCTGGCCGTGGAACCGGAGTTCATCCTGGCAGACGAGGTAACGAGTGCCCTGGACCCCGTATCAAGCCGTAAGATAGAAGACCTGTTCGTAGAACTGAAAAAGGACTATGCCATCGTCATGGTCACCCATACCTTGCCACAGGCGTTACGCATAGCCGACCATGTGATCTTCGTCTATATGGGTGAGGTAATAGAGACCGGCAATGCCGACCAGGTATTCCACCACCCGAAGCACGAGCTGACCCAGAAATACCTGGAAGGAGTATTCTCATAAACCAAAGGATATACGCAGGTGCGCCCTGCTCTGATAGGGCTCACCCCACAGACAGGCAGGTTGCCAGCGCGGCATGCTTTTCACCAGTCGCAGGGCTTCCTGGCTCATAGCCTCATCGGGTGATTCCGTTACCGTAACCTCTTCCAGCCGCCCATCGGGCTCTACCACGAAACTCAGTTGCACCCGTCCTTCCTTACCAGCCGCCTTTGCCGCTTCGGGATAGCGCAGGTGTTCGCGCAGGAACTGTCGGCAAGCCACATCTCCGCCGGGGAAAGAAGCCTCGCTCTTCCCCCCGACTGTATCTTTTTTCTCCTCGGTATGAAATGCTATGGCATCCTCGATGTACTTCCCCTGCAGATTGCGTACGGAAATCATACCGTTGCGGTCAATGATAATGGTTTCGGGGGCATGGGACACACCATACGTTTCGAAGGCCTCCTGTTCGGCCTGCACAAAGCGGATACCGTCCAGCGTGTGCTTCACTTCCGATTCCCGCAACAGGATCAGTTCGTTCTCCCTGACACCGCCACTGGGCAGGAAACTGAGAATGACGTGCCGTCCCTTCCCCATCATATCGGACAGATGGATATGCCGACCTTTATAGAGGATGGGAATATCGGTATATTTCAGTCCCTCGGCCGTGGAGAGCTGGGCTTCCCACTCCTTCTTTTTCTGCAACAGGACGGTGTCCTCCTGGATTTCCACGGAGCACAGGGCATACATACGCAACATAGACTTGGAATCATAATAGGCGTCCCCGGCTTTCAGGAATTTCAGCCCCTCCTCATCACCGTTATGGCGAAACATAAACTCCTTCATCGCCATACCTTTCTTCACGGAATAGGCTTCCAGGTCGTGCCAGTCCCTCCACCGTCCGAGCGAGCGTACGAACTCCGAAGCGGAAACCCGATAGAGGGTATCCACCTGGCTGCGACAAGGCATCCAGCATAGCCAAAGGAGCAGTATCAGAACAGCAACACGTTTCATTGGAATGCAAAGATAACTTAATTAATTCATAATTTAGGAAGCATCATGCATAATTTTATATGCAGAACCTTTAATCTACACTCAAAAAAGCCTCTGCTTGACAGATTTTATGCATAATGCATTATGAATTATGAATTGAAAGTTGTACTTTTGCACCGACAAATACGACAGGGGTGCTGTGTCGGTTGGCACAGCTGAGAACATACCCTAAGAATCTGAACCAGATAATGCTGGCGTAGAGAGTTATGAACAAAAACAGGATTTTTCTTTTAGGGGTACTCGTATTGAGTACAGTCAGTTCACAAGCGGAACTGCCAGCCTGCGTACCAGAGGCTGAATCATCGGATTCCATAGACACCAAAGAGATGGAAGAAGTAGTGGTACAGAGTATCAAGGCACACCAGAAAGCACCGTTCGCCGTTACCGAAGTGAAAGCGGAGGAACTGGCCTCCTTCTCGCGTCAGGGACAGGAACTGCCCTTCCTGCTGGCCCGTACACCGGGTGTCGTATCGTGGAGCGAGAACGGACTGGGCACAGGTACCACCTATATGCGTATCCGTGGGGCTGCCGACAGTCGCATCAATGTCACCCTGGACGGCGTACCGCTGAACTCCCCCGAGGACCAGTGCGTCTTCTGGGCCAACACGAGCGGGTATGCCTCGTTGCTGAAAGGCATACAGGTACAGCGTGGTGTTGGAACCAGTACGAACGGCGACGGGGCTTTCGGCGGTTCGATTGCCATGAAGACTCGTTTCCCTTCGTCCAAACCGGAAGGAGAGCTGACCACCTCCTACGGCTCCTACAACACCTGGAGGGCGGGAGGAAACTTCTCTTCGGGCCTACTGTGCAACCACCTGATCATAGACGGAGCCTATCACCATACGGGCACCGATGGTTACCTGCATGGTACGGACGGACAGGCTGGCAGTTTTTACGGAGGACTCACATACGTGGGACTGGAGGGCAACCTAATCGTACGCTATCGCAATCTGGGCAACTACGAGCATACGGGACAGGCTTGGAACGGCGTGGATACGGGTGGCATGTTACAGGGTAACTACGGTGGCCAGGGTATTGAGGACTACGGGGATATGTACCGGTTGGGACTGGGACGCTACAACACCCTGTACGAGTACCTGCTGACGGAGGATGACCCTCTGTCCGGGACAGGGCGCTACCAGCTGGCCGACGGCTCACTGTGGAAACACACAACCGATAATTTCCTGCAGGACAGAAACTTGCTGTCTGCCATCTGGCAGATGGACAGTCACTGGAGTACGACGGCCACCCTGCACTATATGCACGGCTATGGGTATTACGAGGAGTTCAAACCTTCGCGCAAGCTCGGTGAATATGGACTGGCAGATTTCCAGCTGACCGACGGATCGCTACTCAAAAAAACAGACCTTATACGGAAAAAAGGCCTAGGTGAGGACCAGGGAGGCTTTATTTGGAACTTTCGCTACCAGGACCGCTGCTGGACGGTGGACGGTGGACTCTCCACCCAACTGTTCCGTGGCAAGCACTTCGGTTACCTAACCTATACGGCCAACGAGGAACTGAGCAGCCACCTGTTGCAGGACGGGCCTCATACCTACTACGACAGCCGGGCCTGGAAGGGCGACCAGAGCAGCTACCTGAAAGGGTTGTTCCGTATCACCCCTCAGTTCAGTGCTTTTGCCGATGTCCAGTACCGCTATGTCCACTACTTCTCCAACGGCTACAACGACAAATACATGACACAGGAGGATGGCACGCCGCAACCTCAGGCGTTGCACATCAGCCAGACCTATAATTTCCTGAATCCCAAGGTGGGGGTTTCCTATCAGAAAGACGGCAACCAGGCCTATGCTTCACTGGCCGTGAGCCACAGGGAACCGGAGCGCAACAACTTCACCGACAATGGTTCCTACCCTGCCCCCGTGGCAGAGAGCGTGCTGGACTACGAAGCAGGCTACCGTTTCTCAGCCCGTCGGTGGCACGCCGGAGTAGGGCTCTATTATATGGACTACCACAACCAGTTCGTACAGACCGGTGCGCTGAGTGACATAGGCGAGGCGCTGACCACCAACATAACTACATCCTACCGTATGGGAGCCGAACTGACAGCCGGTATAGCACCCCTGAAATGGTTCACCCTGGAAGGGAATGCAGCCCTGAGCCAAGGACGCATACGGGATTTCGACGAGGTGGTGGACAACTGGGAAGGCGCACCCATCGTACAGCATCACAGCCACAGCACCCTGGGATTCTCCCCCAGCCTCATCCTGAACGGCTTTGCCGATTTCCGGTGGCAACGGATGCAGGCTACCTGGCACACGGGCTACGTCAGCCGTCAGTACCTCGACAACACCCAGTGCCGGCGTCGCTCCCTGCCAGCCTACTGCCGTACGGACATCAACCTCAGCTACCACCTCTCCCACATCGACCTCGGACTCGACCTGGGCAACATCTTCAACCGTCACTACGCCAGCAGCGGCTGGGTCTATTCCGCCGTATGCGAGAGTCTCGGTCACACCCTCGACAATCGTTACACCCAAGTGGGCTACATCCCCATGTCGGGATTCACCCTTATGGGAAGCGTTAAGGTAAAATTATAATGCTTAATGCTTAATGCATAATTTTTAAAAAAGGACAAAATCATAAAAAAACATCATTTATGGAACAGATCTTTACCTATCTCTCAACAAACTGGATGGACACCCTTGGCGTCTGTCTGGGACTGCTTTATCTTTGGCTCGAAATCCGCGAGAATGCCTGGATGTGGGTCGTAGGGTGCATCATGCCCGTCATCTACATCTTCGTCCTGTACCGGGCAGGCATCTATGGCGACTGCCTCGTCGAGGTCTATGCCTTCTTTGCCGGCATCTACGGCCTCTTCTATTGGCTCCGATCCCGTCGTGTAGAGGGCACTCAGAAACTCGAACTCCCCATCACCTATGCACCCGGGCGCACCCGCCTGTGTCTCCTGCTCATCACCGCCGTGGCATGGGCAACCCTCAGCTATCTGCTGGCCAACTATACCGACAGTCGTGTCCCCATCATCGACGGCTTCACCACCGCCCTCTACTTCGTAGCCCTCTGGATGTTGTCGCGCAAGTACATCGAGCAATGGTGGGTATGGTTCGTTATGGATGCCCTCTCCTCCGGCCTGTATATCTATAAGGGCGTTTACGGACGGGCCCTTCTCTATGCCATCTACACCGTCATCGCCTGCTACGGCTACTGGGAATGGAAGAAACGGTTACGCCAAGCAACACCAGAGAACGAATAAAAATCACCCATTGGTGCATCATCGATGCTGAGGGAAAGGTGATTGAGGATAAGGATTCCCTCTGTAAGTAAAATACGCGCAGCGAACCAAGGTTTGCGTCAGTCCCAGCAGATTGCCGTGAAGGTTCTTCTAAAGATGAAATTACAAAACATCGTTAGGAACACCGGAAGCAAAGTTGTCTCATGATCCTTCTTACTTACAAAATCCCCCAATTTATTTCACGCAAAACAAGAGGAGTCCCCAAATGTCGAAGCAGAACAAAAGAACATCCGCAAACATCAGATTCTCGGAGTTGTCATGAAGCTTGTCCTGAGTTTATCAAAGGAAAGCAAAGACTAATCTGTTTGAATTTAATTGTTTGACTTTATGTTATTTCTTCAATAATTCTACGACTTGGTGTGGAGTAATGACGTGTGGGGTAGCAGGGAAATGTTTAAGATATCCTGTTACAAGGAAAGAATCTTCAACAGAGAGTGAAACCTCGTAAAATACTCTATCCTTCTCGTCTATCATCGTCTCAGAGTACACAAAGCGGTCAGAACTGATGCCATTCTCAACAACAAGAGAGAGTAATGCAGCAATGATGTCCTGACTCAACCTGAACTTCGGACGTGAGAGTACCCCTTTGTATTCTGCGATTATTTCATCATTGTACAGTGGTATAATCTCTCCGTTGTCGATGAAGTCATAGACAAGGCGTGTGGGTGACTCCGGGTTCTTTGTTATCAGAGCCGATACGAACACGTTGGTGTCAATTACTGCATACATAATTGGCTTCTTTCCTGACGTGCGGTTTTTATCTCAGCATTTATCTCGTCAAGTGTCCACTCATGATCCATGGAAGACTCCTGCTGGGCGCGTTCGAATAGTTCACGGAACGTAGGAGCATTACTTCCTTTGAGATTCCTGTTACGAATGCAGTAGCCCATCTTCTCCAAAAGCCGAGCAACGAACTGTACATCAGACTTAGGTACACTTACTATGATATCTTCCATATCGTTAATATTTTTTAGTTTTGTCCTTATGTTACCTTTATTCCGCAGCACTATATTTTTTAGTTTTTTAAAGGTCCTAAGCAACAAAAAGTTCTTGCTTGATGCAAGCGGCAGAGTCGAGCGGCCCAGGATTTTGTCATGTCAGATTTTTCACCTAACTTAGTGCTGTGAATAAAAATCAAGCGAAATTCTAATTGACATGGCAAAGTTACGATTAAGAGAGCGAAAAACCAAATTTATTTGAGTTTTTCCGAACGTGAATAACTAAAACCATAGGTTAAATTTACGAATAAGGCCAGAATACAGCCACTTTTGGCGGAATATTTCACGTAATGGAGGGATACCGGAAGAGGGAGACAAAAGATAGCATACTGTCACTTCCCGCAAAAATGAGATAGCGAAAAAGTTAAATTTTGTAAAATATTTTTCTTGGAAAAACAGCCGTTTTTCATCAAAATGATACCATCTGGAACAGGGGAAAAAAGCAGTTGCATGATACAGGAAAATCGCCAAAATGAACAAAACCGACAAAGATTTCCAAGAAAGATATTCTGCAAAAGCATTGTGATATAATTATCAATCAGCATGTTAGGATAATTTCTTTGTTTCTTTGTTTTCTTTGTTTTCTTTGTTTTCTTTGTTTTCTTTGTTGCCCCCTCTCAACTATGTATAAAATTTTATATAAAAGAATAAAAATAAAAAAATTTTAATGATTATCCGTAATTAGGTGATGCTTTTTTGTCGGATTCAAAAATTATCCGTATCTTTGCAGCACAAATTATGGAATAATGAAGCTTCTTGAATTCAATAAAAAGTTTGGCACAGAGGAAGATTGCGTGCAGTAT
>JAZLIY010000135.1:0-28594 GCA_045617645.1 Bacteroidaceae bacterium | reverse complement strand
CCACACCTGGAGCAAAACCAGCACTTGTTATGGCTGTCCCAATAGTTCTTTTGGCAACCGCACTTCTTGCAAACAATGCCAGACTTCTCACGTTGAGCCTTGAGATAAGACTCGCAGGAAGCCTCGTCGGGAAAACGTTGGGTGAATTCAAACAGCTTCATCTTGCAGTGGAATTTTAAATCTGGTGCAAAGATAAGCTTTTTCAGGGATTCAGACAAATTTTCGGTCGGTTATTTGCGGATAATCATTATAAATATTTACTGCAAAGGTAGTCATAATAATTAAGAAAATCGTTTCTCATGATAAAAATCATGAATTATGTATTCTTTTAGTTGCTTTGCTTTGTAAAAGCACCACCCTTGCGAGATGTCGTGCGATGAATTATGTGTACTCTCGCATGGAAATAATCAAGACAAATTTTGTTATTTCGCTCATATAATCGTATCTTTGTAGTCGTGAATAACCTTTTAAAGCGATACGAATCATGGGAAAGAAGAAAAACGGGGCAAAAACCCCAAAGAAAAGAGATCTGGAAAAAATGCTTGTGGGATTGTTCCAGGAGCGGCCAGGTGAATCATTTGCCTTGAAGGACATCTATCAGATACTCCATCTGAGTACGCATCCGGCCAAGATGCAGTGTTTGGATATATTGGAGGACCTGAAGATGGACGATTTCGTCAAGGAGTCCCAGCGATATGTGTATGAGTTAAACAGCTCTTCGCAGGTTCTGGAGGGTGTGTTCCACAGGAAAGCCAACGGAAAAAATACGTTCGAACCGGCCGATGGCGGCGAACCGATTCTGGTGGCTGAACGCAACAGCAAGCATGCCATGGAGGGTGACAAGGTACGTGTGACGATGTTGGCTCGTAGGAAACACCATGTGAGGGAAGCATCCGTAACGGATATATTGGTTCATAGCGATAAAACTTTTGTGGGTACCTTGCAGGTACGCAAGGATTTTGCCTATCTGTTGACCGATGACCGTACATTGGCATCCGATATTTTCATTCCTAAATCGAACCTGAAAAAAGGCAAGACGGGCGACAAGGCTGTCGTTCGTATCGTGGAATGGCCCGAGGAGGCTCGCAATCCTATCGGGAAGGTCTTGGACATCCTGGGTAAAACGGGTGAGAATAATGCCGAGATGCATGCTATCCTGGCGGAATTCGGATTGCCCTATGTCTATCCAGCTCAGGTAGAAAAAGCAGCCGAAAAGCTCAATCCTGGCATTACGGACGAAGAGATTGCTCGTCGCGAGGATATGAGGGATGTATTGACGTTTACCATTGACCCGCGCGATGCCAAGGATTTTGACGATGCTCTGAGTATAAGGCAGTTGAAACAAGGACGTTGGGAAGTGGGCGTTCATATAGCGGATGTGAGTCATTACGTGACGGAAAACTCCATTATCGACAAGGAAGCGTTGAAACGTTCCACTAGTGTCTATTTGGTGGATCGTACGGTACCTATGTTGCCGGAGCGTCTGTGCAATTTCATCTGCTCGTTGAGACCGGACGAAGACAAGTTGACGTATAGTGTCATCTTTGAATTGAATGAGAAGGCCGAGGTGAAGAAGTGGCATCTGGCACATACGGTCATCCGCAGTAACCGTCGTTTCACTTATGAAGAAGTTCAGGAGGTTCTTGAAAACCATCATGAAGCAAGCCCCGAGGACTATGGAATGCCGGGTGACCATGCTGGGACACTCGATGAGAAAGCCCGTCCTGCAGAAGAGTTTGCCGAGGAACTGATCCTGCTGAATAAGATGGCCAAGGAACTCCGTCGTCGTCGTTTCGAGGGAGGTGCCGTAGATTTCGACCGTGAGGAGGTTCGTTTCGAGATAGACGAGAAAGGTGTACCCACAGGCGTATATTTTAAGGTGGCGAAGGATGCCAATAAACTGATTGAGGAATTTATGCTCCTGGCCAACCGCACAGTGGCAGAAAGTATCGGCAAACTAGCAGATCGTCATAAAGCTGCCAAAGTCCTGCCTTATCGTGTACACGACAAACCGGATCTGAACAAACTGATGAACTTGTCGGATTTTGTGGGCAAGTTTGGTTATAAGTTCAAGGCAACGGGTACTAAGGATGATGTTACCAAGGGGCTGAACAAACTTTTGGGTGAGGTAAAGGGCAAGAAAGAACAAAACGTGATAGAGATGGTTACCTTGCGTGCCATGATGAAAGCGCGATACAGTACGATAAACATCGGACACTATGGTTTGGCTTTTGACTATTATACGCATTTCACCAGCCCTATCCGTCGTTATCCCGATTTGATGGTTCATCGTTTGTTGACTCGTTATGCAGATGGCGGACGAAACGTAAGCCAAGAGAAGTACGAGGAGTTGTGCGAACATTGCTCTGACATGGAACAGACGGCAGCATATGCAGAACGCGCTAGCATCAAATATAAACAGGTTGAGTTTATGAGTGATAAGTTGGGCGAAACGTTCCAGGGTACCATCAGTGGCGTTACGGAATTTGGTATTTATGTGGAAGTCGATGAGAATAAATGTGAGGGTTTCGTTCCCCTGCGTGATTTGGATGATGACTATTACGACTTCGATGAGAAATTCTATCGTCTGTGTGGTCGCCGTAAGCATCATTGTTATAATCTGGGCGATAGTGTGAAAATACAGGTTGCCCGTGCGGATCTGTTCCGAAAACAACTTGATTTCAAACTGATAAGAGAATAAGAAAAGAAGAGAGGCAAGCCTGTTTACATGCTTGCCTCTCTTTTGGCTGGTTGGGCTATCCGGGTTCGAACCAGAACTAAGACGACCAAAATGTCTTGTGCTACCATTACACCATAGCCCAATCCAAAATCAATCGCATCGCGATTGCGGGTGCAAAGATAGAACAATTCCGTCTATCTCGCAAGAATTTTTGCTGTTTTATTTAGCTATGAGCAAGAAGTATTTCTTCTTTCCCTGCTGTACAAGCAAATATTTTTCGTCCAGCAAGTCTTTTTCTGTAACCAATTGGTCAAATGCCTCCAGCTTTTCCTTGTTCAGCGAAACACCTCCGCCCTGTGTAAGCTTGCGCATTTCACCTTTGCTGGCAAAACATTTTGTCGTATCGGCCATCAGGTCAACGGCCTTTACACCTTCCTTCAGCAACGACTTGTCAAACTCAAACTGCGGAACACCACTGAATACATCCAGCAAAGTCTGCTCGTCTAGCTTTATCAGACTTTCTTTTGTTGATTTGCCGAAAAGGATGTTGCTGGCTTCCACAGCCAATTCATAGTCTTCGCGTCCATGTACCATAACGGTAACTTCCTCAGCAAGCTTCTTTTGCAGAACGCGACGGCCCGGATCTTGTTTGTGCTCTTCTATCAATGCGTCGATGGTCGGTTTGTCCAGGCTCGTGAAAATCTTGATGTATCGTTCAGCATCCTCATCGGCCACGTTCAGCCAGAACTGATAGAATGTGTATGGGCTCGTACGGTTGCGGTCCAACCAGATGTTGCCTTTTTCTGTCTTGCCGAATTTCTTGCCGTCGGCCTTTGTGATGAGTGGGCAAGTCAGGGCAAATGCCTCATGTTCGTTGCCCAACTTACGACGGATGAGTTCGGTTCCCGTGGTGATGTTACCCCATTGATCGGAACCGCCCATTTGCAGTTTGCAGTTCTTTGTTTCATATAGGTGCAGGAAATCGTATCCCTGCAGGAGTTGATAGGTAAATTCCGTGAAAGACATGCCATCTTGAAATTCTCCGTTGAGGCGACGCTTCACGCTATCCTTAGCCATCATATAGTTTACGGTGATGCATTTGCCTATATCGCGTGCAAAATCCAGGAAGGTAAAGTCCTTCATCCAGTCGTAGTTGTTAACGAGTTCAGCCTTGTTGGGCGCATCACTTTCGAAATCCAGAAAACGGCTTAGTTGCTCTTTTATACATGCTACGTTATGACGCAGGGTTTCTGCGTTCAGCAGATTGCGTTCCTGACTTTTTCCGCTGGGATCGCCAATCATACCGGTGGCTCCGCCTACCAGTGCCAGTGGCTTGTGTCCGCAGCGCTGGAAATGTCTAAGCATCATCACTCCACAGAGATGGCCGATATGCAGGGAGTCTGCCGTAGGGTCAATGCCGACGTATGCCGTTACGGTTTCCTTCTCCAATAATTCTTCTGTACCTGGCATCATCGTGTGAATCATGCCTCTCCATCTCAGTTCTTCTACAAAATTCATCCTCTGTGAAATTACAAAAATTATGAATTATTCTTTTACTTCCCAGATGTCGTTGGTCTCCAACAGTTCGGCGAAAGAATGGTAAGGCTTCTTGGCCTTGACATCCTCTATCTGTGCTTCTACGGCTTCGTTGTATGTTGGTGCTTCTACATCGCGTATCACACCCAATGCAACAGGGAATCCGTCATTGTCGCCCATCAGTGCCAGCTTCAGTTGCAATGTGTTATCCTGACAGTGGGCATCGTGTACTAAGATGTCTTTCAAGGTAATACCGTTCTCGCCAATCTTTACGACCTTCAGACCGAAGCCCTCTTGCATCAAACCGTATTCGTTGTTCTCACCGAAAATCAATGGTTCACCATGCTTTACGTAGATGGCATTCTTGGCACGTCCTTCCTTTGTATAGACACTCTCATGGGTTCCGTTATTGAAGATGACGCAGTTCTGCAGGATTTCACATACGCTGCTGCCTTTGTGTGCGTAAGCGGCTTTCAGGACATCCACGGTTCCGAGAGCATCTGTAGCAACGGCACGGGCAAAGAAATGCCCTCTGGCACCGAAGCAAAGTTCTGCGGGGCGGAACGGGTCTTCCACGGTACCATAAGGACTGCTCTTGCTGACGAATCCGCGTGGGCTGGTGGGACTGTACTGTCCCTTTGTGAGGCCGTAGATGCGGTTGTTCAGCAGAATCATATTCAAATCGATGTTACGACGGTTGGCGTGGATAAAATGATTTCCTCCGATGGCCAGTCCGTCACCATCTCCGCTGATTTGCCATACAGTCAGTTTAGGGTTGGCTATTTTACATCCTGTGGCAATTGCTGCGGCACGCCCATGAATGGTGTTCATGCCGTAGGTGGCCATATAGTGAGGCAGACGGCTGGAGCAACCGATACCGCTGATGACTGCTGTGTCGTAGGGGGGGATGCCGATCTCTGCCATCGCCTTATGCAGTGAGGCCAGAAAAAAGTGGTCGCCACATCCTGGACACCACCGTGGTTGACCTTTTTTATAATCTTGTGCTGTGTAAGCCATACTATTGTCCTTTCCTGATGTTATTTGTTAATAATCTGTAAGAAAGCCTCAACGAGTTCATTGACGATGAACGGCTGACCCTTTACTTGGTTGAATTGGTAGGGTACGAATCCATCTACTTTCATGCGCAGGAAGGCTGCCAGTTGTCCCATGTTTTGTTCGGCAACCACAACCTTCGGATATTTCTTCAGTACATCTGCTGTGTTCTTGGGCAGGGGGTTGATGTAGCGGAAATGTGCCATGGCAACTTTCTTTCCCTGACTTCTCATTTCATCCATGGCAGCTCTCAGATGACCGTATGTACCGCCAAATCCTACGATCAGCAGTTCGGCATCTTCCTTGTCGCCAAGGACTTCCAGGTCGGGTACCTGTATGTTGGCAATCTTCTGGGCTCTCTTGCGCGTCATTAGGTTGTGGTTCTCTGGATTCGTGCTGATGGCACCCGTCTTGTCATCCTTTTCCAGACCTCCCAAGACGTGTTGGAACCCTTCTCTGCCGGGAACAGCCCAGTAGCGGGTTCCGTTTTCAGCACGCATATAGGGTGTCCACGTACCCTTTAGTTCTTCGGGTACATAGGGCGGATTAATAGCTGGGTATTCAGCCAGGTTGGGCAACTTGAACGCTCCGCTACCATTGGCTACGAAGGCATCGGTCAGCAATACAACGGGGGTCATGTGTTCCAAAGCCATCTTACTTGCATCGTATGCGGCATCGAAACAATCCGTTGGACTGATGGCTGCCATTACTGGCATAGGACTTTCTCCGTTACGTCCGAACAGGACTTGCAACAGGTCGGTCTGTTCACTTTTGGTTGGTAGACCTGTAGCAGGGCCTCCTCGTTGAACATCCAGAACAACCAAGGGTAGTTCCATGATAACAGCCAGGTTCATGGCTTCGGACTTCAGGCAGATACCTGGTCCGGACGTAGAGGTGACGGCCAAGGCTCCACCAAAGGAAGCTCCTACGGCAGAGGCACATCCGGCAATCTCGTCTTCGCATTGAACGGTTGTTACGCCCAGTGACTTATGCTTGCTCAGTTCATGAAGCACATCGGTGGCTGGGGTAATAGGGTAGGAGCCGAGGTATAGTTTCAGACCGGCTTTTTCTGCTGCTGCGATGAAACCATAGGCTGTGGCCTTGTTACCGGTGATGTCCATATATCGTCCGGGAACCTTGTTCTTCGTCTCGATGCGATATACATTGGCCACACTGCTGTGGGTGTTGTGTCCGTAGTCATATCCTGCCTGGATGACTTTTATGTTGGCTTCGGCTACATCGGGCTTCTTGGCAAATTTTTCTCGTAGGAAATTGAATGCGATATCCAGATCACGGCTGAACAGCCAGCATACGAGACCCAGAGCGAACATATTACGGCATTTCATGATGCTCTTTACGTCCATGCCACTGTCTTTGAGACAATCTTTTACCATCTGGCTGATGGGGCATGCAATGACGCGGTCGGCATCGATGCTCATTTCTTTCAGAGGGTCATCTGTTTTGAAAGCCGCCTTTTCCAGATCTTTTTCACCGAAGCTGTCGGTATCTATGATGATGGCAGCTCCGGGCTTTGCAAATTTATATTGTGTCTTCAAGGCAGCAGCATTCATAGCCACCAATACATCACATTGGTCACCAGGAGTAAATACTTTGTCTGCTCCGATGTGAACCTGAAAGCCTGAAACGCCTGTCAGAGAACCTTGTGGGGCGCGAATATCCGCTGGATAATCGGGAAATGTACTGATACTATTACCTACGGTTGCAGAGATTGTCGAGAAAATATTTCCGGCCAACTGCATTCCATCTCCGGAATCACCGGAAAAGCGGACCACAACCTGATCCAACTCTTTTATATCTAAAGAATCTGCCATAATTTATCCCAAAACTAAAATCTTTTTCTCTTGTACCCCCGCCGGGAATCGAACCCGGATTGGCGGTTTAGGAAACCGTAGTTCTATCCATTGAACTACAGGGGCGCCTTTGTAAATAGGAAGGAAATCAAAAAAGAATTCCTTCCCATCCTATGGTATAAACCGAATGGTTAAATGTCTTACTTTTCTTCGTTCTCCTTGATGGTCTTACCCATGGTCAGATAGGCCGTAGGTGCTGCAATGAAGATAGAAGAGCAGGTACCGAAGATAACACCCAGGATCATGGCAAAGGCAAAGCTTCTGATGCTGGCACCACCCAGACAGAAGATAACGGCCAGAACGATGAAGGTTGATACAGAGGTGTTGATGGTACGGTTCAATGTGCTGTTGATAGAGGTGTTGAACAGTTCCTGCCGATCGCGCTTCGGATATAAGTTGAAGAATTCGCGGATACGGTCAAAGACAACCACCTTATCGTTGATAGAGTAACCGATAGCGGTCAATACGGCACCAATGAACGTCTGGTCGATTTCCAGTGAGAAGGGCAGGATACCCCAGAAGATGGCGTACATACCCAGAATCAGCAGGGTATCGATGGTCAATGCCGTGATAGCACCTACAGAGAAGGCAACGTTGTGGAAACGGATCAGGATGTAGGCGAAGATGGCAATCAAGGCCAGGATTACGCTGATGATGGCACCATAGGTAATATCCTCTGCCACGGAAGGACCAACTTTCTGGCTGCTGATGATAGAACCACCGGCGCGTTCGTCACGGTTGATGAAGTTCTCCAATGTCAGGTCACCAGCCAGTAGGCCTGCGCCCTTCAGGGTCTCATACAGCTTGCTTTCAATTTCGCTGTCCACCTCTATTCCTTCTTCTTCGATGCGGTAGTTGGTGCTGATACGGATGGTTTTACCCTCTGTACCCAATGCAATGGCACTGGTGTTACTTTCAGGGAATGCGTTATCCAGCAGACCACGTACAGATTCGGGTTGTACTTCTTTCTCGAACAATACAACGAAGTTGCGACCACCGGTGAAGTCAATACTCTTACTGAATCCGCGGAAAGCCATGAAAGCGATACTCAGGACGAGCAATGCACCAAAGATCGTGAAGCTCTTCTTGTACATGCTCATAAACTTATAAGCGGGATTCTGGAAAGAAATCTTGTTGCCGATGGAGGTCTGGAAGGTCAGGTTCAGCCACTTGTCGCGGTTCATGACTTCTGTGTAAACGACGCGGGTCAGGAATACGGCGGTGAAGAAGCTGACAACGATACCGATGAACAAGGTGGTGGCAAAACCACGGATTGGTCCTGTACCGAAATAGTACAGAATGATGGCGGTAATGATAGAGGTCAGGTTGGAGTCGAAGATGGCGCTGAAAGCATTGCTGTAACCGGCATTCAGAGCTTCGCGCACCTTCTTGCCTGCCTTCATTTCTTCCTTTGTGCGTTCGTAGATAAGCACATTGGCATCCACAGCCATACCCAGGGTCAGTACCATACCGGCAATACCACTCATGGTCAGGGCTGCCTGGAAACTGGTCAGAATACCAACGGTAAAGAACAGGTTCAGGATCAGGGCGCAGTTGGCAACCATACCAGGGATGAAACCATACATGACAATCATATAGACCATCAGGATGACGAAAGCGATGATACAGCTCATGATACCCTGCTGGATGGATTCGGCACCCAGAGAGGGACCAACGATTTCCTCGCTGACGATCTTGGCGGGTGCAGGCATCTTACCAGAGTTCAGCACATTGGCCAAGTCACGAGTGTCTTCGGCAGAGAAGTGACCTGTGATCTCAGAACTACCACCGGTGATTTCGCTCTGTACGGTGGGAGCACTATATACATAGTCATCCAATACGATGGCAACGCAACGTTTCAGGTTGGCTTTTGTCAGGGCAGCCCAACGGCGAGCGCCATCTACGTTCATCTTCATGCTTACGCAAGGACGGCCATTCTGGTCGTAAGAATCTTTGGCATCGGTAACGACATCGCCTTCCAGCGGTGCACGTCCGTTGCGCTCTGTTACTTTGATGGCATACAGTTCGTAGATGTTGGCGGCACTGCCATCGCCCATGCCCTTTACGCCCCATTTCAGACGAAGGTCAGAAGGGAGAACCTCCTTGGCTTCGGGTGTCTGGAACAGAGCAGAGATGGCTTCCATGTCACGCTTTGCAGCATAGCCCACAACACATCCATTGGCACCTTGGATAACCTGCAGACGGCTCAGCAAGGGGTGCTGACGTTTGAGTTTCTCCATATCGGCTGCACTTACATTGGCACCTTCTGCCTTTTCTTCGCCACTAACGGCTGCGGCCAGGTCGGTCTTGGCGGCATCGGCGTTTGCTTCGGCAGCAGCCTCTTCGGCTACGGGTTCAGCAGCCGCTTCTGTGGTGTCCTTCTCCTCGATGTTTCCTGCAACGGCGGCCAATTTGGCATCAAGGGCAGAAAGGAATGATGTGACCTCCTGTGTGTTATATGTCTCCCAGAATTCCAGATTGGCACTACCCTGTAACAGCTTGCGAACACGCTCGGGCTCTTTAACACCGGGCATTTCCACCATGATACGGCCTTCCTGTCCTTCCAATGCCTGAATGTTGGGCTGAACGACACCGAACTGGTCGATACGGGTGCGCAATACATTGTAAGAGTTGTCGATGGCGTTCTTTACTTGCTCACGCAAAACCTTCTCTACTTCAGAGTCGGTACTCTTTGTGGTGACTTTGTCACGCAACTGCTGTGTGGCAAATACTTCGGCCAGACCCTTACCGGGAGCCAATGCTTTGTAGTCCTTAATAAATAAGGTGATAAAATCATTCTGGCTGTTAGTAGCCTCGCTGGTCGCCTGTTCGACGGCCTTGCGGAAGTTTTCGTCTGTTTCTTCTTTGTGGTCGGCAAGTGCCTTAACGACATCGGGAACACTGACTTCCAAAATGACATTCATACCACCCTTCAGGTCCAGACCCAGTCCGATACCCATCTCGCGGCAGTCTTTCAACGTCCACACGTTGCAGTACACTTTGTTGTTCTGCAGAGAATCCAGATAGCGTTCGGCAGCTTCATTGCCATCCGTCATGGCAATTTTCTCGGCCTTGCTTTCGAAGTGGCTGGTGACCACCGAGAAACTCAGGTAGAAAATGCAGACGAGTGCCAGAAGCAGTGCGAAAACTTTTACAAATCCTTTGTTTTGCATTGTTAAAAAATTATTTGTTTTTGTTTGTTTTATTTCCTTAAACTACACATTGAGCCGCAAAGATACGTATTTTTCGTTACTTTGCCATCATTTGTGCCAATTTTTTGCAAGAAAATGGTGCTTTAGTTCTCCTTTTTACTCAGATAGGTAATGATTGGATAATGGTCGGAAGCCTTGATGTTGTTTTCAACATGTGTTTTGTGGCTTTTCCAGTCTTCCGAAACGAAGATGTGGTCTATGCGTACAAAAAAGGCTTTTTCGTTGTAGGAAATGCCTACGCCGATGCCGTTATCCCTGAAGGTGTTGCTAAGTCGTTTCAGAATCCTTTGGTAGGTGTACGAGATGGGGGTGTCGTTCAGGTCTCCGCACAGGATAATGTTTTGGTCTTTGTGGCGTTCAACAAAAGCGCACAATGAGTCCGTCTGCTCTCCCCTCAGTTTTGCAGCACTGGTCAGTCGGTTGATCATCATTCGGCTTCCCGATTTTATTTTCTCCTTTTTAGGATCCTTGATCATGTCCTTGTATTCGCTTTTGTCTTCTGGTGTCAGTTTGTTGCTTTCCAGATGGTTGTTGATGATCAGTATGGTGTCTCCGTTGTACTCTGTCAGGCAAGCCAACGTGTGTCCGGCCTTTCCGGAATAATGTACGGGCAAGGTGTCGCCAACCAGATCGAAGCGGGTCAGGATGCATTCGCCTTGGTTTTGGACGACATGGTAGTGCAGGGAATCTATCATGCCCTTGCAATCCTGGCGTGCCGGAAGATTATATGACATTTCCTGCAGGCAGACAAGGTCGGCATTTTCCTCTTTCAGGAACTGCACGATATGTTGACGGTCTTCGTCTGTTACGGTATGTCCGACGTTGTAGCTGATAACTTTCAGGGTGTTCTCCGGTAGGGATTCGTTCCGATGAATCGGGCAGTAGTCCTGGATGAAACTGGCGATGCATACAAAACCAAGCAAGGGAATCCAGCATCTGCGGATGTTGAATACCAACCAGAAAATAAAGAAGAAGGTGTTAAAAACGAGAAAGACGGGAAAGGCCAGCCCTAAAATACCAAAAAAGGGATGCTCTGCCGGTGAGAAATAGGTACTTACGCAGCATATCCACAAGAGCAGAATGGTGCCTATGTTACCTCCGGCAAAAACGTATGCCAGTATGTTCCTCAGTAGTTTCATCGTCGGTTGCTCGCATCGAAGATTTTGCGTTTTTCCTCTTCTGTCAGCGCATTGTAACCGCCTTTCTTTATTTTGTCCAGGATGCGATTCATCTCTTCTTCCTGTTCTTTCTTCCGGGCGTTGTATTCCATGTCGGCATCGAATTTGCCACCCTGGTTGATGGTGAAGCGGGTATGGTCCGTTTTTTGGAATTTGTTCCTTATCTTCTTCCACCATTGCGAGAAAGATTTCTTTGTGCGGTAACGGTTTCCGTATCCACCGTATCCATTGCCGTTTCGCCAGTATAAGAGCAGGAAGAATCCTACGACCATTCCGCCAAGATGAGCGAAATGAGCCACTCCGTCGTTGGATTGTCCGAGTGCGGACAGCAGTTCTATGACGGCATATCCGATGACGAAGAATTTAGCTTTGATGGGTACGGGCAGCGGGAAGATAAACATCTTTTCTTCAGGGAATGTCATACCAAAGGACAGCAGGATACCATATACGGCCCCCGAGGCACCTACGGTTGTCCATCGGTTCAGGTATTCGGCCATTTCCATGTGTATTCCCGTCAGGGACACTTCTTCGTAGGCATTCAGTCCCTGTGTAATATAGGAAATGTATTGGACAATTTCCTGCATGAAACCGGCACCGATTCCACATACCAGATAATAGGTGAGGAAACGTTGCGGCCCCATGGTTTGCTCCATGATGCGACCGAACATCCATACGGCAAACATATTGAAGAACAGATGTTCCAGATTGCCGTGCATGAACATATAGGTGAAAATCTGGTAGAGGTGGAAATCGCTGGCCAGAAAGAAATGAAGACCAAGCAGATTTTCCAAGTCGATGTTGTATCGGGTGGCTACCCATGTACTGGCAAACATCAAGGTGTTGATGATGAGCAGGTTTTTTGTTATGGTGGGCATATTATTCATAAACAGCGTGTAATTTGTATAAGATGCTGCAAAAGTAGTTAATTTTGTTCATAAAAGTGTTCCTTTTTACGCGAATGATAAGACTTTTTAGCAAAATCTTGCATTTTTTTGCAAAAAAACTTGGGGGGAATAGCAAGTTTGCATAAATTTGTCCCGTCAAATTAGAAAAAAACTGTTTTTACTATATATTATTTTAATTATTTAATTTACAAAACGTATGAACAAGACAGAATTGACAAGCAAGATTGCTGAAGGTGCTGGTTTGACCAAGGTTGATGCCAAGAAGGCTTTGGATGCTGCTATTGATGCTATCACTGCTGCTGTAAAGGCTGGTGATAAGGTTGCTCTGATTGGCTTCGGTACATTCTCTGTTGCAAAGCGTCCTGCTCGCAAGGGTATTAATCCAGCCACAAAGAAGGCTATTGACATCCCTGCAAAGAACGTTGTTAAGTTTAAGGCTGGTGCAGATTTAGCTCTTTAATCTACAGATTTGTAGAACCGAAAAATAAGAGGGTGTCATTTCAGCACCCTCTTTTTTCATGCCTTATGAACGGATTTGTCGGCATTATCACCCTATCGAACGCATTTCTTCTCATTTTGTCGAATTGGAAATCCAGTCACGCAGAAACAATAGGATGATTGCATCTAATTAAAAAGCAATACGTTATAAACAAACTGGCAGTTGGCTTCGGCTTTCTGTGAAAAGTTTGTAGTTACATTCCAAAAATTTTGTAACTACCAACCTAAAAACCTGTAGTTACAGAGAAAAAAGTTTGTAGTTACAACTTTCCGAACGTGTAGTTACAACTTTTCGAACGTGTAGTTACAGCTTTTCGGACGTGTAGTTACAAATATTTTGGAACTCTTTGGCGTTAGATTATTAATAGCGAAGCACAATAGTTTTGTTTGCCTAAAACAAGACTATTTTCAGTTCCATACAACTCATCTTTTACTTTGACAAAATACGGCAAATCTCTCGTTTAATCGTATCTTTGGCTGTTGTCGTAGATGCTTTTACTTGGTCGTGCGAATAAATATGTATTATGTATTAAATTTACTATCTTTGACCAATCGCAGAAGATACTCACGCTCGGAAAAATTCAAAAACATTTGATTTTTCTCTCGCTTAGTCGTATCTTTGACTAATCGTCGAAGATACTCACGCTCGGATTTAGCCAAATAGATTTGGTAAATCGCTCGCTTAATCGTATCTTTGCACGCGAAAATGTTATATTATATAATAAGGTATGGAAATTGCAAATAAAATACAGGAGGCAGTAAAGGCCGGCATCAAAGAGTTATACGGACAGGAAGTGCCCGACAGCATGGTGCAGTTGCAGGAAACGCGCGAAGAATTCGAGGGACAACTGACCCTGGTTGTTTTCCCGTTCCTGAAGATGAGTCGCAAGAAGCCGGAAGACACGGCACAGGAAATCGGCAGTTACCTGATTGACCGGATTCCGGAGGTGGTAAGTAAGTTCAATGTTATCAAGGGTTTCTTGAATCTGACAATAAACAGTGTTCAGTGGATAGAGCTGTTGCAATCCATTCAGCAGAACGACACATACGGATTCGTCCCAGTTACAGAGGACAGCCCTCTGGTTATGATTGAATACAGTAGCCCCAATACGAACAAACCATTGCATCTGGGACATGTGCGCAACAACCTGTTGGGCTGGGCGTTGGCCAATGTGATGGCCGCCAATGGCAACAAGGTTGTGAAGACAAACATTGTCAACGACCGTGGTATCCATATCTGCAAGAGCATGCTGGCTTGGCTTCGTTACGGAAATGGCGAGACGCCTGAAACAAGCGGGAAAAAAGGTGATCATCTGATAGGTGACTACTATGTTGCATTTGATAAACATTACCGTGAGGAGGTCAAGGAACTGGTGGCACGGGGTATGGAAGAAGAACGGGCCAAGCAGGAAGCCCCCCTCATCAAGGAAGCTCACGAGATGTTGGTGAAATGGGAACAGAACGACCCCGAGGTTCGTGCCTTGTGGCGTAAGATGAACGAATGGGTGTACGCGGGTTTCGACCAGACCTACAAGGCCTTGGGCGTTTCTTTCGACAAGATATACTACGAGAGCAATACCTATCTGGAAGGCAAGGAAAAAGTGGAAGAGGGATTGCAGAAAGGCTTCTTCTATCGTAGGGAAGACGGCAGCGTCTGGGCAGACCTGACCAAGGAGGGACTGGACGAGAAACTGCTCCTTCGGTCCGATGGCACATCCGTCTATATGACGCAGGACATCGGTACGGCCAAACTTCGTTTCCAGGATTTCCCCATAGACAAAATGATTTATGTGGTGGGTAACGAGCAGAACTATCATTTCCAGGTACTCTCTATCCTGTTGGACAAGTTGGGCTTCAAATGGGGCAAGGACCTGGTACATTTCAGCTATGGTATGGTGGAATTGCCCAACGGCAAGATGAAGAGTCGAGAAGGTACGGTGGTGGATGCCGATGACCTGATTGCCACGATGATCAGCGATGCCCGCCAGATGAGCGCCGACAAAGTGAACAAGTTGGAAAATGTGACCGAAGAAGAAGCACAGGAGATCGCTCGCATTGTGGGAATGGGTGCCTTGAAATACTTCATTCTGAAAGTGGATGCTCGCAAGAATATGTTGTTCAATCCCGAGGAAAGCATTGATTTCAATGGAAACACAGGCCCCTTCATTCAATATACATATGCCCGTATTCGCAGTATTCTGCGTAAGGCTGCAGAACAGGGTATATCCATTCCTCAGACGTTGCCCACAACGACTGAGATCAGCGACAAGGAAATCAGCCTCATCCAGCATCTGCAAGGGTTCCAGGCCGCAGTCCGTCAGGCCGGTACAGATTACAATCCCAGCTGCATAGCCAATTATTGTTATGAGCTGGTGAAGGAATACAACCAGTTCTATCACGATTTCAGCGTATTGCGCGAGGAAGATTCCGACAAGAAAGTCTTCCGTCTGGCTCTCTCCGAAGCCGTCAGTCAAGTGGTGAAGAACGGTATGGGACTGTTGGGCATCGAAGTCCCAGAGAGAATGTAAAACGACTTGAGATGATAGACTACGAGCAGTTAAAAGACAAGGTGGATTTCAATGCCATTGCCGTGGATGCTGCATGTAGTGGCAATCCGGGCCCGATGGAGTATCGTGGCATTTATCTGGGGAATTGTCAGGAACTGTTTCATTTTGGACCGGTTCACGGAACAAACAACATCGGTGAGTTTCTGGCAATTGTCCATGCATTGGCGTTGATAGAGAAGAACAAGTGGCAGATGGCGGTATATAGCGACAGTTACAATGCCATTCTGTGGGTAAAGAACAAAAAATGTAAGACAAAGTTGGAGCGAACGCCTCAGACCGAAGGGCTGTATCAGTTGATAGCCAGGGCCGAGGCTTGGCTTTCCTCTCATCCGCAACATGCCCGTGTGATGAAGTGGGAAACGAATCAATGGGGCGAGGTGCCCGCAGATTTTGGACGTAAATGAAAGAATTCTATCAGATAATGGGCCGATATTTCGGTCGCTACAAATCCTATATTTGGGGGACATTTGCCATGAATGTCCTCACAGCCCTATTCAATGTCTTTTCTTTTACCGTTTTGCTCCCCATCTTGCAAATACTTTTCAAGGTAAATACCGAACATTACGAGTTCATTCCCTGGAGTACGGCAGACATGGGAGATTTCTTGTCAGTAGCCAAGAACAACGGCTATTATTATTCGCAGGAGATGATTGCTTCCTATGGCCCGGCCACCACACTTTTATTGCTGGGCCTCGTATTGTCGGTGCTTACGTTTTTCAAGACGGCAACCTATTTTGGCGGATCGGCAATGCTTATGCCCCTTCGTACAGGTGTGTTGCGCGATATCCGGAACGATATTTATCGTAAGATTCTTGGTTTGCCCCTCTCTTATTTTAGCGAGGAACGCAAGGGCGACATCCTCACCCGTGTCTCTACGGATGTCAACGAGGTGGATGCGTCTATCAGCAGTTCGTTGGACATGCTCATCAAGAACCCCATTTTTATTTTGGTCTATCTGGGCACGTTGATTTATATCAATTGGAAGCTAACGCTCTTTACCTTGCTTGTCGTTCCTGTTTTGGGGTGGGGTATCGGAGCCATTGGCAAGAAACTGAAAGCCAGGTCACTGCTTATGCAAAGTCGTCTGAGCGACAGTATCAGTCAGATAGAGGAAACGTTGGGTGGTTTGCGTATCATCAAGGCTTTCGTGGCCGAAGGGAAGATGATGTCGCGTTTCGAGAAGGTCAACAACGAATACCGTGATATAGCCAATCGGGTGGCCATTCGTCAGAGCGCAGCCCATCCCGTCAGCGAGTTCTTGGGTACGGTTATGATCGTCATTGTCTTGTGGTTTGGCGGATGGCTCATCTTCTCTGGTACGTCCGACATCGATGCCAACATCTTTATATACTATTTGGTCATCTTGTACACGACGCTTCAGCCAATAAAAGACCTCAGCAAGGCCGGTTATGCTATTCAGAAAGGTCTGGCCAGTATGGAGCGCATCAACAAGATTCTGTCTGCCGAAAATCATATCCGTGAGGTGGACTCTCCCATTGACATTGCAGGTGTCAATCAGGGCATTACTTTGGAGCATGTCTCTTTTGCCTATATCGAGGGACGCGAAATACTGCATGATGTCAACCTATGCATTCCCAAGGGGAAAACCATTGCCTTGGTGGGACAGAGTGGTAGTGGAAAAAGTACGTTAGTGGATTTGATTCCTCGTTATCACGATATTCAGCAAGGGTGCGTCCGTATCGACGGAACCGATATTCGTCAGCTGAGCATCCTCTCTTTGCGTAGCCTCATCGGCAACGTGAATCAGGAGGCCATCCTGTTCAATGACACGATTTTCAACAACATTGCCTTTGGTGTAGAGAACGCCACTCTGGAACAGGTACAGGATGCCGCGCGGATAGCCAATGCTCACGAGTTCATCATGGAGAGTGAGAATGGTTACGACACGATGGTGGGCGACCGCGGATGCCGTTTGAGTGGCGGTCAACGTCAGCGTATCAGCATTGCCCGAGCCATCTTGAAAAATCCTCCTATCCTGATCTTGGATGAGGCGACCAGTGCCTTGGATACCGAGAGCGAACGTTTGGTACAGGAGGCGTTGGAACGCCTGATGAAGAATCGTACGACCATAGCCATTGCCCACCGTCTGAGTACGATAAAGAATGCCGACGAGATTTGTGTCCTGCACGAGGGGCGCATTGTGGAGCGTGGCACCCACGAGGAACTTCTGGCATTGAATGGTTACTATCGCAAATTGAATGATATGCAACAGTTATGAAACGTCAGGCCCATTATCTGGAATATCTGTATTGCTTGTTGCTTGTCGTCTTTTTCTTCGGGCGATTGGTCTTTGTCATCTACAATCGTCACCTTGATGATTTCTCTTTCTGGGATGTGCTGGATGTGTGTCGGGTAGGACTGCTCGCCCACGATTTGTTCGTTACCTCTTTCTTGCTCCTTGTTCCATGGTTGGTGGGGTTGCAGGCACTTCGACGACCTTCGTTCCCATTGCGCAAGGTGTTGATTCCGTATTATCTCTTGTTGGGCATTTCTGTGGGGGCTGTTGTGGTTGCCGACATCGTGATGTACGAGTTCTGGCAGTTCAAGTTAAGCGCTGTGGTACTCAGTTATGCGGCATCGCCCGAAGGGGCAACGAATAGCGTCAGCCTATCGTTCCTTATTTCCCGCGTTTGCCTTGTCTTGTCTTTCGTCTTGCTGACGATAATTCCCAGTATATGGGTTACCCCCAAACAATTACAGGTGACTTATGGTGTGAAACTATGGTTCCGTAATCTCAGTATCATCTGGGTGTTCTTCCTGTTGATAGGAGGTGTCTTCACGAAGGTGGGCGATGCCTATTACAGTTCTCGTTTGTTCCTGAATCATGCAGCCGTGAACCCCGTTTATGCCTTTGCTTCCTCATTTCCTTGTACAAAGACCTATGCCGAACGTTACAATTATTTCGATGAGGCCGAAAGGGCAGAACTTTTTGATGAGTTGTATCCTGCAGACACAGAAGATGTGACCGATACCTTGTTGCGGGTTCGCCGTCCCAATGTCCTTTTTGTCTTTATGGAAAGTTTCGGTGGCAAGTTTGTACGGGAACTGGGTGGTTTGCCCGATGTGGCTCCCAACCTTAGTCGTCTCATACCCGAAGGTGTCTTCTGGGAAAATTATTACAGCAACAGTTTCCGTACCGACCGTGGTACGGTGAGCACATACAGCGGTTGCGTCAGTTATCCGGATGTCTGTCTGATGAAGGAACGTTCGACGCACGACCGTCTGCCGTCCATAGCCAAAAGTCTGGCTCAGAACGACTATGAGACATCTTATCTCTATGCCGGAGCGATGACCAACATGGGTAAGCGAGACTACCTGTCCGATATGGCATTTCACAATCTGCTGGACCACACTTGCTTCACCCCGGAAGAACTGTCCGGCAGCTGGGGGGCCGATGACGATGTTTCTGCCATGAAGGCGTTTCATTTGGTCGCTCAGACCGATAGCACCCAGCATTGGATGATGGCCTACCAGACCCTTTCCAGTCACGAGCCTTGGAAAGTTCCGTATCATCGTTTGGAGAACGAGAAACTAAATGCCTTTGCCTATACCGATCAGTGTCTGGGAGACTTGGTGGATTCCCTCCGTACCCTTCCACAGTGGGACAATCTGCTGGTCATTGTATTGCCCGATCATGGTTTCCTGTACGAACAGAACTATCAGGATCCGGAGTTTTTCCATTCCCCCATGTTGTGGCTTGGTGGAGCAATCCGTGAACCACGTCAGATGTCCGTACTTATGAATCAGAGCGACCTGTGCGCCACCTTGCTTTCCCAGATGGGCATTTCCCACCAGGAATATCCTTGGAGTCGGAATGTGTTGAGTGCCAACTATACATATCCTTTTGTCTATTGCAATTACCCTGCCGGCTTGCTGTACCGGGACAGTACGGGGGTCAGCATTTTCGACATAACGGCCGATACACCTATCCTGGAGGAACCACAGGACGATGGTATTCGTCAGATGAAGGCACAATCAATCTTGCAAACGAGCTATGATGACCTGTAAACACCAAATCTCTCACGTTCCTTATCTGCCCTATGTGCTATTTCTGTTGGTCTTTGCATTGGGGAAAGGGTGCTTTCTGCTTTACAATCAGTCCGTAGAACCCTCTACCTGTGTGGATGCCTTTCAGGTATGGAAGCACGGGTTCAGTATGGATATCAGTACCGCTGGCTATCTGATAGCGATTCCGTGGTTATGTTCTCTTGTTGGAATCTGGTGGAAGGGTATGCCTCTCCGCAAAGTGCTGTTGCCCTATTATGTTCTGATTTCCTTTTTGCTGATGGCAATTATCGTGGGGGATGTGGTCATGTATGAGTTCTGGAAGTTCAAGATAGATGCCACCGTATTCTCCTATCTGCATTCCACGGAAGGAGCCACCAGCAGCGTCAGCACATGGTTCTTGGTATCGAGGGTCGGATGTTTCGTGCTGACTTCCGTTGTCTTGTCGTGGCTTTGCGTTCACGTCACACCCAAGTACCTCCCCGTCTATACCCACCGCTTCGTGCGCTCTGTCCTGATGCTCTTGTTGGGAGGTCTCATCTTTCTGGGTATTCGGGGTGGGGTACAGGAAAGTACGATGAATGTAGGAGTCGCCTATTACAGCCCTCGTCTGTACCTCAATCATGCCGCGGTAAATCCGGCATTCAGTCTTGTTGCCTCTCTCAGCAAGCGCACGGATTACAGTCATCAGTTCGACTATCTTTCCGAAGAAGAGCGTGCTGCGACATTTGCTCCCCTCTATACATCCATAGAGGAATCCTCGGAATTATGCGAAACCCTGCTCCGTACTCAACGTCCCAATATCCTCTTGATTATGATGGAGGGTTTTGGTGGCAAGTTCATCGAGGAACTGGGTGGCATTCCCGATGTGGCACCCCATATCAGCCGACTGATAAAAGAGAGCATTTTCTTTGATCAGTTCTATGCCAATTCTTTCCGTACCGATAGGGGGACCCTCAGTGTTTTCAGCGGATGGACAAGTTATCCCAATGTCAGTTTGATGCGTATTCCCGGACGAACAGCCACGTTGCCATCCTTGGCACATGAATTGAACGCTGTGGGTTATGCCTGTGATTATCTGTATGGGGGAGACATCAAGATTATGGGTAAACAGGGCTATCTAGTGGCAGCGGGGTATGACCAGTTAACCAGCGAGGACGATTTCAGCCTGTCGGAACGCAATGAATCGAAATGGGGCGTTAACGATGGCAGTACGGCTCAACGTGTGTTCCAGATGATAAAGGAACGCCCGTTGGATGCTCATTGGCACATGGGGTATCAGACCCTTTCCAGTCATGAGCCCTTCGAGGTCCCCTACCATCGCCTGGCTGACGAGAAACTGAATGCCTTTGCCTATACCGATCAATGCGTAGGCAATCTGGTAGATTCCCTTCGCACCCTTCCCCAGTGGGACAATATGTTGGTCATCATCCTGCCCGACCATGGTTTCCTGTATGACCTGACCTACGAAAATCCCGAATTTTTCCATACTCCCATGTTGTGGCTTGGAGGTGCTATCCGTGAGCCTCGTCGTATCGGCGTGCTGATGAACCAGAGCGATTTGTGTGCCACGTTGCTTGCACAGATGGGACTTTCGCACGACCATTTCCCCTGGAGCCGTAACGTGCTGAGCCCTTCTTATCGGAATCCGTTTGTGTATAGTTCCTTCCCCGGAGGCATCCTGTTCCGTGATTCCACAGGCGTTACAGTCTTCGATATTACCAGTCAGCAACCCATTACCGAGAAACCGGCCCCCAGTGCTGAACGCATTCGAAAAGCCCAGGCCATCTTGCAGACAAGTTACGACCTGTTGGAGGTGCGATAATAAAAGTGTAAACGAAAAACAGTCAAGTTGTATTCGGCAGATAAAAAACAGAACGAAGTCTCTCCTCAACGTCACGCCAATATGGCCGCCATTCACGGGAAAGATACCAAGCCCGAGCTGATTGTGCGTAAGTTCCTGTGGAGAAACGGCTTTCGTTACCGGTTGAATCATCCTCGGCTACCAGGACATCCCGATGTTGTCCTGCGCCGTTACCGTACCTGTATTTTTGTGAACGGATGTTTTTGGCATGGTCATGAGGGATGCCGGTTCTTTGTCATGCCAAAGTCAAATGTGACTTTCTGGGAGCGGAAGATAATGCGCAACCGTGAGCGTGACATCAAGGTGCAACGGCAATTGGCTGCTATGGGATGGCATTGCATCACCGTGTGGGAATGCGAACTGAAACCTTCGTGTAGGGAACAGACCTTACAGTCGCTCTTACAGACGCTGAACCACATCTTTCTTGCCGACAGACGCCCTGGCAAATATTACGTTGCGACAGAGCAACCAGAATCCTTGGTGGCAGAAGAAATCACACCTTATGAAAAATCAAAAAAACAGAACAAATATGAAACGAATTAGAACACTTTTTTTTGTCCTTTTAGGACCGTGTCTTGTTGGAGGAATGATGGCCGCCAATCCTGTACTGAAGGGGGTGTGCGATGCCGGTTGCATCCGCTATGCCGGTAAATACTATTTAGGTGGTGTGGCCACCGAGGGTGATTTTTTTGTCAGCGACAACCTTACCGACTGGCAGGAACGGGTTCACGTTTTTGACCTGGATAATCAGTGGACCCATGGCACAGGAGCGCGTAACAACCAGGTACATGCCGATGATATTTCGTATAGTGGGGGGCAGTTTCATCTGCTTTTCAGCGTTAATTATTGGGGAGATGATCGTCGCATTGTACACATAACCCACGCCACATCACCCAGCATCTGTGGGCCATATCGTGAGGTTCGGGACGACCAATGGTTCGAAAACCGTATCGACCCGCAGGTTTTTTGTGACGAAGACGGGAAATTGTATCTGTATATGGTGAAGTTCACCGAGGGGAATGTTATCTGGGGGCGTCCGTTGAATGCCGATTTTACCTTTGCCGGGGATGCCGTACAACAGTTCTCTGCCCAACCCGATACCTGGGAAACGTGCGACAATCGGGTGGCAGAAGGTCCTTTCGTTATCAAGTACCGAGGCCGTTATTATATGATGTACAATGCCAATCACACCGACCCCTCCTATGGTAACTACCATTTGGGTGTTTGCGAGGCATCTTCTCCCTTGGCGTTCAATCCGGGAGGTAAATACAGCCATCCGGTGGTCAGTCCGAACACCGAGGCCGTAGCCGAGCGATATACCGACCTGCTTCGGTATGGCGGAGAGGGGTTCAATATCATTGACCTTTCCGAGAAAGAGCATCGTTTCACGTTAAAGGGGGTGCCCGACCACGATGTCTTTCTGTTCCTGGCCCAATGGGGCGGCTGTGCGGTTCGCATCAACGGTCATGCCATCAACCCAGGCACACAGGGCGAGTTTGGTTATTTCCGTGTGAAAAGTGACTACCTTCGGGCGGGGGAGAACACCCTTACGACCGAAGGACGGGCGGCTCACCTCTTCCTGTACGATACGGAGGGTGTGGAACCCGATGAGGCTTTTGTTACACCCGGGCAGCCCAACATCGTAAGAGGCCCGAACGGATGGGAGTGGTGGCTTGTCTATATGGCCAATCAGGGATGGGCTCGCCATCAGTTCATCGACCGTGTCCATTTTGTGGAGGGCCGCCTTACCGTCGATGGCATCACGGGTCCTCATACGCCCGGTTTCCATCCGTCACCTGCGAAACCTCAGTATGCAGGAACTTCGCTCGACAGTATTCCTTTGGCAGACAGCTATTTGTTGGAGCTCACCTTCTCCAGCTCCGATGCCCGTCAGGGAGTCCGTATCGGCAACAGGACGCTCCTTCTGCCTCAGGATATGGCCACCGGTGTGAGTCATGAATGGCGCATAGAGAAAGACCATGGCTTGCTTACTGCCTGGGTGGACCGCATCCTGGTGGCCGACCATCTGACGGTAAAGGCAAAGGCCGGAAGGCCCCGTTGGATAGGACAGGACAAGAACCGGAAAGTCGAGTACATCTCTTTCTGTGAAGGATTCGATGAGTATGCGTCCCATTTCAGCGGATGGCAGGGAGCGTCGATTACGGACGAGGGCCTTCTCCTGTCCGACTCCGTAGCCAGTATCCGCACGTCACCGGCCAGCGATTATGCCATGAGTGGCTGTTTCTCTACATCTTCCCGTCAGGGACAGTATGGCTTTTATGCTGCCTATTGGGGTGAGCGCGATTTCCTGCGTGTCAGCATCGATGCACAGCGTGGTCTCCTCCTGACGGAACGGGTTACGCCCGATGGTGAACGACGCACTACCGAGACACCTTTGACACAGAATACGGTTCGTTATCCCGACATCAAGTATTCCGACATGTTCGAGAAACACTTCCGTTTCCCTTGCGACACCTATCTTCAGGGCGTCAGCTATCCCTGTGTGGATGTCATCAACGAGACCATGTTGTCCGATTGTTCGCGTCAGGAACAGGAGGAGGATGTGACCTATACCCCGGACATAGCGAGTCAGATGACACTGGAGTATCTGGACGATGATACATGGCGACCATTGTCGTACACTCCGGCAGAGAGCGGCAACAACGCATGGCAGTCTGTCCGTTTCCCGGCGGTCAAGACAAAGGAAATACGTATGCGAAACAAAGGACCACGGGATTACGCTCACCACATCTATCGTATAAAGGCCGATACCCAGTTCCAGGGCGACAACCAATTGCGTGTAGAGCGTAGGGCCGACATCTTATATATATATGTAGGGGAGCAACTTTTGCAAAGCGTTTCCCTGGGCACTTCTTCTCCTGCCCGTGTCGGATTGTATCACAGTGGTCAATCCCCTGTCCTCCTACGTGATTTGCTGTATTATGTAGTGAGATAAAGAAGGGTTATAGGCCGATATGTGTCACAAAAGTTCGTACCGAAACACCGCAAAAGTTCGTACCAAAACACCGCAAAAGTTCGTACCAAAACACCACAAAAGTTCGTGATGATTTTGCAGAACCGATTATTTTACATATCTTTGTGCTCGAATTATAGAAGGAAAACGTATGAACTATTTAAATCGTGTTTCTGATGAACGTTTAAAGGAGCGTCTTGATGCATTTGGCGCAGTGTTGATAGAGGGACCTAAATGGTGTGGAAAAACCACTACGGCAGAGCAAATATGTAAAAGTGTGATAAGACTCCACGATACGGATATGCAGGAGAATTATCTTTTGACGGCCTCTACCAAACCATCGCTCCTTTTGTTGGGCGACACTCCGCGTCTGATAGATGAATGGCAGGACTTTCCTGTTTTATGGGACGCTGTACGTACGATGGTTGACAAGCGGCAGCAACCGGGTCAGTTTGTGCTTACAGGTTCCAATACGGTGGATAAGAGTAAGGTAAAACATACGGGCGATGGTCGTATTTCGCGTATGAAAATGTTGCCGATGAGTCTATGGGAGTCGTGTGAGTCAAATGGCAAGATTTCACTGCGAGAACTATTCGACAACAAAGACGTTGATATAGACGGCATAACGTCGGATATGCAGATAGAGGACATCATCTTTGCTGCCTGTCGGGGTGGTTGGCCGGCGACGGCCAATATGAAAACCGACAAGGCAAAGTTGTTGGTTGCCCGTAATTATGTCGATACGCTTTGTCGTGAGGATATTTCAAAAGTTGATGGTGTGCAGAAAGATGAACGGATTGCCAGGTTGATATTACGTTCGTATGCGCGTAATATTTCAACGTTGGCCAAAAACACATCGCTGCTTGCGGATGTTGTGTCATCGGGCAAAGTGACCGTGGGCATGAGTACTTTCGAGGATTATGTTACGGTAATTAAACGCTTGTTCGTTATCGACAACATAGATGCCTGGTGCCCAGCGATACGAAGCAAGACAGCCATACGAAGTGGTGTAAAACGGGCCTTTGTGGATCCGTCGATTGCCGTGGCCTCGCTGGGGTTGACACCTCATACATTGATGACTCAATTAAAGACCTTTGGCTTTATTTTCGAGCAGATGTGTGTACGTGATCTTAGAGTGTACACCCAAGACTTTGACAATCATATTTCCTATTACCGTGACCGTTATGGTCTGGAATCCGATCTTGTCCTCCATCTGGCGGATGGTCGATATGCCCTCATAGAATGTAAACTCGGCAGTCGTGAAATAGATGATGGTGCAAAACATCTGTTGGAGATAAAGCGGTTGATTCGTGAGCATAACGAGGCTGAAAAGCAAGGAGCTATCCGTGAGCCGGACTTGCTTGTTGTCTTGACGGGCGGTCACATGGCGTACACCCGTATGGATGGTGTTAAAGTTATTCCTTTGGCCTGCCTGAAAGATTAGGAAAAGATTCTCTTCTTGTGCAACAATAAAAAATATATCGTTTTTCGATAAAAATTCTATAAAAACATTTGGATATTATCGAAAAACAATATATCTTTGTCCCAGAAATCATTCGAAACGGTAAGAATCCGGTCGAAAAAGAACAGAGAATATGGCAATAATTATTAATGTAGATGTAATGATGGCAAAGCGCAAGGTGTCATCGAACGAACTGGCAGAGCAGGTCGGCATAACGCCCGCCAATTTGTCCATCCTGAAGACGGGCAAGGCAAAGGCGATACGCTTTACCACGCTCGATACCATCTGCCGGGCCTTGGATTGTACGCCCGGCGATATCTTGGAATACAGAAGTGACGAACAACAATAAACAAATACGACTATGGATGAATTAGTATCAATGTATCAAGGATTGGACACGATGCAGCAGGTCTTCTGGGGCTGTGCGATTGTGGCATCGGTCATTTTCATCGTGCAGTTCCTACTCACGATGATGGGTTTGGATCATTCCGATGTGGATGTGGACTTCGACGGGTCGGATACCATGGACTTGGGCAATGGCATCAACCTCTTTTCCATCAAGAACTTTGTGAATTTCTTCCTGGGCTTTGGTTGGGCCGGTATCTGCCTGCGCGATGCCATAACGAACAAGGCATTGCTTATGCTGGCATCTTTGGCGGTCGGCTGTCTCTTTGTGGCCATGTTTGTGTTCATCTATAAGCAGACACGGAAGCTGGAGAAGAATGGAGCCTTCGACATCCACGACTGTCTGGACAAGGCCGCATCAGTCTATATGCGTATTCCGGCCGGTTGCCAGGGCAAGGGCAAGATACAGATCAGCATCGACGGTTCCGTACACGAAATCTATGCCCTCACAGACGAGGACGAGATTCCTTCCGGCCAGACGGTCAAGGTGACGGAAATCCTGGACGGTGAGACCGTTAAGGTCATTAACACGCAATATAATTTGGTGATATAATGGTTGAGAGTTTAGGCTTATGAATTATGAATTAAAACTGTAGGATTATGAGTGCTTATTTAATTATTATTGCGGCCATTGTGGTCATTGTACTTTTCGTATCGATTATCAATCGTTACCGTCGTTGTCCTTCCGACAAGATTTTGGTTGTGTATGGAACTACCGGCAGCAGAGGTTCTGCCAAGTGTATTCACGGGGGTGGTACCTTCGTATGGCCTATCGTTCAGGATTATGCTTACCTTAGTTTGACGCCTATCTCCATCGATGCCAACCTGACGAATGCCCTGTCTCGCCAGAACATCCGTGTCGATGTGCCCAGCCGTTTCACCGTAGGTATCAGTACCGATGCCGAATACATGAATGCGGCAGCAGAGCGTCTGCTCGGCCTTTCTCCCGTTCAGATTCAGGAGTTGGCACGCGATATCCTTTTTGGTCAGTTGCGTCTGGTTATCGCCACCATGTCCATCGAGGAACTGAACAACGACCGCGACAAGTTCCTGGAGGCTATCTCCGCCAATGTGGAAGTCGAGCTGAAGAAGATTGGTCTTCGTCTTATTAACGTGAACGTAACGGATATCAAGGACGAGTCCGGTTACATCGAGGCATTGGGTCGCGAAGCTGCAGCCAAGGCCATCAACGAGGCCAAGGTTCGCGTGGCAGAGCAGGACAAGGTGGGTGAGATCGGTAAGGCCGACGCCCAGCGTGAGACCCGTATCCGTACCTCCGAGGCCAATGCCCTGGCCGTACAGGGTGAGAACCAGGCCAAGATAGACATTGCCAATTCCGACTCTCAGCGTCGCGAGGCAGAAGCCGAGGCTCAGCGTAAGGCCAGTGCTGCCGAGAAGGTGGCCAGCGCCCGTGCCCTGCAGGAGGCCTATGCTGCTGAGAAAGATGCCGAAGAGGCCCGTGCCAACCGTGAGCGTTCAACCCAGACGGCCAACATCATCGTGGCTCAGGAAATCGAGAAGAAACGTCGTATCATAGAGGCTGAGGCAGAAGCCGAACAGGCTCGCGTCAAGGCCAAGGGTGAGGCCGATGCCATCTTCGCCAAGATGGAAGCCGAGGCCAAGGGCTATTTCGAGGTGCTGACCAAACAGGCTGCCGGTTACGACAAGATGGTACAGGCTGCCGGAGGCGATGCCGACAAGGCTTATCAGCTCCTCCTCATAGAGAAACTGCCCGAACTGGTACGCACTCAGGTAGAGGCTGTCAAGGGCATCAACATCGACCACGTCACCGTTTGGGACAGTGGCAACGGTGTCGACGGCAAGGGTTCTACGGCCAACTTCCTGTCTGGTCTTATGAAGAGCGTTCCTCCCCTCCACGACCTGTTCAACCAGGCAGGCCTCGACCTTCCTTCCTACCTTGGGAAGAAGACAGAAGAAACAGCGGAAGTTGTTGAGGCAGAGGAATAAGTAGATAGATATCAGCCCCCTACGATGTGCCGTAGGGGGCTTTTTATTCTCTATGCCATATAGCTGGATTTCTCGTAAAACAGAGCTTCGCTGTCCGTGCCATTGTGCCGAAGTATTTGCGCCGTCGCGCCGAAGTATTTTTACAGTTTCGCCGAAGTATTTGCGCCATTGTACCGAAGTATTTTTGTCGTTGCACCGAAGTATTTGTGCCGTTGTGCCGAAGTATTTTTATTTTTGCACCGCAGTATTTTTTACTTAACCCAAGTTTGACATCTTATTAGTCGTTTTCTCTGCTATTCAGCGTTTTGCAATTTTCATTTGCGGTGCTGTGTACTACAAACTTTTGTCGATTTTGATTTTTCGGAAAGGCATCTTCTTGTACTTTAGTCGTTCGT
>JAZLIY010000134.1:0-50764 GCA_045617645.1 Bacteroidaceae bacterium | reverse complement strand
GCTCGGAGATGGTCTTCGCCACTCCGTACAGGATGCGCTGAAGGTAGTGCAGCTCGCGTGTCTGCTGTATCTCCACGATGATTATCTCGCCTGCGGCATTCCTGGCCTTGACATCGACGCGGTTGAACTTGTCGTCCACCGCCGACTGGTTGCCCTCGCCCTCCAGTATCTCCTCTATCTTCACCTCCTCGCCCGTCAGGACCGAGATCAGCCCTTCCAGCACGTCGAAGTTGGCCTTGTCGCGGAGCATGTACTTCGCGGCCCAGTCAAAACGGATATAGGTGTCTTTCTCCATAGCTGTTTACTCCTCTGCTTATACTTGTCCGCAACAAAGATACGCATTTTTCACGGACAAGCAAAGGAAAAGGACGAAAATCTAAAAAACCGAACTTAGAATGGCACTCAAACTGAAAAGGGAACTCTTCTATAGGAAGAAATATATATGCCGCAACTGCAACATATTAATTCTCTTTACGATATGGAACCATCGTACTTGCGATGGCTAAACAGCATAGTTATGAAACGAAATGTGGATACCTCATTTACCTTATTATAATATGATTGTCTTGAAAAATCTGGAATAGAAACGATGGTTTTTCGGGAATATTATGACGGATGCTCTCTGATCCATCAAGCTATACTGCATAACTTGTTAACAAAAATTGTCTAACTTGTTAGCAAGTTTGGTCCAACTTGTTAACAAGTTTTGCGAAAAGAATCGATTGATTTCATCATACTTGCTAGCAAAATCGACTTAACTTGCTAGCAAAATGAGCGAGTTGTATCAATAAAGAAGGCGAGCCACATTAATGACTCGCCCCTGATTCGGTGGCACATTTGCCTCTGCAGTTATTCCTTGTGGAAGAAATAATCCGGTGTTATCTCGTGGTGACGAGTATGATACTGGTCACGCATGCCCAATTTACACCAACAGCCACGACCATTTCTGGTTTTCATATAAATCTTGATGGGATGATATCCCTTTTCGAGATTCAATTTTATTTGACCACGACCATAGTCCGTCGGTCCGAACTTAACATCGTCTATGATAACCATACCTTCGTCGTATATTGAGCAATGAAGCGACCAAGCGCCTGTTGTCGGAACATACAAATAACCTTCCTGGACGGCACCATAGTCGCCTTCTCCCATGTGGCTGATCATACGGGGGGTGGGTACCACTTCGGTGGTGCCCTTAGTGGCAGTCTTCTCCATCTCGCTCATCTCGAGAACATTGGAATACATGGTACGGACAAGACCAGGCTTCAGACCTGAGACAGACGTAGCACGACGGAGAGTATAGTCGAGGGGGACATCGAAGTGGATGTCATCGGCCACACGGTCTATTTCGCGTATCCAGGTGCGGAAACCATAGTCGCCTTCCTTCAGCTCGATGACTCTCGATCCATTAGCGGGGACATGGTCTGCATCACGACGGAAGCAGCAACGGCCATAGACGGCTGCTATGCTTCCGATACGGGCAACATAGTCGTTGTCGTGGTCATGACCTACGAAGATGGCATGCACATCGCCATTCTCCTCGAAGGCCGACATGATGCCAGAGTTCAGTTCGCCAGGACATTCCCTCTCGCCTCGGTTGCCGCAGATAAGTCCTTCGGTATAGGCCTCATAGAACTCGTTGGTGGGAATGTGGAAGAAGGCATAGGAGGGGACGGGTACATTGCCGTTGGCACGGGCAAAGGCGCGACTCTGTTCCATATACCAGTGAATCTGGTCGTGGGTAATCCATCCATAGTCCCAATGGGAGGCTACCTGGGAATAGTCACCTGAGTCCATGATATACAGTACGGCTGCCGTCTTACCCGTGCTGGAAGAGGCTACCGTAACGGCCATGTCGGCCAGGTAGCCTTCTGGGGTGAGGGTGTTGATGCAGAGAGGGTCGTTGACGAAGCATTGAGGCAGATCGAGGTCGGAGTACTGTTCCTCTCGGTCATGGTTGCCATAGGCGCATGCAAAAGGAATCCCCTTGGCATCAATCATGGCGAGGATGCCGTCCCACATCTCCTTGGTTTGACAACTGGTGACGTTGTCGCCCGTAAAGACGATGAGGTCGGGCTTCTCTGTCTCTATCACGTCACCTATGCGGTTGATGACAAACTGTTTCTCTTCATCTGAGTCTCCGGCACTCATGTGGGTGTCGGTGATCTGCACTATCTTGAAAGTGCCATCGGGACGGAACGTGAAGGACGAGGGGGCCTGCTTGGTCTCGGGGGTATGGGTGCAGGCAAAGACGGTAAGAACCGTAAAGATGAGAACTATGTATCTTTTCATAACGTTGATTTATTCGTAAAGTGCCTTGATTCGGTTAGCTATGTCACGTTGGTAGTAACGACCGATGAAGCGAGAGGCTCCGGGGCCGTAGGAGAGGACGATGGGATAGACGGGAGTGTGGTCGTTGGAGAGGTAATAACCGGTGACACGACCTGTCTCGTTGTCTCCGTCCACCAGAACGAGACCTCCACATTCGTGGTCGGCTGTAACGATGACGAGGGTCTCGCCATTGGTATCAGCGAACTTGAGGGCTTCGGCTATCGCCATATCGAAACTGAGAGTTTCCATGATGGAGCCTGGGAGGCAACGGGAATGACCTGCATAGTCCACCTTGGCACCTTCTACCATCATGAAAAAGCCGTCAGGGTTTGCCTTGGAGAGCTTAGCGATGGAGCGGCGTGTGGTCTCGGCCAAAAGTCCGATGTTGTCAACTGATGCGGCCTGGTCCATCTCTTCGTCTATGCAGACGACTTTCTTGGCGCTTTCGTCTATGTCGGCAACTCTGCTAACGAAGTCATAGCCGCGGGCATTGAGTTCCTTAGGCATATCGACACCATCGTGACGGCGAGTAGTCATGTCCTTGATGCCGCTGCCTGCCAATAGCGTGAGCTTGCCATCGAGCAGTCCACGGGTGATGATGTCGGAGCTGTCGCGCTCGGTGCAATGGGCATAGAAGGCAGCCGGGGTGGCATCGTCCATGTCGCCCAGGGTGACTACTCCGCAGGCTTTTCCCTTCTCATAGAAGAAATCGGTGAGCGAGGGTACGTTCTCGCCTTCCCATGTGGCGGCAATATGGCGGTTGTGGTGGGCCTTACCTGTGGCAAGACCACTTCCGGAAGCTGCGGAATCGGTGGTGAAGGCATCCTTGGAGGAATTGTTGACCATACCCATATAGCGCATATTCATCATGGAAAGTCCGAAATTGGCACGATCGGCAGCAATCATCTGCATGATGCCCATACCGTCTCCTATCATTAGGATGACATTCTTAACAGGCTTGTCCGTGGCTCCGTCATTGAGGTAGGTGGGGGTGTAGGTCTCGATGGGTGCCTTGAGCTGGAGCTTGTCGTTCTGGAATCCAGCGAAGTCGCGTGTGATCTTGTCGAGTTTGTCTGTACGGGTGACTCCTGCCTTGGCAGGCTCAGAAGCTCCCAAAATGGTGTAGTTCTGGTTGGACCAGTTCTTGAGGAACTCGGCACACTTGGCTGGGTTGTCGGTATTGATATAGTCGATGCCGAAGTTTACCCATGTGTACCAACTGGTTACGGTATCCGGACCGCCCCAGAAACGGATGGGCTTGCCAAGCTTGTGGGCCTTGGCGATGGCATCCTTCACTTTTTGCTCCTCCTTATAGACCAAGGTTCCCTTGCCGTTCCACTCGGAATAGTTGCGAAAATACTCACTGAACATAGCCACTCTCTCCAGTTGGGCTGGAGTGTATTCCTTGTCCAGATTGCCATCGAAGCTGAGGATGGCGGGATACTTGTCGAAGTCCTTGGGGGCTGGCATGTTGCCGGTGATGATTACCTGACAGGCATGTGGATTGACACTGCGGTCGAAGACATCGGGGTATTGCTGAAGTTTCTGGACGAGGGCCTTGAGGAAGGCATCCGTATCGTCTGACTTGATATCAATCATCAGCTGGAGGTCGCGATTCTCGTCATCGTTCCACGCATGACCGCCGTTGGTCTTGTACATCCTGACGATGGGTTCCAGGTAATACACGTCAAACTCTTGGTTGTAACGGAAATCTTCTTTATCATGACCAACCATGAACTTTGTGCCGCCAACGTAAAACATGTCACATTCAACGACACTAGCTTTCTGGGAATAGGCTAACCAGAATGGGGCCTGTTGCGCATAGTCGTTATGAGAATGCATACGGATGGGATACTGAGCTTGTGAACTGAGGCTGATGGTGAGCATTAGCACCGAGGTGAGAAAGAGTCTTTTCATTATTGTCGTTACTTGATTACGATGCAAAGGTACTAATAAAATCTGACTTCACCCACCTTTTGCCGTATTTTTTGCCGAAACGGGGAGCATTTATGTCCGTACAAATCGGCATGACTTCGGTCTTGAATAAAATCCGACCAACCAGCCACAGGCTTATTGCCACGTTCAAATTTCCAAGATGTTCCATAGATCTGTGCACGATGCATTACAAGGACAAACTGTTGAACTGATTTTTTTAATGAGTTTGTTGCTGTTCTTATCGATATTTTAAGACTTTTTACTATCTTTGTCGCGTAAATACTAAAAACAATGAATAAAAAAGCGTTTTTCTCCGTTTTCGTCGCATATCTCGCTCTAATGTTCGCGGGATGTACAGAGCATGTAGATACGTCGCTGCGATACGTTTTCCACGAGCCCACACTTGCAAGTTACCTGGAAACACACGAGGACTATAGTGAATACACCAAGTTGCTGAAAGAAGTTCGCATGAGCAAGGCGACCGAAACTACTGTCTATCAGATTCTGACCGCCCGTGGCAACTATACCGTGTTTGCTCCCACCAACGAGGCCATTGCAGAGTACCTGCAGGAATTGGTTGATAAGGAAATCATCACGGAGCCAAGCTGGGATGCCTTTCAGGACAGCGTAACGTTGGACTCCATACGTAACGTAATCGTAAAGAACAGCATCATTGACGGAGGAGATTTCTATGAACAAGTCTATCACGTGGCAGAGTTCCCCACGACCAACAATGCGGAATTTCCCATCACGAACATGGGAGACAACAAACTGACCTACTATTCTCCCGAGAATGAGCCAGACAGCATTTACATCAATGCCATTTGTCCGCTGGATGCAAGAAACCGCGACATCCTTGCTATCAACGGTGTCCTGCATCAGATACATCGCGTCATCGCTCCAAATGAAAACTCTGCCGACAAATATTTCCAAACCATCATCGAAACGAAAAAGGAGGGTTTTCTCCTGATGGCGCGCGTCTTGCAACAGTGCGGTCTCTTCGACACACTCTCTGCCGTACAAGACGATGTGTATGAATCCAAGTACCTGGAAGGTGAAATCCCCAACATGGAAGACTATCAGGCCAAGAGCGGTGGCGACAAGTCTGCTACTGCGGGTGACCCTGATGCATACGCTCCCCAACATCGCAAATACGGATTCACCATCTTTGCCGAAACCGACGAGTACTGGCGTTCTCAGGGCATTGACCCTACGGCCGACGATGCCCTTGAGCAGCTACAGCAATGGATACTGGACAACAAGATGTACCTCTCGGACAACACGTATGCCACGGATAAGAATTACCGTTCTCCCAAGCATCTGCTGAACCACTGGGTAACGTACCATATCCTTCCCATGAAGATTCCCGCCAACAAGTTGGTATATCACTGCAACGAAGTGGGCTATGTCACATCCAATCCCTACCAGTACAGTATTCCTGTCTATGAATGGTATTGCACCATGGGCGACCGCCGGTTGCTGAAACTCTACGAGAGTGCCGAGAGCAACGGTGTCTATCTGAACCGTTTCCCTCAGCTCGACAACGGTCGCAAGGGGAATGGGCACGAGGTAAGGTGCGACATCGACAAGATTGGGTCGCTCGTGGAGCGCGATCATGAACTGACAAACGTCAACGACATCGTCAATGCCTGTATCTACCCCATTGATGCCCCTCTCGCCTATACGGACGAGGTGCGCAACAATCTGGGGAAAGAGCGCATCCGCATCGACTGTTTTGCCATGTTCCCAGAGGCCATTACCAATGGCATCCGTCGTGCCGACTCCATGGAAGGGAAGTATCAACATGTCTATATCCCCCAGGACAGAATATATAAGTACTTCGACAACATGAGCATACTGAACGAGGAGACTCACTTCATCCACTACAACGGCTACAACACCAACTGGGCAAATTACTGTCAGGATGAGGATAAGGCGTTCGGAAGGTTCGATATCCGTTTCACCTTGCCACCAGTACCCAAGACGGGTACATACGAACTCCGCTACAAGGTGCTGGCCACCGGATCCCGTGGCGTCGTGCAGACTCATTTCGGTTCCGACCCCATGAACCTGCCTGTAACGGGTATTCCCATAGACATGACCAAAAACACGTCCGACCTGTATGGCGAGGGAGGAAACATTGCTGATACCGACGACGAAGCCTTTAATGCAGAGGTGGACCACAAATTGCGTAACCATCGTGTAATGAAGAGTGCCAGACACGAGGTACACGAGAGCAATGCATCCCAGTCGGCCCGCGATGACCAACGCTGTACCCGACATATTCTATGGCGAGGCACCATGGAAGCCAACAAGACGTATTACCTGCGATTCAGGTCTGTCCTTGATTCCGACACCAAGGAGCTCTATCTCGATTACATAGAATTCTGTCCGAAGGAAGTGTATGACAACCCCAGCGAGCCTGAGGACGTTTGGTAATTCAAGTATCAGAAATTCAGAATTAGGAACAAAAAAACATGAATATGCGTAACTTTAAGAATCTTTTCTTCTTGATGATTTCCGTGTTGTTGCTTTCCTGCAGACAATCCACGGATTGTGGCAACACAATGACACAGGTGAACAAGTGCATGACACCCTTCGACGAGGAGGGGAAGGCGGTAATCTTTAGTGCCACCGGACAGGGGCAGATAGAGAACTTCTTCTTTGCCGGAGACGACGGTAACTGGCACCATCCCGGACAATTCGTACTGAACGTCTATTGCGACGACCAGCTCTGTCTCAGCGGCAAGCTCTATGAACTGGCATGCCTGAACATGGATTACCTCAGCGAGGAAACCTACCGTTCAATCTTCCTGGAGACTCCTCTTTTCTGTAAGTTCGGAAGCAGGAACAGCATCAACCTCAACTTCAAGATTCCCTATTACCATTCCTGCAAGGTGGAACTGGTGCAACCGCAGCCTGGAGTGAAGGATCAGGTGTGGACCACCGTCAGGGCCAACGACCGTGTATGCATCTCCTATGGTGGACGCACTCTGCCTAAAGGAGCCTATTTCCGTGGCATCCGCAGAGGGGACGAGACGATAGCCTCGGGCGAGCAACACACGTTGCTGGAATCGTCACAGAACACCATGCTGGTGGGAGTGAACTTCTTCCTGAACTCCACCGTGGAAACCTCTATGGAAGCCTGTCTGAGGGCGTTCGACACCCGTGACGGCAGCGTGGAATACCTCTCCAGCGGTCTGGAGGATTTCTTCCTGGGGACCTACTATTTCGATTCGGGGCAGTTCATGCGCTACCATACCGGACAGACATGTCTGCTGCGCGAGAACGGTGGTGTCAAGCTGGCTGCCTACCGTCAGTTCACAGAAAACCCCATCTGCTTCAACCATCCCGTGAAGATTACCGTGCGGAACGGTGACAACAACGAGATAAACCAGGACAGCGAGCTCACTCCCGAAGTGGCATTCGGCAGCGGCTCTGCCAACATGGGTTCCTTCTGCTTCTACTACGAATGGGAATAACCCATTTACGCTAAATGCATCCCCGCCATGGATAAGAAAACGCTCTTTCCGAGGGTAACGGCATTTATCCTCTTCCTGATTCTTTCGGTCTTTAGTACCGAAATGCCCCTTTGTGCGCAGGAAGTGAACAAGGAAGTCTCGGATGTGCATATCATCTTCAAGACGCATCTGGACATCGGCTATACGGATCTGAGCGCCAAGGTGACGGAAACGTACGTCAGGAATTTCATCCCCAAAGCCATAGAGATTGCCCGTCAACTGCGCAACGAGGGCGGAAAAGAGCGTTATGTGTGGACCACGGGGGCATGGCTCATCGACAAATACCTGGAAACGGCCGACGAGGAAGCCGTCAGGAAGTTGGAAGAAGCCATTGCCCAGGGCGACATCTGCTGGAATGCCATGCCCTTTACTCCCGAATCCGAATCATGCAACGAAGCACTGTTCCGGGGTATCATGAAACTCAACACGTTTCTCGACAACAAGTACGGGCGGAAAACGGTTGCCGCCAAGGTGACCGATGTCCCCGGTCACACGAGAAGCATCGTGCCTATTCTCCACGACAGCGGCATCAAGATGCTGCATGTCGGTGTAAACGGACCGAGCACGGTGCCCGAGGTTCCACCCTTCTTCAAGTGGAGAGACGAACCATCCGGAAAGGAAATCATCATGGTATATGACTCCCAGTACGGAGGGGAAAAGCTGTTGCCCGACGGCAAGACACTGCTGGTGATTTCCTTCACGGGCGACAACGAAGGCCCTCACTCCATCAACAAAATCAGGGAAATCTTCGCCGATCTGCAGCGCAGGTATCCGAATGCCAGGATTCAGGCTTCTTCCCTGGATGCCATCGTACCGGTCCTGGAACGGTGCTCCAACGGTCTCCCCACGATAACGTCCGAGATTGCAGATACTTGGATCTACGGATATGCCAGTGCCCCTATTCGCATGAAGCGGTTCCGCGAACTCTCACGCCTGTATGCCTCATGGGTGAAAGATTCACTTATCGATCCGTCATCCAGAGAGGGACTCGACTTCGCCCTGCAGCTCGGCCTTGTGGCAGAACACACATGGGGGCTGAGAGGAAGCAACGTGGGACATTTCGAGATATACGACTACGACTTGTTCCAATCTTCCCGCAACCTCCCCTCTTTCCGCTTTGCCGAAGAGACATGGAAGGAGCAGGACGAGCTGATAACGAAGGCCATCAGATTGCTCCCTGATTCGCTCCGGCTCGTTGCCGAGAAAAGGATGGACGAGATAACGCCTGTTTCCGATAAGACGTTCCGTGAGAGTAAGTCAGCGATGAAGAAGGTCGATTCGCTGGGCCGGTTTACCTACGGCAAGTGGTTGGTGGGCGGAGTTTCCTATCAGTCCTATTCCAAGGAAGACTATCTGGATTTCCAGAAGAGGTACACCCGAGTCTATAATCCTGGATTTGACAAGGTTGACTTGGAGAAAGTGTCTAACTGCCACGCTCTGGTAGATGCCGTGCCATACAAAGGGGGAAAGGTGGGTAAATCCTATGTTTATGACATGGCGTTTCCGGAAACAGAAGGCATAGACAAGCGTCTGTTCCCTCGAAAAGTACAGGTGGAATACACCAAGGCATCCGGCGGTTTAGACATTACGGTGTCCATCATCGACAAACCGGCTAACAGGAAACCGGAGGCCCTTTGGTTTTCCTTCGACGTTGGCGACATACTATCCATCGTAGCGGAAAAGACCGGGGAGGAGGTGAACCTGCTGGACGTGGTACCGGGGGGCAACAGGAAGATGCATTTCATAGACGGCTATGTCCTTCTGGTCACGGACAAGGGAACCATCCGCATCACTTCGTACGATGCACCGAATCTTACCATAGGAGAACGTGACGTACTGGGATTTTCCAAAGACTACCCCTCGCTGAAAGACGGCATCCAATTCTGTCTTTTCAACAATCTCTGGAGTACCAATTTCACATTATGGTGGGAGGGAAGCGTAAGCTATCGTTTCCGTGTGGAAATATTGTAAAAGATGGTTGATGACAATCACATTAAACGATAAAGAAACCTTAAAGTGCTTGTAAGACTTTCTGCCTGACTTTTACATGCCGATAATCACCAAACGGTATGTAATTTGAAGAGATTATACCGGTGAGCCATAATTATTCGCCAAATTTTTATCCTTTTAGAATTTTGTTGTATTTTTGCAGTATGAAAAGAACTTTTCATCATAGGATAGGGATTGTTTGTGTGCTGATGATGGGCATCCTGCTCGGTTGCCACCACCACGATGAGGCTTCTTGCCAGCTGGCAGAGATGGACAGCCTCATCTATACCAACCCGCAGGGGGTGCTGGTGCAACTGGACAGCATGGAGGGGGCCATGTCCCTCTCCCGCCGCGACCGCATGCACCTGGAACTGCTGCGCGGAGCGGCCATGAACAAGGCCGACAGCCTGTTCACCACCGACTCCGCCATGCTGAGAGTAGTTGACTATTACGACCGCCACGGTTCCGCCAACGAGCGGATGCAGGCCCACTACACCCTGGGCTGCGCCTATCGGGACATGGGCGATGCCCCCCGTGCCGTCGCCTGCTATCAGGAGGCAGCCCATTGCGCCGATACCCTGAGCCAGGATTGCGACTACCCCACCCTCATGAGGGTTCATTCCCAGATGGCACACCTCTATAAACTGCAGAAGCTGTTCGAGGAATCCATACAGGAAATGGCTATTGCCGAGAAATATTGCTGGCAGATGGGTGATACACTTTCTGCCATTGCCATAGAGGGGCAAATCTGTACTACCTTATATAATATAGGCGATTTTGATGAATGTATCCAGAAGACTGTTCAATTATACGACAAATGCAAGGGACTAGGAAGAAATGATAAGGCAACTTTGCAATGCATCGATTTGGCACGTTGTTATATGGAAAAAGGAGAATATAAAAAGGCCAAAATTTATTTAGATAAATACGAAAACTCTTCGTATTTTCGTACACACCCAGAAAAGATAGAAGGGGGATTGGCTCCTTTATATGCCAACAAGGGGAATTATTTTAGACTTATCGGTCAAACAGATTCTGCCATATTTTATTATAAAAAGGCAATGCCATTTACACATATAGCACACAATGAGGCAACAATATATTACGGACTACAAGAAGCCTATCGACAGTTACATCAGCCCGATTCCGTTCAAAAGTATGCACTATTATATGCAGAAAAGACCATTCTCCACTTCGATGAGGACGCCACGGATGCCACAAAGCGCATGAAATCCCTGTACAATTATAGTGTAGAACAGGAAATAGCGCAGAAAAAGGCTGATGAGGCCGAAAGAAGCCGAAATATGATCTACGGCATTGTGGCCCTTACCGTTCTGCTCGCCTTCCTGACGTTCCGTCATTACCGACGCCTGAAGGCAGAGAAGAAACAGGAGAACGAACGGCTGATGCAGGAATACGCTCAGCTAATGGAAGCACACAAACGGGCGCAGGAGGACTTCCGTCTGCTGGAAACGGATCAGGCAAAGGCCTTGGAAAGGAAACAGGAGGAAATGATGCAGTACCGTCGGGAGATAGACGCGCTCCGCTCCCGCCTCTCCCTGATACGGCTCTCCGAGGCCGACAAGGACATCAGCCAGAACCCTGTGGCGGAATCCTTCCGGAAGAAAGCCTCGGCCATCGGCGTTTACGGTCAGCCCAGGAAGGAGGACTGGAACGAACTGCTCCGCCTTGTCCGCACCGAGCTGCCCGACTTCCATTCCCGTCTGTCCGGCTTCTGCCGTCCCGGCACGCAGGAACACCTGACCTGCATCCTCGTGCGCCTGGGTTTCTCTTCCGGCGAGATAGCCGCCCTGCTGGACGCCACCACACAAAGGATAACGAACGTTAAGGCCCAGCTCAACCGCAAACTCTTCGGTGCAGAAAGAGCCTCATCGTTCGAGGAAAACCTAAAAACCCGCTTCTGAACGATGATTCACCCCTTTTCAGCCCCCATACATTGCACTGGCTATCATCTGCTTATTGCAAAAAAAGGTGTAAACAAGGTGTAAAATTAGTTTGCATAATTTTTGGAGGTTGTTTCATTTTCTCATAACTTTGCGGTGACGTATTATAAATCTTTATGTTATGAAGAGACATTCTATATTCAAGACATTGTTTTCTGCAATCGTGGAGATTGCCGTTCTCCTGTTTGTTTGTCCTACCGTTCTCTCAGCACAGGACGGTTACAAGAAAATGTTTACTCCCGGGAAAAAATGGCGTGTGGCAATGGGCGGTGTCAGCGGATTAGATGGTTGGTATCACGATCCCTATTGGTTGATAGTAGGACCTGACACGATCGTGCATGGCGTCAAGTGCTCTCAAATAATAATGGATGAGACGGATAGCAGATACACGACGAAACCTGACCGTTTCCTTGTTGTTGAGGATGTGGAAAACAGGAAAGTCTATGACGTATATGACCATGGGGAGAAACTGGATTCTGCCCTGGTCTTTGATTTCAGTTTGAAGGTAGGAGATAAAGTGCCAGAAGGCCAGGCCTATCAGACCTTCCATGATCATTATTGCCTGAAGATAGATACCATCGAGGTAAAGGGTGAAACATACCGTCGCTTTCATTTGGGGCCAAAGGACACGAAGGATGTATATAATACCGACTTCGATCCCCTAATATGGGTAGAGGGCATTGGAACATACGACCAATACTTAAAAATAGGAGGACATAAACGTGATCGCTACATCATAGACGGGGGTAGAGTTCCATTCATCGCCTGTTACGAAAACGATAATTGCATTTTTGAGTATGTCGATTTCGTTACCGGGTTCCCATGGGCAGAAGAAATCCTTGATATAAAAGATAAGCCCAAGGCTCCTACCGACAATGCTCTCATGTTCGACCTGCAGGGCCGTCAGCTGAAATCTGCTCCGCAGAAGGGTATCTATATCCAGAACGGCAAGAAGGTGCTGGCGAAATAAGATCGGTTTACCAATTAAGGGAAATCTGCCTCATACATTATAAATTATATCGTAAATTTGTGTTTTTGGTAAATTTATTCGTATCTTTGCAGCATCAACATCGGAAAACTCACTTAATATGAAACAAACGAAGATTTTTATGGCAATTTTGTTGCTAACATGTCCTATTGCCATTCATGCACAGCAAAGCTGGGCCATGGCCATAATCGAAGAAGGACAGGACAAACCGTTGTTCAGGGAATACCATTGTGAACCAGAAAAAGGCGCAAACGGCATTGACTACATGAGAATCTATGACTGGACCTTCATCATCCGCCAGGAATACTACAATCCGGTAAAATTACAATACGGCTATCGTATGCCGGAGAAGAAGATCTTTGTCTATGATTATGAAACGGACGAGGAGCGCTTGGCTTTTGACTTCACATTGTCCGTAGGCGACCACTTCACGACATACAACGGCATCGAGTGGATTGTGGAAGAAGCCAGGGACACGCTGGTGAATACATCCTATATGGGTATAGGGGAATGCTGTACGAAGCGGTTTCTGAAAGTCTGCTCCCTTGATGGTTGCTATTCCGACCAATGGCTGGAGGACTTCGGCTCGTTCACCAACCATTTCATGATTACTCCCATGAGTGAGGCACGACGTGCTCAAACCCTTTGGATGGAGTACGAGGCTGGACATTACCTCGCCCGTGAAATCAGCGCAGACCCACTCTTTGCCCACGATTCCGGATGGGAGGAACCCAACTACTACGAATACGTGCAAGAATCGGACTTCTATGTCAACTGTATGTATGAAGATGGCTCCCTTATGGTTGAAGACTACCGATGGCGTTCTCCGAACCGTGAATATACTTGTTTCTATCGTGAAGGGGATGATTTGTACATTGCATACAAATGGGACCTGAACCCTGCAACAGAAGCCGACATTGTCGTGGCGCGAAAGGATATTGCCTATTACACAGGCCTTCCGGCTCCCCAGAGTGGCAAATATACGATGCATTTCAGGCAAGACGAAAGGCCCACGGGCATCACTCACCCCACCATAAGACCCAAAGAATCTCCCATCTTCGACCTGCAGGGCCGTCAGCTGAAATCTGCTCCGCAGAAGGGCATCTATATCCAGAACGGCAAGAAGGTGCTGGTGAAGTAAGACAAGGTTTATACCGTAGCATATAAGGGCAGGGCGCAAGGTCCTGCCCTTTTTTGTCCCTTACTTCGTAAAGAATCCTTACAAATTCATTCCGTACTTTCGAGGGTTCAAAAACAGGGTGTTGACACTTTTTATAAATAGTGTCGAGACTTTTTGCAAATAGTGTCGACACTCTCCATTTCAAGGGTCGACGGATTATGAAATGTGTAATAGGAAAAATTCAAACTTGTTTGATTTTTCTCTCGCTTAATCGTATCTTCGTAGCAGAAAAAACGAAGAAGATGAGAAAAGACATCATAACCGTCGTACTGACTACAATTTCAACCCTGCCCTTTGTCGGTTGCAGCAACGACAACCTTGGCGATGCCGTGGAGCAGACGAGCATCGAACGCATCGAGCAGATGCCAAAAATCCCACAGCCCTACAAGATCATCGACTTTCGCCAGAAAGCCATTGACTATGATGCGTACGTCTTTGACGAGAATACACGCGTGATGGGTTCTCCACTTATCTGGTACGACAATGCTCGGCGTAACCGGAGAATGGCAAGTGCGACTTCTTTGACTGCATAGCTCATGCCTATGTGGCTCAGGGTGTGAGCGGATGTGCCAAGGTGAAGATACCGGCCGACATGTCACGTGTCATTGCCGTACTTCCGGCCGGCACCAAGCTCCATGCCGAAGGCAATCAAGTAGTCACCTCAGACGGGATTGTCGTAGCCTACAAATAATTTAGGCTACTAGATACTTTTTGACCTTATTCCTCCCAATCTTCTAATTTCAGATCGGGGATTCGAGCGAAATGTTTTGTGTTGTGAGTGATGATGGTCAACCCATAGTAGAGAGCTGTACATCCCAAAAGTAAATCCATAGAATCAAGTCGTACACCTTGCAATTCAAGTTTGGCACGTATCTTTGCGTACAAATCAATGACATCTGCCGATAGCGGAATACTTATGAATTTGCGCTTGGTCTCCGTTACTTGTTCCCACTGCCTACGATTGCCTCCTTTATATGCACCAACGAGCAACTCGCCAATCGTAAGGTCGCTGACAACACATTGGCTGGGATTTGCCGACATTATGGCTTTCCGAATAGTCGTGTTGCCCTTGTACATGGCAATCAGGACATTGGTGTCAAGCAGATACTTCATGTCGTTTTTTACCAAGGTTCAACTGTAGGACGTGTGTTTACACGATTGTCATGCAGTTCATCCGCAATCTCAGAGGCACTGCGTGGATCATCAGCCCATCCACCACCATCGAAGCAGTCAAAGAAACTCATATCGTATTTCTTCTCCTCCTCTTTTCCCGGCATTTCAATGTTGGGCGTTGAAAGAATGAACTCCAGATAACTATGCATCTGTTTCTTCAGTGCCTCGATATTGATGTGCCTGGACTCGGGCACCTCAAATGTCATATTTATTGTACACATAGTATGTCTTTTTTTGTATGACAGCGCAAAATTAGTAAAAATTATGCATAATGCGCAATGCAGAATGAATATTTTAATATAATCGCCACGGCTTTGTTCCCTGACTACTGGCGATAGAGCGTGGGCGAGAGCCCTGTACGCTGCTTGAAGAACTTGCCGAAGAAGGACTGGTTGGGGAAATGCAGGGCATAGGCAATCTGCTGTATGCTGAGGTCTGTATTACGCAGGAGCATACGGGCCTCCTCTATCAGGTATTCATCTATCCACTTGGAGGGGGTGCGCCCCGTAAGGTGTGATATGACGGTACTGAGGTATTTCGGCGTGATATGCAGACTGTCTGCATAGAAGCGGACACGGTGTTCCTCGCGGAAATGGGTGTCGAGAAGCTTTACGAACTGGCGGAAATATTCCTCCTCGTGGTTCGTGTGCGGTTCCTGTATGGGCTGCTCGGAAATACGCTTGGCAAAAAGGGCGATGATCTGGTAGGCAAAGGCCGTGAGCTGGGACCGTACACATTCGTGATAGTACATCTGGGTGTTGTCGCCGGAGATGATGCGGGAGAGGAAGATGAGCATAGAATTGACAAATCTGCTCTCTTCCGGTGTCAGGGAAAGCTTGGCCAGTTTGTCGAGCGAGGAATAATGGGGAAGCAACTTCTTGAAAGAGATGCTCAGCTGATCGTACAGGCGCTCATCACTCATAATGAAAGAAAGTGTCCCTGCCCCACCCTTCTTTATCTGAAGGACGGAACCGGGCTTGCTGACGAAAAGGGAATTGGGCTCGATACGGAAGATGCGGGAATCGCAACAGAGCTCGATTTCTCCTTCGAGGCAAAGCGTGATGTACGTGGCATTTATGCGGATGGGAATAATCCGGTGGGCATCATCGCGTTCCAAGTTTTCGAGATGGATATCGTGGCCCACAATGCAATGATTGCCGTACTGCACAACGCCCATCTTGGCGAATTCGTGCTTGCGGATTTCCATTATCTGCTGCAACGTGATGGTGGCTATCGATTTCGTTTTCCCTTTCATCCTGCTCTGTGGCTAACTCTATTATGAGGGCGAAATTACGATAAAAAAACGAATTTACAACACAAACATTCCGATATTTTCCCTAAATAGACTCCTTTACCTTATTTATAAGGTGGAAATAAAGCATATATGAGGATTTTGTTGTAAGTTTGCGGAGAAATATATAAAAACACCCTACACTATGCAGAATTTGAAAAAAATATCTTTCGCTATGGCAACAGCAATGACGATGGCCGCATGTACGACAACAACAGAGAACAATCCTTTCCTGACAGAATGGGACACACCCTATGGCATTCCTCCCTTCGACAAGATAGAGAATGCCGACTTTATCCCTGCCATCAAGGCGGGTATCGAACAACAGCAAAAGGAGATCGATGCCATCACATCAAACGCAGAGGCTCCCACGTTCGAGAATACCGTGGCACCCTTTGAATTGTCGGGCCGCATACTGAGCCGTGTGAGCGGTGTGCTGTTCAACATCAACGAGACAGACCGAACGGACGAGCTGGATTCCATCGTGGAGGAAGCCATCCCGCTGATGACGGCCCATGAGGACAACATCTATTTCAACAAGAAACTATACGAGCGTATCGCTGCCCTGTACAACGGTGACCAGGGCAACCTGACACGCGAACAGCAGATGGTGCTGAAAAACCACTATGAGAACTTTGAGCAGAACGGCATCGGTCTGCCCGAGGAGAAACAAGACCAGTTGCGCGAGATAAACACGGAGATAGCTGCCAAGTCACAGAAGATAGGTAACAACATTCTGGCTGAGAGCAATGCCTTCAAGGAGGAATTCGGACAGAGCGTGTCGGACTATCCCAGTGTCATGACTTCGACCGAGGACCGTTCGCTGCGCGAGAAGATGCTGAAAGCATACACGAACCGCGGGCATAACGGCAACGAGAACGACAACAGACAACTGATACTGGATGTGATGAAACTGCGCATCCAGAAAGCCCAGATCATGGGTTACAAGTCTCCGGCTGCCTATATCCTGAAAACGAAGATGGCGCACGACCCCGAAACGGTGGATGCCTTCCTGACGGGCATCATGAACGCTGCCGTGAACAAGGCTAAGGAGGAAGTGGCTGATATGCAGAAGATAATGGACGAGGACATCAAGGCGGGCAAGCTGGAGGCGGGCTCCACCATTCAGCCCTGGGACTGGTGGTACTATGCAGAACGGGTACGCAAGGTGAAATACGACCTGAACGAGGAGCAGACGAAGCCCTACTTCAAGTTGGAAAACGTGGTGAAGGGTATCTTCCTGTGCGCCAAGAAACTCTATGGCGTTAACATGGAACGGCTGGATTCCGTGCCAGCCTATAACCCGCAGGTAGTGACGACCTACAAGGTGACATCTGACGATGGCTCGCTGATCGGTATCTTCACTACCGACTATCTGCCGCGCGACAGCAAGCGTGGCGGTGCCTGGATGAACAACGTACGCGAACAGTACGTGGATGCCGACGGCAATATGGTACGCCCCATCATCGTGAACGTGGCCAATCTGGAGGAATACCTGACCGTGGACGAGGTACAGACCGTATTCCACGAATTCGGCCATGCTCTGCACGGACTGCTTTCACAGTGCCACTACCCGTCGGTGAGCGGTACGAACGTGAAGCGTGACTTCGTGGAGACCTTTTCCCAGATAAACGAGAACTGGGCGTTCCACCCTGCCCTGCTGGCCGAATATGCCATCAACGACAAGGGCGAAGTGATTCCCGCCGAACTGGTGGAGAAAATCAACAACTCACTGAAATTCAATCAGGGCTTTATGACCACCGAACTGTGTGCAGCCTCTATCCTGGATATGAAATGGCACGAACTGGAAAGCATGGAAGGCATAGACATCGACTCTTTCGAGGCAAAAGTCTGTCAGGAGATGGGACTTATCCCCGAGATTGGTCCCCGCTACCGCACGACCTACTTCAACCATATCTTCTCCAGCGGTTACAATGCCGGTTATTACAGTTACCTGTGGGCTGAGGTGCTGGACAAGGATGCGTTCTCTATCTTCGAAGCATCGGGCGACGTGTTCAACAAGGAGCTGGCAACGAAGTTCAAGCAGACATTCCTGGAACGTGGCGGCAGCGAGGAACCGATGACTCTGTTCCGCGAGTTTGCAGGGCGCGAACCGGACAACACGGCATTTCTGCGTAGAAGGGGACTGTAATTTAATGCATAATGCATAATTCATAATGCATAATTTGATGAACAAAAAGATTTCAAACTATATTAAGAGTGTTGCGCTTGCTCTGGCTCTGAGCTCTCTCGGAGCATCGGCACAGGAGAAACCGTATCAGGAAACACGTCAGGTCATCTATCAGGCAACGGAGTCGGAAGGGTTCCATCTGCTGAATCCCGACGAGGGATTGGAGCAGTCGTTTTCCCTGCCCTCTTCGGACTGCCCGATGCGTACTCGTTTGCGCGTGGTGGGCGGCATACGGCTTCCCGAACCATTCAGCGGCCGCGGAGAAGAAATGTTCCGTCGGGCAGAATACCTGCTGGACGATAACCTGGACTCCCTGATACACGGCAAGGACAAGTATGCTCTGTATTTCAAGGGCGAAGGCGAGGACTTCCAGCGGAAGACCTGGAACAGGATTCCGGGCGACCTGGTGAAGGGGAAGAAACTATCCCTGTCCATTCCCGTAGTGAAGTCCAACGAGCTGAAAATAGTTGAAGGGGGTACGTTCGGCGTGGAGCTGTCGGTCTATTTCGAGAAGCCCGGCCGGGCAGCAATGGATGTGTACGATGCTCCCGACACAACAATCTGTCTGCCTGTTCCCGAGGGAACGGCCAAGCGTAAGGTGGCAAACATGGACATTGAACTGCCCGACAACGTAGCCTGTATTCTGGTAGGCGTGGGCGGCAGCCATTTCTCCGGTGAATGCTGGCTGGAGGCTCCCACGATAAAGGCCGACAAGAACGTGTTGTGGCACGACCCCTTTGTGAAAAACAGCGAACGCCAGGATGGGATGAACTACTGGATGGGCTGCAACCTGTCCGACCACAGTTGGCCCTACTGGGAACTGACCTACAACGGCAAGGTGATTTTCAGCGACAAGATCTTCGACAGGGCCTCCAATGTGGCAGATTTCTACATTCCACTGCCTGCCGACGTACAGCAGGAAGGCACGCTGAAACTGACGTTGAAGAAGGAACCGCACCGTGCAGCCTATCCCTATGAACTGCGCAGCATAGAGCTGTTGCAGGAACCGGCACGCGACTTCGAGGTGATTGCCGTTCCCAAATACGTGAGGAAAGGCGATACCTTCGGCATCCTGTTAGAAACGAACAAGGCCGACCAAACGATTACCGCCGTGGCAGGGGATGCCCTACAGCCCCAAAGCCAGACAATGAAATATCGGGAGACCGGCTTGCACGTAATGGAGTTCAAGGCACTCTCCTGCGACAGCGAGATAAAGGTGGAGATAAGCAACGGCAACCGTACCCAGACCGTCCAGGTGGGACAGGTCGTGGAGCGCACTCCGGGGAACGTGTATCTGTCCGTGGGCGATGATATCTACATAGACAAACAGCACGATGCCTACACACCGTACTTCAAATGGTACGTGGGACAGCGGATGGGTAACTGGTTGCAGTTCCGTCCGTCCTACCAGTGGAGTGGTGTGCGGAACACCAAGCCGGGCATCGTCTCTTATTATACAGATCTGCTGAACGACCTGCACATCCCGTATGCCTGGATGGTGGAGGGACGCACGTTGGCCGGCGACAACATCAATCCGTCGGCAGAGGAACTGGCATCACCGATGTTCCAGGGAAAACAGGCGCACGAGAACGACGGCGGCTATTACTATTGGGTTCATTTCCTGTATCAGGGTCTGTTATCCGACATCGCTGCCCGTCATCGCCCGTTCGGGGGTATCTTTGCCAAGCAACGTCCCATCTATACGGACCACGGAACGTATATCCATTACGACAAGGAATATGTTCAGGATATGGCACAGGGTGCCGACTATCTGGTCAACCACCTGCGCTACTCCAAGGGCGAGAGTACCCGTCATACCGGTCCGTCCACGATGTTCCGCTATTTCTACCAGGCCGGCTACGACTGGCTGGGAGCCGAACAGATGTATGGTCCGGAGGAAACGATTATGTCCTCGCTGCGCGGTGCCTCCAGGGCCTATGCCAAGCCCATCTACGGTTCGCTCCATGCCATGCAATGGGGCAGTTTCCCCTATACGGATCCCAAGCATGCGCTGCGCCACTATATGTCACTGGCAGTGGGATATATGCACGGTTCGTCGCACCTGAACACCGAGGATGCCTTGTGGATAGATGAGTATGCCCATGACCGATATTCGGAATCGGGACAGGCACACATCGCCGCCCAGCACAAGATTCTCGACTTTATAGAAACGCACAGTCGCAGGGGCGAGCTATATACACGCATCGCCGTACTGCAGGGGCGCAACGATTCCTGGAAATCCTTCGGCAGGGGGGCTATGTGGTCGCAGTCGGGTGAGAAATGGAAGTTCGGCGTGGCTAACGAAAGTTTCGACTTGTTGCAACTGTTCTATCCGAACAACCGGATGAACTCCGCGCCTTGCGACAACTGGTTCACGCCTACACCCTACGGCCCCGTGGACATCGTGCCTATCGAGGCGAACAGCGAACTGATGAAACGCTACCGGCTGATGCTGTTCCTGGGGTGGAACACTTACGACAAGATGGACTTCGAGCGCATCCGTGATTTCGTATTCTCCGGCGGTACGCTTATCCTGACGGCTGCCCATATCAACACGAACCTGCAACCCACCGAGGCACCTACGTTCCCCGACGATGATGCTCCGATAAAGGAACTGTTGGGCGAGGATTACCGTAACCTGACGGGCAAGACGGAAAGGGCCTACGGTCTGGGCAAGGTCATCTACTTCGCCAACAAGACCTATCCGACAGACCCGGAAATCCGGGAGGCCTACGAGGACGCCATAAAGGAACAATCGGCACTCGCCATCTCACAGGAAAAAGCTCAGGGCTGGATTCAGACGGCCGATGCAGCTGCCGACTATACGGTATGGCAGGACGGCGACCGACGGACATTTTATGTCCTGAACAGCGACTGGAAAGAGACAAAAGATGCACCCTTCACTTTCTGCTATGGGACAAAGACCTTCGACATGACGGTGGCACAGGGCGAGATGAAGACGATTCACTGTGCCGACGGACTGGCTGTCGTTCCGCAGGGAAATACGACGGACATACTGGACATCACACCTGCCGAGGATGGTTGGATCGTCAGGGTGCAGACCACTGGTGCAGACCGTGCAACATTCTGCCAGCGCGAATCGGGCCATACGGAAACCCGGGAAATAAAAGAAGCCGGAATACACTCTGTGTCAATTCATAATTCTTTGAGCCGCTGACGCTTTGTCAAAGCAGCAGAGCCGAATGCATAATAAACCGTTGACTGTAAACATAAATATTTATAATGATGACTATCTTAAAATTCAATCCTATTTTCAAGCCCACCTTGTGGGGATCGGAAACGTGGGTCGTTTCCGCCGTCAAAGGTTCTGAATCCGTCGTTCTCTGCGGCGAGAACCGCGGTATGACATTGCCTCAAATCGTAGAAGAATACGGTGCCGACTTCCTTGGTCAGCGCAACGTAGAACGTTTCGGCAACGATTTTCCTCTCCTCATCAAGTTCATTGATGCCCGCCAGGACCTGTCTATCCAGGTTCATCCCGACGATGCCCTCAGCAAGGCACGTCACGGAAAGATGGGAAAGAACGAGATGTGGTACGTGGTAAATGCCGACCGTGGCAGTCAGTTGATTGCCGGATTCCGTCGTCCGTCACGCGTTGAGGATTATGCCAGTAAGGTGGCCGACGGCAGTATAGAGGATGACCTGAACAAGGTGCCCGTAATGCCCGGCGACTGTTTCTATATCCCTGCCGGACGTGTTCACGGCATCGGCGCCGGAATGGTGATAGCCGAAATCCAGCAGACGAGCGATGTTACCTACCGTATCTACGACTACCTGCGCCGCGACCGCAACGGCAATCTGCGTGAACTGCACACCGAATGGGCCAAGGATGCCATCAATTTCCAGGATATCACCACCGACCCCAAAGTTCGTTACATCGAGGAGCGTAACAAGCCGGTCGAACTGGTGGACTGTCCGTTCTTCACCACCAACGAGATGAAGCTGGATACTACCTATGTCCGCCACTACGAAGGGATTGACTCTTTCCGCGTCTATATGTGCATCGAGGGCAGTTGCTGTTTCCTGGATCCCGACAATCAGGGAACCTTCCTGCGTCCGGGCGAGTCCATCGTGGTACCTGCCTGTATGGAACACGTCACCATCATTCCCGACGGCAACGTGAAGCTGATGGAAAGCTACGTATAAACAGAAAAATTGCAAATCGGGAGAAACAAACTGAAAATTTTGAGATTAGGATTTGTAATCTACTTTTTTATTCGTATCTTTGCTAAGGTTTTTTAGCAAAACAATAAACAAAGGCAAACGATTGAGAGCTGATAATATAATCCAAGCATGACACCGCCAACGATTTAGATACACAGAATAACACTTATATGTATTACCAATTATACAGCTGAACTATGTATGCCATCAAAATGAATATTTCCGTTTAACCCATTACTAAACAAATATAACTACAATTCAAAAACATTCAATATGGAAATCAAACTTCAGAAAAATCCCGAGAACACTACCGTCATATTAATCGGCAGTTTTGATACATTAGCAGCCGAAACGGCAGAACCTACATTCAGAGAACTTGAATCGATGGCATCAAAGCCGATAGTTCTTGACTGTAATGCTCTTGATTATATCGCAAGTTCTGGTCTTCGTGTATTACTGCGCTTGCGCAAGGCTTGTGCCGCTCAAGGACAGCAGATAAAACTGTTAGGTGTCAACGAGAGAGTGATGGAGGTACTTAAGATCACCGGATTCAATAATATATTTATTATAGAGTAGAAATATGGGGCAAACAACTTCTTCTCTCACTTATGCACAGCAAGGTGTGTACATTGACTGTATCCTTGACCCTGATAATATTCGCTACAATAATCCACATGCTGTTTACTTCCCCCGAAGTGTCTCTCCGGAGGCGATAGCTGATGCAACCGTCAAGGTGTTGGAACGCCACCCCGTGTTGTTCTCGCATTTCGAAGAAACACAAGGACAGGCAATACAGGTCTATTCGGATGATTGCCGTGCTGAAGTCAAAATCAATAACGTTACCGATGAAGATGCTGAGGCTGCTAAAAAATCTTTTATCAGATTTTTTGATATCAACAACGGACCGCTTTACAGGGCCGAGGTACTTGACACCCCGTCGGGAACCATCTTGCTCTTGGATTTCCATCACCTTGTGTATGACGGAACGTCTTTGAACATTCTGATAAATGAGATCTGTGCGGTGCTCGAAGGTGCCGAGCCTTCGGATGAACCAAGCTCTTATGTAACTTTCGCTGAGGCTCAGCAATCTGACAAAACCGACCACAAAGCATATTATGACAAGTTGTTCGGGGATGGCGTGACATCCACCATGCTCCCGGCAGATATCAATGAAGGAGGCGGGCCACGCGCTGAACATCTACAGTTCGTGAGCGCACCCGACGTGATGTCCAAGGCAAAGGCACTTGACACGGCTCCGTCGGCGCTGTTCATGGCTGCTGCATTCTACACTCTCAGCCGCTATACGAATACGAAGGAACTCTGCATGACAACCATAAGCAACGGTCGTCTCAACCCGCTGACCAAGGGTGTCGTGGGAATGTTCGTGAACACGATTCCCCTTGTTTGCAAGATTGAGGATGCCAGCATACGGAAGTTCATCCACGGCATCCGTGAAATGTTTCAAGAGACTCGCCTGCACGAGGAATATCCTTTTGCATCCATCGCCAATGACTACGGCATTAAGCAGAATGTACGCTTCACATATCAGTACGGAACCTTTGGTGATACATTCCATGTGAATGGAGAAGAGGTCTGGGAAGAACGTATGATCATGAATAGTCATACGTCCCCGTTAACCATAACGATACACAAAATCGATGACAGACCAGCCATTGTAATCAACTACGACACAGCAAAGTATTCTGCAGACCTTGTATGCAGGTTTGCTGAGTCGATGGATGCAGTTGTTTCGCGTTTCCTGGAAAAACCGGACAGCAGACTGCTCTTAGTGTCCATTATGAGTGAAAGTCAGAAGACCGAAGTCGCAGCATTGCGTCAGAGCTGTCTCGAACCATCCGCCGTCCGATTTCCTCTCTTCCACAACAGCATCGAATATTGGGCGGAACACACACCCGACGCTACGGCTGTAATCGCCTGCAATGAGACACTTTCCTACCGCCAGTTCAATGAAAAGGCGAATATCATCGCCCATGCGCTCATCGGTAAAGGCGTAGTACCCGGTGAACGCATCTGTTTACTTCTGCCACGCAAGAGCTGGCATCTGCTGGCAATGTTCGGCGTGATGAAGACAGGAGCCGCGTACATCCCTTGCGATCCGGAATACCCCACAGAACGAATCAGGCTTATCACCGAGGACAGTCATGCCCGCTATGTAATTACCACTAAGGACAAGATGGCCGAATACGGCGACCGTGCGCTCGATGTGGAGAAACTGCTTTCTACTGTATCTGGCGATACCGACATTCAGAATCCGGGCATCAGTCAGGACAGCGACTCTTTGGCATACCTTATATATACTTCAGGTTCTACAGGACGACCGAAAGGTGTGATGCTCCGCCACATTGGTATCTGCAACTACCTGACCGACCATGAGGAGAACCGGCATTTCCACGCTCTTATGAATGAGTGCAAGAGAATGCTCTGTATCACAACGGTCAGTTTCGACCTTTCGCTGAAGGAAATAGGATCCTCCCTCTTCAACGGCATGACACTCGTGTTTGCCAACGAAGACCAGGTCAACGACCCACAGGCATTGGCGAATCTGATGATGGCAACGAGTGTGGACGGTTTCAGTGGCACACCTTCACGCCTGAAGATGTTCCTTGACCTTCCAGATTTCCAAAAGGCATTCGCAAAATGCAAGTTCATCGTACTTGGTGGTGAGAAATATCCTCCAACACTACTGCCACAAGTTAAAGCACTTGCTCCTAATGCACGCCTCTTCAATACATACGGCCCGACGGAAATCAGCGTCAGCTGCAACGGTAAGGAACTGACGCATGCTGACCGCATCACGATAGGCCGCCCACTGCTGAACGTCCGAGAGTATGTAGTGGACGATGACCTAAACGAGCTGCCTGTCGGTGTGACAGGCGAACTTCTGATAGGCGGTCTCGGCGTATCGGCCGGATATAATGATCTGCCTGAAAAAACCGCAGAAGCCTTCATCGACTATAACGGTGAGCGTTGCTACAAGTCCGGAGACTATGCATACTGGAATGCAGAGGGTGATGTCATTATCCTCGGCCGTAAGGACAATCAGATAAAGCTAAATGGTTTGAGAATTGAACTTGGTGAAGTGGAGACAGTACTTAACTGTCAGCCACAAGTCAAGGAAGGTGTAGTGATGATCAAGAACGTGGAAGGTCACGACCATCTCGTGGCTTACTATGTTCCGGCCACATCAGATGCAGACCTCGTCAATACCCTGAAAGAGCAGATGAGCAAGAGTCTCACACACTACATGATACCGACCATCTTTGTCAAAATGGAGAAGATGCCTATCTCTCCAAACGGAAAGACAGACCTCAAGGCCCTGCCACAGCCTATTCTCGAACTGTCTGACGAAGAAAAGGTGATGCCTACGACTGCCGACGAGCAGTCACTCTACAATATCGTTGCAGAAATCACAGGCAATGAAAACTTCGGCATCACAACGAACCTTGTTGGTGTAGGATTGACTTCATTGCTTGCTATCCGACTCTCAGTGCTTGTAAACGGCAAAATGAACGCATCACTTTCCGTTCGTGACATCTTGAGATATCCTACTATCAAGGAATTATCTACTAAACTGCAGCGCATAGACAATGGCAAAGTGAAGAACACAGTAAGTCAGTCTGCATCGCTCTCATTCTCTCAACTTGGCATTTACTCCGAGTGCATCAGCTCTCCAAATGACATTCAATACAACATACCTGTCTGCGTTCGTATGCCTCAAGGCATCACGGCATCAGAGGCTAAAACAGCTCTGGAGAAGGTGCTGGCAGCACATCCATTCGTATATAATCATTTCCTGGATGACGACAACGGAAATGCATACCAGTGCTTGATGAGGAACAAGTCGGTTGAGATTCCTGTAGTCACTATGACTGAGCAGGAACTGGAACAGGAAAAGAAAGTCTTTGTGCGTCCGTTCGCATTGAAGGAAGGTCCTCTCTTCCATCTGAAAGTCGTGGACTGTACTCCTTCTGTATATGTAATGGCAGACTTCCATCATCTCATCATGGACGGAGGCTCTTATGACATTTTCTATCGACAGTTGTGTCAGGCTCTTGACGGAAAGGAACCAGAAGCAGAGAAATACGACTACTATCAGTTTGTTACTGACCAGAAGATAGAGGATACTACAGAACAGTTCTTTGCAGGACAACTGGGTCAGATTGAAGAAGCATCTGCATTGCTGCCCGACAAATACGACAGCAACGAAAGTCATCGCCAAGCCGAAGTGACAGTTCTCACAGACTTGCAAGCCGCACAGGCTAAGTGCAAACGACTAAATATCACTCCTGCAGCATTGTATCTTGCAGCAACCACGATTGCCATCAGCAAATATACTGCTGAAGACACCGTAGGCATCTGCACGATCTCGAACGGAAGAAGCAATCTACAAATCTCAAACACATTCGGAATGTTTGTGAATACACTGCCGTTAGTGAGCAATGTTGACACAAGCCTGACTGTTGATGACTATCTAAAGACGGTCGCTGGTACATTCGTCAATACCCTGGCAAATGAAGAATACCCATACGGCAAGATAGTTGAGAATTTCGGCTACATAGCGAACATATTGTATGCTTATCAGGTTGGTGTACTCAGCAAATATAGTTGCAGCAAAGGCGAACTGACAATTCAGAAACTTGAGCTTCAGAAAGCCAAGTTCCCTATCTCAGTGCTGATTGAAGGCAGCATGGACCGAGGTGGCATCATCAGAGTCCAATATGACGAAAGCCTTTTCACTGACAACATGATGAAGGGCTTTGCTGCGGCCCTTCAACACATTGCCGCCAACTTGCTTACAACGGAGAAAATGAGCGACATCAGTCTCTGCAACGAAGAGATGATCTCACTCCTTGATTCCTTCAATGTGAAACAACATGCAATTTCGAGCGAGGAAGATGCCGATGAGACCGTATTGTCACTCTTCCAAAGAGCAGCACGACAATACCCAGACAACATTGCAGCCGTATTTAAGGAAAAAAAATACACTTACAAGGAACTTGACGAACTCACTAACCAGATTGGTGCATATATATATAATAAGTTGATGCTTCGACAAGCTCAGCAGCCTAATTGCAGCAAGGCAGAACCGGTCGTGTCCATACTCATTCCAAGAAACGAATACATATTCATCCTTCCCCTTGCAGCAATGAAGGCAGGCTGTGCCTATCAGCCGCTCGACCCAAGCTATCCACAGGAGCGTCTGAACTTCATGGTGAAAGATGCCGATGCAGTCCTGCTCATTACCAATCCTGAACTGAGTTCAATCGTCAACGAATACGAAGGCGAGGTTGTGCTTACCAGTGATCTGGAGAAATCCGCTATAGACTCTTTCCCTGCTGGAGAAGGATGGATAGGAGCTTCTCCTATCACTCCTCAGAGCCTATTCATTCTCCTCTACACATCAGGCTCAACAGGTGTGCCAAAGGGTGTTATGCTCGAACACCAGAATCTTGTGGCCTTCATCAAATGGTATCGCAGATACTATGACCTCAGGCCGGAACACAAGGTGGCCGCATACGCATCGTTCGGTTTCGATGCAAACATGATGGATCTTTATCCCTCATTGACCACAGGCGCTACCGTTCACATCGTTCCAGAAGAAATCAGACTCGACCTCGTAGCACTCAATGAATATTTCGAAGCGAACGGCATCACGCACAGTTTCATCACGACCCAGGTTGGCGTTCAGTTCTTACAGAGTATTGAGAACCATTCTCTTAATCATCTCAGCGTAGGAGGCGAGAAACTTGTCAGCGTGGATCCGGCAAAGGGATATACCCTGCACAACGGATACGGTCCTACTGAATGCACTATTTTCTCAACGACACTTCCTGTATTCCATAAAGAGCCGAACATTCCTATCGGCAGACCGACGGACCAGCTTAACTGCTATGTCATGGACAAACATCTGCATCGTCTACCGATTGGTGCAGCAGGAGAACTTGTCATTGTGGGAAAGCAAGTAGGACGCGGCTATCTGAACCGTCCGGATAAGACAGCGGAAGCATTCTTCACGCTGAATGGCGAACGTGCATATCACAGCGGTGACATAGTGCGCTACCGCCAGGATGGAAATATCGAGTTTGTGGGCCGTAAGGATGGCCAGGTAAAGATTCGTGGCTTCCGCATCGAACTGAAGGAAGTGGAAGCCGTAATCCGTGACTTCGCAGGCATAAAGGACGTAACAGTTCAAGCATTCGATGACCCTAACGGAGGCAAGTCCATTGCTGCGTATGTGGTCAGTGATGCTGTTGTTGACATCAACGCTTTGAATCAGTTCATCCTCGATCAGAAACCTCCTTACATGGTACCAGCAGTAACCATGCAGATAGAGAAGATTCCGCTCAATGTGAATCAGAAGGTTGACAGGAAGGCTCTGCCGAAACCAGAACCAAAGGCAATGATTAGTGGAAGCGATGCTCCTGCGGCTCCTCTGAACACATTGGAGAAGGAACTCAAGACTATCATCGCCTCTGTGGTGGGCACCGAGGACTTCACGATTACCGACGTACTTGGATACATAGGACTCACATCAATCTCAAGCATCAAGCTTGCAACATTCATCTACAAAAAGTTCGGCATACAAGTCAACACAAAGACTCTTGCAAAGACCGGTTCTTTGCAGAGCATCGAGAACGAAATCCTTGAGATGTGGATGAACGGCGGCGCAGGATTTTCCATTGAATCGGCCCGGCAGAATGAGCATGAGACCGCAGAGAAAGCTGATATTCCTGAAGCACCGCTTACCTTCCCGCAACAGGGTGTATATATGGACTGTCAGATGAATCCTGACACAACCATGTACAACATCCCAACGATGTTTGAATTCCCATCTGAAACAAACCCTGAAGTGCTGGCCGCAGCAGTAAGGCAGGTTATTGGAGAACACCCTGCCCTATTCTGCAGTTTTGTCCAAACCGATGACGGTGTCGTGATGCGAAACAACGACGGACGCAGATTCGAAGTGCCGATAAAGACTATAGGCACGAGTGAACTCGAAAAATGCAGACAGGATTTCGTACGGCCTTTCAATCTAGAACACGACCTGCTTGTCAGAGCCGAAATATGTTCGGTTCCTGACGGTCCTAACTATCTTCTGGTGGACATGCATCATCTTGTGGCAGACGGCAGTTCGCTTGATCTCATTGTACGGCAGATTATTGACGTACTGGACGGCAGAGAAATCAATAAAGAGACCTGCTCATACCTGCGTTTCGCAGCAGAGCAAAATGCAAAGGCATCACAAGATGGTCTGAAAGAGAACAAGGAATTCTACGATAAGATGTTCGCGTCATACGAATCCGCGGCTAACGTACCTGCGGACATGACATCGACCGAAGTCGGACTCCCGAAGCACATATACACGCCTATTCCAGAGTATCTTTTAAAACTGAAGCTGCCAGCAGGAGTGACTCAAGCGCATTTCTGGTTCGCCGCCTTCAATTATGCTCTGTCACGATTCGCAAACACGAAGGATGTCTATACCGCATTCATCAGCGGAGGCAGACAAAACCTTGACATATTTGACACTGTCGGAATGTTTGTGAACACACTGCCGTGCGCTGTCCATATCAAGGAACAAACCGTTCGGGAATTTATCATGGAGGTAAGCAATGCCTTCATAGACAGTCTTGAACACGAGAACTATCCGTTCGCACGTATTGCTGCAGATTATGATTTCAAGGGTTGCGCCAGCTACGCCTACCAGTTGGGTGTCAAGAGCGGCTATAAAATATATGGTAAAGAAGTTCCTATGTCATCCATGTCTTTGTCCAAGGTCAAGATACCTTTCAGCATGTTCATTATGTACAAAGACGGGGCACCGTGCGTCGATGCAGAATATGACGATTCGCAGTACAGCTGCGAGCTTGCGCTGCACTTCACTGAAAGCATTGTGGCAGTTGCGGAGCATTTCGCAGCCGATATGGATGCTAAAGTCAGTCAGATCAGCATTATGAGTGAGCGGCAGAAACTCGAAGTGGAGAGTATGCACAGTGTGAACGAAGACATGACATTCCCAATCCACACCTTCCACGAAGGCATTGAGCAGTGGGCTGTCAAAACTCCAGATGCTCTGGCATTGATGGCCTGTGACCGTGACATGACATATCGCGAATACAACTCGGAAGCCAACCGTCTGGCCCGCGCACTCATGGCGAGGGGCATGAAGAAGGGTGACCGCGTGGTACTTCTGCTTCCGCGTCGCAGTTACTATCTCACATCGATGTTTGCAGTGATGAAATGCGGCGGAGCATTCATTCCGATGGATCCGGAATACCCTGCAGACCGCATCGAATATATTCTGAACGACTCCGAAGGTCGCTTCGTCATAACCACAAAGGAAAAGACAGCCGACTATCCCGGTAGGGCCATAGACGTTCAGGAACTGCTTTCTGAAGCCGAAAGGATGCCTGACGGGAATCTCGATGTCCGGGTGGATCCGCATGACCTGGCATATCTGATTTACACCAGCGGTTCCACCGGCCGTCCCAAGGGCGTGATGATAGAACATCTTGGCGCGGCATCGTTCCTTACTTTCTATAAGAGCGATACGAACTTCGGTTCTGACAGTAACGCCAACCGAATCGGGCTCTGTCAGTCAACCGTATCGTTCGACCTGTCCGTCGGCGAAATAGGCGTACAGGTATTCAACGGGGACACCGTCGTATTCGCCAATGAAGATGAGATAATGAGTCCTGTAGAGATGGTCAAACTCTGCCGCCGTACGGGGGCGCAGACCATCAGTGGTACACCGTCTCGTCTTGCTGTCAATCTTGAATTCGGTGATTATTATGACCTTATCAGGGATCAGATGAAGTGCGTCGTGACTGGTGGAGAAAAACTTCCGAACTCACTTCTGGACGAACTGGAAAAGATGGATGTCTATATCATCAACACATACGGTCCAACTGAAACAACTATGGGAAGCAGCGCAGGTGTACTGAACGGCACACGTGAAATCCATGTGGGTAAGCCATTCACCAATTACACATATCAGGTGCTGGACAGCGACAGGAACGAACTTCCAGTCGGTGTGATGGGAGAACTTTGCATAGGAGGCATAGGTCTGGCACGCGGCTACAACAACATGCCTGAGCGTACTGCCGAAACATTTATCGAATGGCAGGGCAAGCGCATCTACCGCACCGGCGACTATGCCATGTGGACGAAAGACGGCAACATCATCATTATGGGACGCACCGACAACCAGGTGAAGCTCAACGGACTGCGCATAGAGCTCGGAGAAATAGAGACTGTCATGTCGCAGCAAACTGGAATGCGCCAATGCGTGGCAGTCATAAAGAAACTTGGCAACATCGACAAACTAATTGGCTATTATACAGTAGATGATACTGTTGCCGACATTCCTGTCCAAGAATATGAAGAACGCATGCGAGAAGACATGTCAGTACGGCTGACCCCGTATATGGTACCCGGCGTCTTTGTCCGTCTCAATGAGATGCCCCTGACTCCCGTCGGAAAGACTGACATCAAGCGTCTTCCCATGCCGGAACTCAGAAGCAGTGGGTACAAGGTTCCGACAAACGATGTGGAGAAGACATTCTGCGACATTTTCAGCAGGATTCTTAAGGTGGAAAAAGTCGGTATTGACGACAACTTCTTCGAGATGGGCGGCACCTCGCTTGTAGCAATGCAGCTCATAGCCGAAGCTGCAAAGGCCGGCTATACGATGATTTACAAGAACGTCTTCGACAACGCCACGCCCAAACTCCTCGCCATGATGCTGAATCCTGATCTGTACAACGGAGAATCCAAGCGCAGCAACCTTCCGCTCATTGAGGAGATAGAAGGATACGACTACAGCCAACTTGAAGAACTGCTTGCAGCAAATACTCTCGACACATTCCGTCATGGTACCTGCTACGAGCACATGGGTGATGTCATGCTCACTGGAGCGACGGGTTTCCTGGGTATTCATGTTCTCTACAACCTCATCGGGCGCGATGACGTGCCTCACATTTACTGTCTGGTCCGCGGTGGCAAGTCCATATCAGCCGAAAGCCGTGTCCGTACGCTGCTGTTCTATTATTTCGGGCAGAAATATGAAGATCAGTTCGGAAAGCGTATAATCATCATAGACGATGACGTGACCGATGCCAGATCGTTCTGCCGTATTGACGGAAATGTCGATGTGGTTATCAACTGCGCAGCCAACGTGAAGCACTTCTCGGCCGGAACAGACATTGAGGACATCAATATCAAGGGTTGCCAGAACTGCATTGACTTCTGTCTGCGCTCCGGGGCGAGATTCATCCAAACATCGACCGGCAGCATAGCAGGACTTACAGTTAGTGATACTCCTACCTCTCCATACATCTTCACGGAAAGGGATCTGTACCGTGGGCAGCAGCTTACGTCCAAATATACAGCCTCGAAATTCCTTGCCGAACGTGCAGTTCTGAATGCAATAAGAAACTGCGGCCTGAAGGGCAAGATAATGCGTCTAGGCAATCTGTCCGCCCGTTCGACCGACGGCGAATTCCAGATAAACTTCCGCAGCAACAATGCGATGGCTACATTAAAGGCTTACCAGACGCTCGGATGTATTCCGTATGAGAAGGACTGCGGATATTCCGAGTTCTCCCCTATCAATGAGGTCGCAGATGCTATTGTCAGGTTATCCATGACCCCTGACGCATGTACAGTCTTCCAGCCAGGCAATGTGCACTGGCCGCCTTACGGCGACACGATAGACTGCATGAACCGTATCGGCATCCCTATCGAGCGCGTGGAGAACGAAGAATTCCAACGCCGTCTCGCGGAGGCGATGCAGGATCCTCAGAAATCTGAACTCGTCCAAAGCCTTGTGGCATACAGGGAAGCCAGCGACGGACGCTTCCGTGTAGGTAACGGATGGGATACCAAGGCATATACGGCACAAGTGCTGCTACGTCTTGGCTTCAGATGGACATTCACCACATGGGACTACATAGAAAACTATCTGCATTGTCTGCAGGGGTTGGGAGTGTTCGACAATGACTTCAAACGCTAGCAATTAATCGTTTCAGCTATGGAATCCGAATATTTAAAAAAAATCATCTACAATTGTCGAAACTATCCAGAGCGGATAGCTGTAGTTGATAACGAAGGGAACCGTAAAACATCGTACGGTGACATTTTAGAGCTTGCTTGTAAGACATCTGCATATATAATAGGACGCGGGATTGCCATGCAGTCTTTCATCACGGTCAAACTGCCACCGTGCGCCGAGTATATGGCCGTAGAATTAGGTATATGGCTATCACGCTGTGTTGCGGTGCCTTTGGGTGACAAGTTCCCTCAGGAGCGCATAAACTACATTATCGAACATAGTGGCAGTGTGATGACTATAGATTCCGACATGCTCTCCGAAATTGTTGGCATTTCCCTGTCGGACGATCTAACCATACAATATCCGGAAGACCACGACGGAGCCATTCTCATCTACACTTCGGGCAGTACTGGCAAGCCCAAGGGTATATTGCATAATCACTCGACACTCATCTATAACAATCCGCGTGTTCCTAAAGAACTTGCGCACAATGAGCATACAAGGTTCGGGGCGGCATCACCATTCTATTTTGTCACCATCATCGGCAACTATGACGTTCTGTATGGTGGAGGTACAGTACATATTCTGAGCGATGCATACAAGGCTAGCGCAAAGGCAATTGAGTATTATATTGACGAATATAAGTTAACAGTCTGCCATATCAGCCCTGCCGTATTAACGATGTTCCACAACCGCAGCAAATCACTCAGAGCAGTTATTACAGGTGGTGAGCGTCTGACAACACAGCACTCCCAGGACGGGTATGTACTCTATAACATGTTCGGAATGAGCGAAACAGGAGGGGCCGTCATGTCCTGTGCTGTTAATGAAATGTCCGATTCCGCACCTCTCGGGTGTGGCATCAACAGTAACAAAGCACGTATTGTTGATGACATGGGCAATAATGTCCCCCCTGGTACTGACGGAGAATTAATCCTAAAGGGCTCTTTCTGTGATTGTTACTTCAAGGATCCAGAACGTACTGCCACTCTCTATAAGGACGGTTGGCTTCATACAGGAGATGTCGCAAGGATGGACTCAGAAGGTGTCATCTATTATGTCAACCGTAAGGACTGGATGCTTAAAATAAACGGGCAGCGCGTTGAGCCAGGTGAAATAGAAGGTGTCATGAAGCGCATTCACGGCATCACAGGTGCCATCGTTCAAGGCGTTGACAACGGCCGTGGCAGCAAATATCTGTGCGGTTATTACACCTCAGAGGCTGATGCCATAGACAATGAGAAAATCATCAGTTTCCTCGGGGAGAGACTGCCCAACTACATGGTACCGCTACGCTATGTTCATCTGGACTCATTCCCCATCAATGCCAACGGAAAAATCGACCGCAAGAACCTGCCTCTACCTGTAAATGACCGTTCCGACCTTAAGCCGCTCAGCGGAAATATGGAACTGAAGGTGGCAGAGCTGTTCTGCCAGATACTGTCTGTCCGAATGGAGGACATCGGTGCCAACACCAGTTTCTTTGAAGCCGGAGGAGACTCCATCCTGATTATGCGCCTTTGCGGCGAACTCAGCAAAGCACTTCACAAGGACGTGCCTCCTGCTCGAATTTATGAGAGTCCCACCGTGCGCGGAATTGCATGTACATTGGAGAACACGACATCCGAAGCACCTCTGGACTATGTCTATTCGTCGCACGAAGACAAGGCACCACTTGTCTTCATTCATACTGGCAGTACCGGCAGCGAGGCATACTATGCGCTTGCCAGCGATATCAAGGACTGCTGCTCTTTCTCTGTCATCGAGCAGTACAACATTTTTCATCCGGACGACATTCGCGAAGGTATTCCCGCCATTGCGGCCAAATACATTGAAATACTGAAGATGAGGCAGCCGCATGGGCCATACAATCTGGGAGGATGGTGCTATGGAGGAATGATTGCCTATGAAATGGCCTGCCAACTCAAGGAGGCCGGTGAGGATATGGGCAACTTGATTCTCATTGACTCATATATCATGAACAGCGATTATGATCGCCGTCTCGTGATTGCCAATCAGGTGGAGAAAGTCAACCGAGAATATTATGAAAAGAGCCCACTGTTCGAGGATTTCCGAGGACGCGGTATGATAGAAGACATCATTGAGAATTCCCGCCGCGTGGGACGCAATATGGCCGAATTCGTACCACGCCCTTATACCGGCCGTGTCCATTTTTTTAAGGCGACAAAGATAGCCGGTGGACTCCAAACATCACAACGTACATATTTTGCTCATATTATCAGGGAATTGGCTGGTGGCCTTCAAAATTTCATCCCGGCACATCAGCTCACCGTCTATGACATTCCTGAGCACCATGACGGGATGATGTCCGAAACCGGACGTAAAGTCATAAGTAACCGCATACGTAACATCATGGAGACGGAACTTTTGTATCTGGAAGCCGACCGTCTGTTCAACAAACAGAAAAATAATCTATGAAAAAGATATTTGCTTTTTTTGCGATTGCCGCACTGATGATTTCAGGATGTGGTTCAGGAGAAGAATCTGGTAATCTACCGCGTGGCAAAACTTCTTCTGCATGGACAACTGCAATAGAAAGTTTCATCAGGGAAACGAAATCTATAGAATCTCCAGATGTGGCCGTGCCATACAGTATCATGGTTGTGGATCACGGCAAGGTTGTCTTTGAACAATTCTATGAAGGGTTCACCCAAGACAGTACAATTGAGGTGTATTCCGTTGCCAAGACCATCCTTGCCCTAGCCGTCGGATGCGCAGTGGATGAAGGTCTTTTCAGTGTGGAGGATAGAGTTGTCGACTTCTTCCCAGACAAGTTACCTGAAAACGTATCAGACACCCTTTCCTCAATGACCGTCCGTCATCTCCTTACCATGACCTGCGGCATGAAAGAGTCGCCTAAGCTTTTGTCGGTCTTTTCTGGTAATGACGATTTCGACTGGATTAATGAGTTCTTCTATTCCACGCAGGCAAACATACCTGGTACGGCCTATTATTACAACTTCTTTGCACCGTACATCGTGGCCGCAATCCTGGAGAAAACCTCTGGCATGGGCGTGGTTGACTACATGGAACCGAGGCTACTGAAGCCCATGCACATCACCGATTTGAGTTGGAAAAACAGCCCAGCAGGAACATGTCTCGGAGGATGGGGCGTACAGATATGCACCGAAGACATGGCAAAAATAGGACAACTTCTTCTGCAGCATGGTCAATGGAACGGTCACCAACTGGTTTCTAAGAAATGGGTTGACACCATGACATCGAATCTGGTGGCATCCGCCCCTCTGAGTGCTTTTACACCAAAAATGGACCCAGAGATGTTAAACGACCCAGAGAATGACCATTCCATGGGATACGGCTATTACGTATGGCAGGGAAGGTATCATTCATACCGCGCCGAAGGACTACTCGGCAGACATATAATAGTCGTACCAGACAAGGAACTCGTATTTGTCATCACCAGTAATTCAAATATGGATCAGAGGTATTTTGATCTCATCTGGAAACATTTCGGACATTTATTTAATTAAAGATACGTATCATGCAAAGTTTTTTCTGCGACACTCTTGACTACTACTGCTTGAATGAAAGCATATCCAAATCGTTCCGATACATCCTGCACATGAAGGATGATATTGATGGTGAAGCTTTAAAAAAAGCATTGGACATCACGATGACACGATATCCGTATCTCAAGAAACGCATCGTTGCTGATGCCACCGGCTATGCGCTGGAAGACAATGACCTGCCTCTCGTTGTTAAGGAGTCAGACCAGCCCATGACATTGGGCGGAGCAGAATCCAACTATCATTTGTTTGCCCTGACATACTTCGGCAAGGATATCTTCTTCAACAACGTACACGCCATTTTCGACGGACGCGGACGTGGTCCCGTACTCCACACGCTGATGTATTATTATTGCAGGATGCGCTATAATGAAGAGGTGGATATGCCGGGAGTCTGGCTACCGGGCACCCCTATCGATCCTGCAGAGTATCTTGACCCCTTCACCGTAGCGTTGCCGGAGGTGGACAACCTTCTTCCCATACCAAAAACTCCGGATAAGGCTCTCCGTCTTGAAGAACAGGGGTTAGTCGTGCGTTCGCAACAACACCAGCATTTTATACGAATCAACGAGAAGCAGTTAATGTCCTTGTGCAAAAGTAGCGATGGCACACCAAATACAATACTTTCAATTCTCATGAGTCGTGCTATTGACAAGCTGCACCCAGATCACATAGATCCAATCATCGCTCAGGTTTATTGCGACTATCGCAATGTGGTGAATGCTGTGAAATCTCATCGCAACATGGTAACCACCCTTCCACTTGTGTACGAACGCGCTATGAGGAACATGTCCATTGAACAGCAAAATACTATTATGCGCGGTCAAATTCTCTACCATTCCGACCCGAGCGTCCTACTCCATACCGTTGCCGGTTTAAAGGCTGCATGCGAAGTTGTAAACGCCCTTCCGTCTCTTCAGGACAAGTTCAATGCAATTGCCCAGGGAATGGAATTGTTTTTCAAACAAACTACATTTGCGATAAGTTATTCTGGAAAAAAATCTTTTGGGACATGCGATAAACACATCGAAGCACTTTTCCCGGCTGGTGAACCGATTGGAATAGGAATCCTCCTTGAGGTCACTGCCGCTGACGGATGGTTCTATATTGTATTCATGCAGGATTGGCGGGAAGATGTGTATTTCAATGCGTTTGTAAAAGAGATTGTTGCTCTGGGACTGGATTTTGATCTTTTGTATAGTTCTGAAGCCAAAGCCCCTTCGTTTTCATTAAGATAATTACACTAACATCATTACATTTCTATGCAGCAACGCAGACCAACACTCATAAACAAAGCATTTAATCAGTATCTGGGAGCATCGGTCCTTACCGTTGCCGCCACACAGGTGGCCAACATTGTCGATGCGTCGATCGTCGGCAATCTCATCGGCTCTGAGGGTCTTGCGGCCGTCAATCTAAGCAAGCCTGTGCTTCAGGCTGTTTTCGCAGTTTCATGTCTGTATGTGTCTAGTTCAACGATACTTGCCGGAATGGCTATCGGAAAAGGTGACAAGGTCAAGGCGAACAAGTTGTTCACTTTCTCGTTCATCACCTCACTCATATTTGGATTCCTTTTCACGACGGGTGCCTTGCTGGCATTCAACCCACTGTCCCAACTGCTTTGCGATTCCGAAAATCTGCGTGGGATGACAAACAGTTTCCTGCATGTGACTGTCCTGTCGGCCATACCCCAGCTGATGATGTACACATTCAACCAGTTCGTAACCGTGGACGGTTCTCCGAAGATTGTTTCGCGGGCAGTCATAGTTGGAAATGTCTTCAATATCTTTTTTGACATCATCTTCATCAAATATTGCGGCTGGGGCATTGCGGGTGCTGCCTGGGCGACCTTCATAATGTACTTTGTCTGCATCCTGATGACTCTTCCGCATTTCCGGAAGAAGAACACCATACGCCTGAACCGGCCGCATCCCGGCGATATCGGATACGGTCGGATTCTTTCATTTGGCCTGCCGCTTTTCCTTAGTACAGTGCTACTCTCCGTACAGTATGTGGGCAACAACCGCATCGCGAGCAATTACCTCGGTGACGGAGGCCTTATTACCCTTGCCGTGTGTATGCAGCTTTTCGCGTTCTCAATGATTTTCCTTACGGGAACGCTGCGTACCATCCAACCTGTCGGTTCCATACTCAAGGGGCTTGGAGATGACCGTGGAATGAGGTTTCTTATGCGCAAGGCATATATGTTCCTGGCGGTCTGCCTTGCCGTCTATTCCGCCGCGCTTGTCCTTTTCCCGGCGCAGATATCAAAAATGCTGGGTGCAACAAGTGAGGCCTCGCTGCCGATTATTCTCAAGGCTCTACCCTTGTTCTCGTTGAATATCATAATGCAGTCTTTGTTGTATAACCTGATGCCTGTGTTCCAGCTCTACGAGCACAAGAAACTGGCTCTTTTTCTTTCAATTGGACAGACCCTGTTCCCGATGCTCGGTTTCTGGCTGCTGAAAGGCGGTTGGCTTGGCTTCTTCCTCGGGCAAGTTGCCGTCGCAGTGATAATCCTGGTCACGACTGCCGTAATACGTAGCAGGAACAACTCGTTGATGCCGCTTCTCCTCATTCCAGGAAATGATATCAAGGAGATATATGATGTGACGGTTGACACCACGATAGAAGCACTGGGCGAAAGCACCAAGGACTTGAAGGAGTTCTTGCTGAGTCAAGGGCAGGGAAAGGAAAGTGCCGGACGATTCGTCCTGTGCGTCGAGGAACTGCTGAAGAACATAATCCAGCATGGTCATGCAAGATATGTCGATGTCCGAGCAACCGACAGCATTATATCCATCCACGATGACGGCAAACCGTTCAATCCAATAGAGTACAGGGAAGAAAACGAAGGTTTGGGCTTGAAGATTGTCCACGGCTTCGGCATGAAGATGAAATACGACTTCCGCTTCAACCAGAATATGATAACCATAAGCATTAGATAAAAATATTCACAAAACAATTTGAAAGAAAAAAGACATTAATATTTGGAATTACTACTGCAGTAAATTCATTTTTATATCCGATAACCAATATGAGAAAGCTATTTGTTTCAGCCGTTTTCATTTTCACGACCTTCAGCCTGTCGGCAAAGGTTGGACTGCCTTCTGTCATTTGCGACAATATGGTACTGCAACAGCAGACCGATGCTGCGCTCTGGGGCACGGCCACTCCAGGGAAAACCGTTACCATTTCCCCTTCATGGGCCAAGAAGAAGATTCGTGTCAAGGCGGATCAGGAGACTGGCAAGTGGATGACCAAGGTCAGCACGCCAAAGGCAGGAGGGCCGTATTCCATCGATTTCTCTGACGGAGAAACCCTCACTGTATCCAATGTCCTCATAGGAGAAGTATGGTTCTGCTCCGGCCAGTCCAATATGTACATGAGAATGAGCGGCTATCCAAGTTCCCCGACCGAAGGAGCGTCAGAGGCCGTTTATTCAGCCAAGGCCACTACCCCGGTGCGTATATTCGAGCCCCCATGCCGGATGACAGCCAATCCGGAATATGAGTGCGGAGGCAAATGGGAGGAGAACACCCCCGATGTGGTCGTACGTTCCAGTGCCCTGGCCTGGTTCTTCGCAACCTATCTCCAAAGTGTGCTGGATGTCCCTGTGGGTGTCATCGTATCCTCTTATGGAGGAAGCAGCATCGAGTCATGGATTGACAGGCCGACGCTTGAGAAGGATTTCCCCGGAGAGTTCAATCTTTCGGCTCTCGATGCTCAAGATCCAAAATTTGACGTATTGACTCCATGCGCCCTCTACAACGGACAAGTGGCAGCGCTCGAGCCTTATACCTTCAAGGGCATGCTGTGGTATCAGGGATGTACAAACAGGGACAGGGCGGAACAGTACACACGTCTTCAGACAACCTATGTCAGCATGATGCGCGAGAAGTTCCACAATCCAGACGCCGGATTCTATTTCGTACAGCTTTCACCCTTCTGGTGCAATGACCCGGAAGGGTTCAAGACAGGCTATTTCCTTGAAGCGCAGAAGAAGACACTGGAGACCATACCCCACAGCGGAATGGTAACCACCACCGACCTCGGCATCTTCGACAATATCCATCCGATTGACAAGAAGACTCCAGCTGTCAGACTCGCTTATCTCGTCCTTCAGAACGACTACGGCATCAAGCCGTTCGATGCTACGGCCCCGACATACGACCACATGGTCATCAACGATAAGCCTGTCGTGCGTGGCAAGGCCACTACGCCGGGAAAGAGCATCACCCTCTTTTTCAAGACGTACAATAGCGGTATGGCAGACTGTGTCGGTCCACGCGGTGAAGACCTCGAAGGCTTCGAAATCGCAGGCGCAGACCGGGTATTCCATAAGGCCCACGCCATGGCCAACTGGGGAAAGGACGTGCTTGTGTGGTCGGAAGAGGTTTCCGAACCCGTGGCAGTACGCTATGCCTTCCGCAACTGGGGTCCGGGCAACCTCAAGAGCAACTTCGGAATCCCTGCCGTTCCGTTCCGGACCGATGATTGGGATGATCTGGAGCGTTAAAATTTCAATTCGTATAAACAAGACAAAGAGGAGATAGGGGTCTGCCGTCTCTGCCCATCGAACGACTTTACGCAAGGTGGTGCGTCATAACCTATTTCTTCTCCCTTGGTGTTATAGCGTTTTATGTCGGAAACACGGATCCAGTTTATCATATCCTTGTTTTTTGCCACACCGCAATGCCAGTTTGCCACCTCTCCGTTCACACCGGCTGGTCTCTTGTCCTTATCCATTGGATCCTGAGAGTAATACATATAATACTGCTTGCCTATTCTGATGACGACGGTGGGCCTTGGCCTTTATTTTTATTTTCTATTAAATCGTACTGGAAAACTTGACATTTACCACTAAATATTTTCTTTTTTGAAATTATTGGCCTAACTTTGCACGTGAAAAAATAAATGATGAGACCATAGGAATAAGGTTTGTTTTATAAAATTAGAAACAAGATGAAACGAATGCTCTTTCAGAAAAGCATGTTTGTAGTAGCACTGATGTTCATACTGCCAAATGTCGTGAAGGCACAGGAGCCTCTCCAATTTGCCGTTATCTCGGACGTACATTTCGATGATGGTATCGGTGGCGGTGCCAATGTACGTGTCTCCAATGCATTACGTAACCTGACGGCCCATGGCAACCTTGATGCTCTTGCCGTCTGCGGTGACTTGTCGCAGACGGGTGACGCAAGTGAGTTTGCCATGTTCCGTGACTGTTTCCTCAACAAGGAGAACTTCAGTTGTCCAAATACCTTCGAATACATCCTTATGATGGGCAACCACGATAATATGCAGGGCAACTATCAGGCCTTTATGGATGTGCTGAGCGTGTTCAACAACGATGAGCCCTATCCTCTGAACACCTATCGCGTGATTAAGGGATATCCATTCATTTCCATCAGTATGCGCACGGATGACATCAATGATAGGGACCGGGTATCGGTGGGTTGGAAAGCCTATCCAGCCAGTGCTACCGATTTCCTCAAAGAAGCCTTGGAACGTGCCTCCGACGAGTGTCCTGGCAAGCCCATCTTTGTTTTTACACATGTTCCTCTACGCCGAACGTGCTTTGCTACATGGCCTGAGTTGGAGAGTGACTGGTCGATGGGTGTCCTGAGCCCCATCCTCAACCAATATCCTCAGGCGGTTGTATTCGCCGGTCACAGCCACTACCCCATAGGCGACCCACGTAGTATCCACCAGGGTGCCAACCCCAAATCTTCGAATAAGAACTATTTCACCGCCATTAATACCGGCACCAGCTCCTATTCCGAAATCAGTACGCCTCACGTAGATGAAGGCAGTCACCCTCAGGGATACACGCAGGTAAATGAAGGCCTCATTGTACGGGAAAACAGCGACGGCGACATCGAGGTTATCCGTCTCGATACCCGTCGCAACATTGAGATTGACCCTGAGCATCGCTGGGTGCTGAAGAAACCCTTTGACGGCAGCCAGTTCTGTTATGGCGACGTGCGTGATTTATATGACAATCCCAACAAAATCACCTTACGTGACGGTCTGCCCGCTCCCACCTTCGGAGATGCCAAACTCGACATCAAGGCTAGTGCCACCAGCGCCGTTGTCAACATTCCTCAGGCCAAGGATGAGAACTGCGTGTTCTGTTACCATGTGAGGTTGAAAACCGGTGGAAGTAGCATAATGGAAGGTTCTGTGTTCTCGCAGTTCTACCTAAACACCGATATGCCCGATACCATCTCTTATACGCTGAACAACCTGAAACCAGGATACACCTACGATGTAGTGGTCACAGCCATTGATTCGTATGAGAATGCCTCAGAACCCATCACCGCCACCTTCGTCGCTGAAGAATTCCATCCCGAAGCCCAACAGGCACCTGCCGCTGCAGGAGTCTGGAACTTTGATGACCCTGAGGATCCGATGGCATGCAGCGAAGGTACGCTCTGCCTCCTTCCTGCCAACTGCAACTATGGCCTGACTGTACGCGAGACCATCGCCGAGGCGGGCATCGGATGGTGCGAAGGCATAAAGATGGGCGATGGTGCCATCAGCCTTCCTGGCGATGCCTGCCTGTACATGCCTCTGGAGCGTGAGAGTGCCGTGGATACCTATACTGTCAAGTGGGATGTAAACCTATCCTCTACTGATAACTACAACGCCATTCTTCAGACAAACATCGAAAACAGCGATGATGCCGACCTCTTTACCTACAAAGGTCAGATTGGTATCGGTACCACGGGGTATTTCGGCAACGTTCAGGGCGGAACTTGGATGCGCATCGTTATGGTTAACAACGCTGGAAAAGCCAATTTGTATATCAATGGCGTGATGATGTTCGAGAATGTCGAGTGCAATCGATGGAACATTGATCCAAAGGGAGTGCTTTTCTTCTGTGACGAGAATGGCGAACGCATCAATACAAGGGTCACGGGCATTGCCTTTTGGGATGAGCCCCTTACCGAGGCTCAGGTGTATGGCCTTGGCGATGTGGATGTCGTAACCCGTGTGGACGCCTCCTTTGCCAACGGAAAATTCACCGACAATCGCATCTTCGACCTAATGGGACGCATGGTGAAGGACAAACAGGCCTTGCCCTCCGGCCTCTACATCCAATCTGGAAAGAAATGGTTTGTAAAATAACTAAGCCCGATGGATTTAATCAGAATAAGGTAATTTGATCATCAAATTTTTACGACAAGGTCGGCTGATTTCTTCGTGAAGAAGCAATCAGCACGAAACTCGGCAGACTGCCTGCTTTCTAAAGTGGTCAAATTCGACCATAATACGTGTTTTGCCTTTTCTATTGCCTGTTGAACTCCACCCTCCCCACGATGGCCTGTTCCAGTTTCTTGGGTATGACCATGGCGATGTGCGCCGACAGGTCGCCTACGGTCAGGTCGCTTTCCTCCAATCGTCGGTTCACGTCTATGTCCGGGCGTTCCTTCGCCTGTTCCGTCAGTCGTTCCCGAAGTTGTGACTGCGTGATGGAACCCTTTACGGATGGGCGCAACAGCAGGCCCGACGGAGTGATCTTCACCTTGTGGTTCATCTCGAACAACATGGGCAGCCTCTTCTCCAGGTGCTTCATCACGGCAGCCACATCGGCAGCTGTCACCGTACTGCCCTCGGCCATAAAGTCGCAGAACTCATCGAAACTCATCATGTTTTGGTTCACCAGCCGGGCACAGGCTACCGGCTCGTTGACAATGTGATTGTTCACAATCTTTACTTTTACATTCAGTGCCATAATCCTTTTTATTAATAGTGTCGATACTTTTTGTCCAACTTGTTAACAAGTTTGGCTCTACTTGTTAACAAAAACGACGAAACTTGTTAACAAGTTGAGAGCATTCCATTGGCAAAGATACGAATAAGTGAGCGATTTGCCAAATTTATTTGAGCAAATCCGAGCGAGAGTATCTTCGAGCGTCAGCTCAAAGGTATGAAAAAGCATCGGTGATGCCAAGCATTTCAATCGAAAAGTCTCATATTAGGCCTTCATTCAAGCCCTGCCCTGCCATGACAGGCTACCATTGTCTGATGCCGCTCCCTGTGTTTTTCCGCTGACTCGCTTTTTACCCACATGCGAAACATGAATATATAATCGCCAAAAGAAATGGGGGCGCGGTGTGCGCCCCCATTTGCTATGTGATGTTTCCCCGCTGTGCGGGTTCCTGATGAGCTATTTCACATCCGTTACGAGACGGATGCCAATCGCCCAATAGCAAGGACTTTCAATATTTATGTCTATTTTTAATTTTGAATTTGATTCATCCCACTGGAAAAACTCACGATAAGGCTTCCCTTCATCGTTGAGTGTGCTTGACCAGTATAAACAAGACAAAGTATTTGTCGCATTAGATTGATTTTCCACTAATTTATTAGACAAAGGTATGAACTTTTCCCGACATACGGCACATAAATGCCAAGAAATTTCGGTTATTGGTTAAATCTACAACCAATTACCAATTTTAAGCTACATGCGAAATTGAATGATAGACACAGTTTTGCAAAAAATGTCCTGCACATTATGCATAGAGCATTTAATTTCGTACCTTTGCACGAAAGAATACAATAGGATCATATTGAAAGAATGAAGAAGCGCAGGATAACACTCACACTTACAACACAGATTGGTCTGGCACTTGTGTTAGGATTAGCCATAGGATTGCTGCTGCAGAACCATGTGGAGTTCACCGACAACTACATCAAGCCTTTCGGTACTATCTTTCTGAATCTTCTCAAGTTCATAGTGGTACCTCTCGTACTGCTATCCATTATCACAGGCATGATCTCCATGAAGGACATATCCGCGCTGGGCCGCCTTGGTCTGCGTACCGTCGTATACTTCATGGCGACAACCGTAGTGGCCGTAGTGCTGGGACTTCTGGTTTCCACATTGCTGAAGGGCGTTTTTCCTGTTGTCTGTCTGCCTGTCGGAACATCTTCCGGACAGTACACCGAATTTTCTTTCATGGATCAGATCATCAACATGTTCCCTGGCAACATCGTCGAACCGCTGAGCAATGCCAACATGATGCAGGTCATAATCATAGCGCTGTTCACTGGTTTTGCCATCGTCAAGGTCGGACACAAGGCCGAACCGCTGGCCAATCTGACAGTTTCCGCCAATGAAGTCATTTCAGCCATACTCGGCTTCATCATGAATCTGTCGCCCATCGGAGTATTCTGTCTGCTCTGTCCCGTGGTGGCCGAGAACGGGATTCGCATTCTTGGTACATACACCGCACTCATCGGCATGAACTTCCTGTGCTTCCTGCTTCATGCCATTATTGTCTATTCCAGTTGCGTTTGGGGCATGGGCAAAGTCACTCCGCACAAGTTCTTCAAAGAAATGTTCCCCGCCATGATGTTCGCCTTGTCCAGCGATTCGTCATTAGCCACGCTGCCCGTCACCACGGAATGCACCCGAAAGCTGGGTGTACGGGGCAACATTTCCAACTTCGTCCTCCCTCTCGGTGCCACCATCAATATGGATGGAGTAGCAATCTATCTGGGCGTAACATCAGTCTTCATAGCACGCTGCTGCGGCATTGACCTCACAATCAATCAATATCTTTCCATCGCATTCGCAAGCACCATCGCATCCATCGGCACACCCGGCGTACCCGGAGGCTCGCTGGCACTGATGGCTATGGTATTCGCATCCGCAGACCTACCGGTAGAGGGTGTGGCCATTGCGGCAGGCATAGACCGCATTGTCGATATGGGACGGACCATGATGTCCGTGACCGGCGATGCGAGCTGTGCAGTGATAATGGAACGGTTCGAACGGAAGGCAGATGCCAGCATCAAAGTAAAGTGATATTATGAAAAACCGTTCTATGTAAAAAAAACAATCAAGAATGTACGGATTCAGAGAAAAAAGATTATCTTTGCATGGCTATTAGGCTAAAAAAAAGGAATATGGAAGAAAGTTATAAATTATCGTTTGTTCCGAAATTTGAGCAATCGGAACGCATCAGGACACTTGAGGCCCGCAACCAGGAACTGTCCAAGCCCGACGGAATGCGTCAGTTTGGTGATTATGGTGACCATAGATGTTGGCTGAACATCGGACCGTTTCCCAAGATGGACGAGCTGCCCAGCCGTAAGCAGGGTTATAGAATGAGCAGCGAGCAATGGGGCGAGGATTATCGCTTCCTGCTTGAAAACATGGAACCCCATATTTACCCTTGCGAAACAATCGTGGGTGAGATATACTGGGAGATTGGTTGTGTACGCCCCTGTGGTCAGCAAGGATGGCGACAGGCAGACAATGCGGAAGAAATATGCAAGAAGTATGACGAGTCGGTCCGTCTGGGTGGCATACCTGCCGCCTATGGACATACTTGTCCCGACCTGGAAATTATTTTGACGCAGGGCTATGACCAGATTCTGGAACGCATACGAAAGAGCCTTCAGAAATATTCCGACCTGAAGAACGAACGCCGCGCTTCGTATTTGCGAGGCCTGGAACATGTTTGTCTGGGTTGTATTCATTATATAGAGAACTATGCCGCCTTGGCAGAGAAACTTTATGAAGAGGCGCAAGAGCCAGAAGAGAAATCCCGTTTCGCCCAGATTGCAGCATGCTGCCGTAAGATAGCCCATGAAGCCCCTGCCACCTATCACGAAGCCGTACAGGCCATCCAGTTTTCCATCATGTTTGACCGTGTGGTGGGGCATGGCAACGGCTATGGACGTCTGGACCTCTTTATGATGCCTTTCTATAAAAAGGGGATAGAGGATGGGACGCTGACGAGACAGATGGCCCGTGAATATCTGGCCGAGATGTACATGAAGCTCAGAGGACAGTTCTTCTCTTTTTCAGGACGCGATGCATCGGGCAAAGATGCTACGAACGAGATGAGCTGGGTGGCTCTGGAGGCATACGACCTGATAGGTGACTACAACAATTTGGGCGTGATGTGGCATTCGGACATAGACCCGGATTATTATGCGTATGCCTGTGATGTCTTGGCCCGCCATGGCGAAAGTATTCCCGTATTGGTAAACTGGGATTTGATGTATGCGTCACAACTTCGTGTGGGCATACCGGAAGAGGAAGCCTGGAAGGTGGTTTACGCCGGTTGTCAATGGTATTGCATACCCGGACAGGAATGGTGCGGGCACGACACGAGTGAAATCCGCGTGTTTGAAGTGATGCAACGGGCTCTGCGTAAGGCTGTAGAAGAGAATGTGGCTGACTTTGAATCTCTCTATCAGGTTTATGTGAATGAACTTCACCGCACAATGAAGGCTTACCAGACGGCAGAAGCTGCCATTGACCAAGTACGCGGTGAAAGTCAGCCGGAAATGTACACGTCGCTGATTTCCTATGGACCGATAGAACGTGGGCTTGACGTAGATGCTCCCCGAGGAGTGGATTGGCAGTATAGCTCACTCAACATATTGGGAATTCCTAATGTGGCAGATTCCTTTACCGCTATACGGGAACTGGTATTTGAAAAGAAGATGTATAGCCTTTCCGAGGTAGTAAAAGCTTGTGGCGAAGACTGGAAAGACAACGAGATAATGCGTCAACGCTTCCTTTGTCAGCCCAAGTACGGCAATGGAAATGACACGGCAGACGATATGTTTGTAAGAGTGTGCGATACGATGCAGCAGGTGGCAGAGGGCTATTACAACCAGCGTGGTGCACAACCCATGCGACCCTCCCTGTTCTCCTTTATGACGCATGTGGAGGCAAAAGATACGTTCTTGGCTTCGCCGGACGGACGCCATAAGGGAGATCCTCTGGCTCATGGCATCAATCCGCAGATGGGAGCCAGCAAACGTGGACTTATCCCCTTGGCAAATTCGGCATCTTCGGTTGATATGAGAAAGTTCATGGGAGGCTCTATACAGGTGGACATACAACCAAAATTCTTTGACGGCAAGGAGGAGAGATATGCCTATATACGAGACTTCTCGAACGCCTTCTTCAAAGGTGGAGGTATGCAAATAAATTTCCATATACTTGACTTGAAGAAACTGGAGGATGCCATAGAACATCCCGAGAAGCCGGAATACCAGAACCTTGTAGTCAGAGTTACAGGGTACTGCACCCGTTTCATTACCATGTCGAAAGATTATCAGCGAGATTTCGTGGATCGCGTGAATCACCAGACAATGAGTTAAGAAGACAACATGTCCCATAATGAAAAAGCTGCAGAAGAAATGAAACTCTCCGCCATCGACGTATCGCATGGTACCACCCATGATGGACCGGGTATGCGTACTACGGTTTTTGTCAAGGGCTGTTCGCTTCATTGTCTGTGGTGTCAGAATCCGGAATCTATCTCCAAGAGAAATGAGCCTTGGTGGGACAAGACGCATTGCATCGGTTGCGCCTCTTGCAAGGACGCCTGTAAAAACGGAGCACTCAGTATGGATGGCGAAGGAGTGCACATAGACAGGAGGAAATGCCTGGCCTGCCTTAAATGTACCGAAGCGTGTCCGTCGGAAGCAATGACTCCGGAGGCACAACTGTACGATGTGGAAAGCCTGTTGAGAGAACTTTTGAAAGATGAGCATTTCTATAAGGAGAATTCCGGTGGAGTCACGTTTTCCGGTGGGGAGCCTCTATTGCAGTATGAGTTTATAGTGGAAGTCTTCAAGTCTCTTCAGTCCCGTGGCATTACAACAGCCCTTGATACGTGTGGAGCCGCCCCGCAAAAGAATCTGGAGGCGTTATTACCCTATACGGACTATGTGCTGTATGATATGAAGATATTCGATTCTGAGCAGCATTTACATTATACGGGCTTACCCAATGAGCATATTCTCTCTAATCTACTCTATATTGCTCAGTATATCCGAACGTCTTCCAGAGCTGTCCACCTATGGATTCGGACTCCACTCATACCCGATGCTACGGCAACAGAAGACAATGTCCGCAAGATTGGAACGTTCCTGTCGTCCCATCTTTCCGACGTGGTTGAACGCTGGGAGCTATGTGCTTTTAACGGCATTTGCCAGACTAAGTATGAAAGACTTGGGCTTCAATGGCATTATGCCCATCAATCTCCTATGTCGGCTCAACAGGTGAATGGTCTTCTTGCCGCAGCCTATAGTGTCTTTCCGAAAGAAAAAATTATGGCATCCGGCATGATAAAGGCCGATTCGGCCAAGTGATAAATAAACAAATAACCACTCGTTTCTCTTGTAATAAGCAATGAAATCCCCTTCCCCGATTTTAACACGGAAGTACTTACTTCCCTTTATTTTGATAACATCATGTTTTGCCCTATGGGTAGGGTGTTCAAAATAAACATTTTACACGAGACCATTTTTAAGGACTAACTCATTGATAAGCAGTAATAACCTCGGAAATGTTCGTATTGATGAAAAACGAGATCGTTTCTGTAGTGTATTTCTCTGATTAACAGAGAAGT
>JAZLIY010000133.1:0-10971 GCA_045617645.1 Bacteroidaceae bacterium | reverse complement strand
GACAAGAAAGAGGTTCGCTGAGTAGTTACGAGACAAGAACAATTTCGAATACGGGGAAGATAAAGAGATGGATGGTGTTGTTATCAACGATAAGTGTAAAAGTCTTGCATGTAAGATCCGAGATATCATTGATGCAAAATCGTCCTTTGCCGATTGGCTCAATAACCAGCGAGTTCGTGACCAGTTGAAACAAGACATCAAGATTTGCCTTGTCAAAAATGGCTATCCTCCACAGTACACTCCTGAAGTGTTCCGCGAAGTAATGGAGCAAGTGGAGAATTTCAAGGAGAACGAAAATATAGATTCTAGCAATGTAAAGAATAGCTCTACTCCCGTTATTTCCATGTATGCACCAATTGAAGAACATGAAGAAATGATGATGGCGGCTGAAGATATCTTCATCTATGGTAGCATTCCTGTTGACTTGCCAAATACTAAACGTAATGAGTTGACTAATGGCAACTTGGATTTGGTTCTGATGTACGCCATTGGAAGTGGCGCACGCCAGAAGACGGAGTCTGCGGGCAAAATCGCATTGGGCATAAAAGAAGATATGTTGAAGGGCGAACAGATGGCAGCATACAAGAGCATTAAATACTTAATGTTTCATTATTGGAGTAATCCTAAGGCCTATCTGTTGACCGGAGAACCGGTATTGGTTGATAAGGATGCTGTTCCATCAGAATACCTAATCCGAATGGATAAGGATGCTGTAAAGTATCTGTTGTTGGATTATAATCTTCAGCAATCAGCAGATTTAGGAAATGTAAATATCCTAAAGACTCAGCGAAGAGGTGAAATCAGATATCTTCCATTTGTAACCACATTAGAAAGTATTGTAGATGAATAGGATTGTTCTTATAGGCAATGGATTCGACTTAGCTCATGGGCTTAAAACCTGTTTGAAAAGGTAAAAAAAGGTCGCGAGAATTATTATGTCAATGTTCGTGTAATCTGTTTCTAAACTATAGTGATTTAACAGAACAAAAAAACAAAACGATAGAATCAATTTTCAAATAAGATATGTACCCAAAAGAAGTAGAATGATATTAATTTTGCCAAAACGTGTACCCGAAAATGCTGTATTGGGTACACGTTGGGCAAAAATGAGTAAGAAGTAGCATTTAAGGGTACTCATTGATCAATATAAATCAAATTAATATCACCTTTCAAAGGGTGAGAAACTTTGGTCATCTTTTACATAAATGTCTCAATATACGACAACAAGCTATTCTTATACAAACTCTTTCTTCATTCTTTGAACTGTGTTGACACATTTGCCACTATTTCGGAGGTCGATAACCTCTCTATACTCTTCCCTTTTTCCAGAAATTGTACTTGTAGGAACCTATTAGTTTGCCGAGACTATTAGAGGACGTAGGTCTATCCCCATGTTTTGAATCCGAGAGGTAGGAAAAACAAGATGCTTTTAAGACAATGTAATATCAGGGAACTTCAAAGAAACTCAAACACGCAAATTGCGTAAACTCAAACAGTTTGTTTACGCATTGTTTACGCAGAGAAAGAAAAAAGCACTTGCGATTGCTCGTAAGTGCTTGATTTTTAGCGTGGACCAGCCTGGGCTTGAACCAGGGACCTCCAGATTATGAGTCTGTTGCTCTAACCAACTGAGCTACAAGTCCAATGCTTCAAAGGCTTTTCCTTTTTTGCGTTGCAAAGGTAGATGTTTCCACGCAATTATGCAAATGTATGAATGAAAAATTTGGTTCATCAAGGATATTTGCCTAATTTTGCACTCCGAAAATGAGAAGGAACGTTGCTACAATAGGCTTTTTCGATGGTGTTCATCGTGGGCATCGCCACCTGATAGAACAGGTACGCGAGGAGGCTATCCAACGCCATTTACATTCAATGTTGGTAACTTTCAACGAGCATCCACGTCAAGTGCTGTCCTGTGATTATTCCCCAAAACTGTTATCCACACTATCGGAACGGAAACAACTACTGCTATCTTCCGAGATAGATTCCATGAAATTCCTGGACTTTACGGAAGAGATGAGCCGTATGTCTGCACGGGATTTTATGCTGCACATCCTGCAGGAGCAATTGAATGTTGAGGTGCTGGTAATCGGCTATGATCACCGTTTTGGCCATGACAAATGTACACACGAGGACTATATTCGATGGGGGGACGAGTTGGGCATAAAGGTGGTTCCGGCAAAAGAATTAGTGGGAGAGAAAATTAGCAGTAGCATCATACGAAAGGCCATACAAGAAGGCGACTTGCCTGCTGCAAACAGGATGTTAGGACATCCATACCAAATAGAGGGGCTCATCATTGAGGGGCATCAAGTTGGTCGGCAGATGGGATTTCCTACGGCCAATCTGTCGGTAGATGCCTGTAAGATTCTGCCACCATGTGCTGCCTATGCCGTTCGCGCGACCCTTCCGGACGGAACAAAGTACAACGGGATGCTGAATATCGGACAACGACCGACCTTACAAAATGGGATGGACATTTCCGTGGAAGTGCATTTGCTTCACTACCAAGGTAATCTGTATGGAGAAAACATTCAGTTAGATCTCTACCGCCAACTTCGTACGGAACGTACGTTCCTGTCATTGGACGCATTGCGTACCCAATTGAAAGAAGACGCACGAATGGCAGAAGAGATTCTGTCGGCTATACCTTTATAATTAATTCCGGGAAGAATAAATCGTTCACTCTCCCTCAACCAACGTACCGTGACTCCCGTCTATGTCATCGGAGTGCGTAATGATAACCCGCTTCACCCCCCTTGTTATTGAGTGGAAGGCATTCTCAAGTTTTGGTATCATACCACCGGCTATCACACCTTCTGAAACATACTGATAGAAAGCTTGTTCAGTTATGCGTGGAATGACACTCCCTTCATCCTCGGCATCACGCAGAACACCTTTTTTCTCGAAACAGAAGGTCAATGTGACATCATAATAGGGTGCCAAAGCACAAGCAACTTCTCCGGCAATGGTATCGGCATTCGTATTCAACATATGACCCTTTCCATCGTGTGTAAGAGGTGCCATCACGGGAACAACACCTTTTTCTATCAGTTCGGAAAGCATACGGCCATCTACCTTATCCACATCACCGACCCAACCATAATCAACATCCTTGGTTATGCGTTTATGGCTAAGAATGACATTCATATCTGCCCCTGTGAGTCCCAACGCATTTACACCACACGCCTGTAAACCCGCAACTACGGTTTTATTTACCAAACCGCCATAGACCATCGTCACAACATCCAGCATCTGAGCATCGGTCACTCTACGGCCGTTCACCATTTGGCTTTCTATACCCAAACTAGCCGCAATACGTGTTGCGCTACGACCACCGCCATGCACCAGCACCTTACGCCCCGAAAGGGCAGAAAAGTCGGACAACAAGGCATTCAGGGTTTCCGGGTTTTCCACAACTCCCCCACCTACTTTTATTACCGTTAATGCCTCCATCTGATTTCTGTCTATAGGTTTAATTCATCACGAAGCAACTGTACTGTCGTCTGTATTTTTTGGTGATTATCCAGAAGATTTACGTCCAATACGTGCTTTGCCTTTATATAATATGGTTCACGCGACATCAAGGACTCGCGAATGTATTCCACCAGATCGTCACCTGTTTTACCCTTGATTAGCGGGCGTTCAACCTTTCCCATCTGTAAGTGTGCAGCCAAGACTTCAGGACATGCTTTCAGATATACGGTTTCCGCCAAGGAGTTCATATATTCCATGTTGTCGAAATAACATGGCGTTCCGCCTCCACAACTTAAGATAACGTCTTCAAACTCTGCCGCCTCGTGCAACATATTATGTTCAAGTTCGCGGAATCCCTCTTCACCTCGTTCCGCAAATAACTGGGCAACGGAACGATGGTATCTCATTTCGATATACCAGTCGAGATCGTAAAATTGGACTCCCAAAGCCAAGGCAAGCTGACGGCCGACCGTTGTCTTGCCAGAGCCCATATAACCAACCAAGATAACTCTTATCATTGAAAATACAAATTCAGCTAAGAATTCTTTCGTGTATAGCGACGTTTAACCACAGCCGGCTTTTCTTCCTGATTATTGATCACCTCCATACACTCTTCCAACGTGAGTTCCTGGACACGATCATGCATTGTCTTGGGCAAACGATAATTGGCACCTTTATATACTATATATGGGCCGTATCGACCGTTCAGAATTTCCAAGTCTTCACCCTCGAATTTCTTCAGGTGACGTTCTTGATCTTCCACATATTTCTTGTGAATCAGGATGACGCTGGCTTCGAACGTCATGGTCAATGGATCCATGTTTTTCGGCACTGAAACATAAGTGTCGCCATGGGAAACATAAGGCCCAAACCTTCCGGCACCGATAATTACCGGCTTTCCCTCATATTCACCCATAACCCTAGGTAAGCGGAACAAATCCAACGCCTCATCCAATGTAATGGATTCCATGCTTTGACCCGCTTTGAGCTGTGCGAAACGAGGTTTTTCCTTGGAATCGGCACTACCCATCTGTGCAACAGGACCGAATCTGCCAATTTTTACCGTGACAGGCGCACCTGTCTTGGGGTCATAGCCAAGCATTCGCTCCCCGACCTTGTGTTCAGTCCTGGAATTGGCCGATTTCTCGACAAGGGGTTCAAAGTCGGCATAGAAATCACTGATGACACTGGTCCATGAAGCATTTCCGTCTGCAATATCATCGAAACGTTTTTCGACATCTGCGGTGAAATTGTAATCCATGATATCAGGGAAATTCTCCTGCAGGAAATCGTTTACTACGATACCGATATCCGTTGGCAATAATTTTCCACGTTCATTGCCGACAATTATCTGATGTTCTTCCTCTACGATGTTCTTGCCGTCCTCTACCGTCAGGGTCTTATAGGTTCGTTCTTCCCCCTTGGTATCGCCCTTTTGTACGTATTCACGTTGCTGGATAGTCGTAATGGTTGCAGCATACGTACTGGGACGTCCAATACCCAGTTCCTCCAGTTTCTTTACAAGGCTGGCTTCGTTATATCGTATGGGGCGCTGTGCAAAACGTTGTGTGGCCAACATCTGACGCTGTTCCAGGTTTTGTCCAATGGCAAGGGGAGGCAGTATGGAGCCCGTCTCTTCTCCGTTTTCATCTTCCTGTTGCGTTTCGCGATAAACGCGTAGGAATCCGTCGAATTTCACCACTTCACCCGTTGCTATGAAATATTCATCCACACCATCTATCTTAATGTTGACCTGTGTCTTTTCCAGTTCAGCATCAGCCATCTGGCTGGCAATGGTCCGTTTCCAGATCAGGTCATAAAGGCGACGTTCCTGAAGCGAACCCTCGATCTGCATCTGATCCATATAGGTAGGGCGGATGGCTTCGTGTGCTTCCTGAGCACCCTTTGACTGGGTGTGATACTGACGGGTCTTTACATATTCTTTACCCATCTGCTCTGCCACTACCGTTTTGCTGGCCCCCAGACACAATGAACTGAGGTTCACACTATCCGTACGCATGTAGGTAATGCGACCACTCTCGTACAAATGCTGAGCAACCATCATGGTCTGTGCTACTGTCATGCCCAACTTGTGAGCGGCCTCTTGCTGCAAGGTACTGGTGGTAAAGGGAGGTGCCGGAACACGTTTTACGGGTTTCGTGACAACATCCTGTACAGAAAAACCGGCTCCGATACATTTCTGCAAGAATGCCTTTGCCTGCTCTTGTGTGGCAAACTTGTGGTTCAACTCTGCCTTTATTTCCGCTCCATCCTCGGTGCTGAATATGGCGGTAATGCGATACACATCCTCGCCCGAGAATTTCTGTATTTCACGCTCGCGCTCTACGATCAGGCGAACAGCCACACTCTGAACACGACCGGCACTCAGGGCCGGTTTCACCTTACGCCAGAGTACAGGACTCAACTTGAAACCTACGATACGGTCCAACACACGGCGAGCCTGTTGGGCATTCACCAGATTCTGGTCGATTTCCCTGGGGTGTTCTATGGCATCCAGTATGGCCGTCTTCGTTATCTCGTGAAACACGATTCGGCGAGTCGTTTCCGGCTTCAACTCCAAGACCTCATATAAGTGCCAACTGATGGCTTCTCCTTCGCGGTCCTCATCGGAAGCCAGCCACACGATGTCTGCATCGGCTGCCGACTTTTTCAGCTGCGCCACAATCTTGGCCTTGTCCGAAGGGATTTCATACTGGGGGGTAAAGGTGTCTATATCTACGCTGAATGTCTTCTTCTTTAAATCGCGGATGTGCCCGTAACTGGACAGTACTTTGTAGTCCTGACCTAGGAATTTTTCAATGGTTTTTGCCTTGGCAGGACTCTCCACGATAACCAGATTCTGCTTCATTATTCTAAGTACTATTTTGAAATTCGGCGGCAAAGGTAATGGATTTTTCCCATCTACACCTTATATAAAAGCATTTTTTTTCGAAAAAATTGCTTCTATGCCCTTTCCGCGCACTATGTTCGCCCCCTTATTTGGCGAAGTTGCGCGACACATAAGGGAGGGCCATACGCAAGGAATAGTGCCAGTATTCCCAGTTGTGAACACCATTCCGCACACGCAATTCGCTTTTTATGCCCTTGTCGCGCATCAGCTGATACAGCCGGATGGTCTGGTCGAAAAGAAAATCATCGTCACCACAGTCAAAGAACCAATTTACGGTCAATAGTTTTGCTTTCGTTTCATCGTCCAGGTTCTCGATGAACTTGATGGCCGATTGTCTCCTTACAGCCATGCTCAGGTGATATAATTTGTTCTCTTCGGTCTGCTTTCCGCCCACGATGTCCCTTTCGTTGTCGAGCCAAGCACTCATGGCAAAACAGGAAGAGAACATCTCGGGATGACGCTGGCAATATACCGTACTGCCTCCACCGCCCATGGACAATCCCATGACAGCCCGATGCTCCTTGTCACCTATTCCCCGGTATTTCTTCTCCACCTGAGGTACGAGTTCCTGAAAAAAGAAATCCTCGTAGTTCCATCCTGGCATGTTGAAATAGCCGCACCACGTGTTTTTCACGTCAGGCGTACCTGCGTTCGGCATGATAATGACCATTTTTGTCGCCTCGCCCGATTCCATCAACTCGTCTGCCGCCAACTGCATGCGCCCTCTGTCGCTCCATGCCTCGTAGGTATCGCTCAATCCGTGCAAGAGATAAACAACCGGATATTTCTGATCTGCCTGCTGTTCAAAGCCTGAAGGCAGGTACACATTGTATTTCACACACGCGTTGAGGATTTCACTTTTGATGCTGTCCGTAACAATCTTGCCGGCCTTTACCGAAAATGAGAGGCCACAAACCAATGTGGCAAGGAAAAAGAATCGTTTCATGTTTATTGTAATTTTGATTTTTCGTGCAGCAAAAATAGACAAAAAAAACGAAAAACGCACCGATGGAGAATAAAAATCGGAAACAAATGTTTTATTACCCAATCGCAACAAAACTTTTGCTGCATCGCGAGGAAACAATTGCTGCATCGCGAGGAAACAAATACCACGACTCACGACATGTTTCCTGTATTTCTCATTCTTTTATACTTTTTAGGATTACATCTCACATTTTTTTATTACCTTTGTACGGTTTCAATGCGTATTTACGCCTTTTCATGGGAGAGTTCCCGAAAAAGGCTTTTCCGTGAATCTGCTTAAAGACCGAACAAACGTTTATACATTATAAATATAAATAATAGAATAGCTATGTTAAAGAAAATTTCACTCGTGCTGTTCGCCCTCCTGATGATTGCCGGCGGTACAGCAGAAGCCAAGAAATGGCAGGCAAAACATGTTATCTTCCTCGGCTTGGACGGATGGGGCTCTTATAGCCTATCCAACATTCCCAACCTGCAGGAAATGATGGACAACGGTTGCTACACCTTGAAGAAACGTACCGTCATTCCCTCCGACAGCGGTCCAAACTGGGCGGCCATGTTCAATGGTGCTCCCGTGGAAATGAGCGGTTTTAGCAGTAATTCCGGCGAGCTCGACTTCAATCCTGTCTATGTCAACGAACATGGTATGTATCCCACTATTTTCTATCTGTTCCGCCAGGCTTATCCCGAAGCAGAAATGGGTTGCATCATGGAATGGGGCGGCATCCGTCCGTTGGTTGACGAGAAGAGCTTCAGCCACATCGAGAAAACTTCCAGCTCTGAAGTGGGTTGCCGCGAATGGCTGGATATGACTAACAAATACATCAAGGAGAAAAAGCCCGCATTTCTGTTCGTCCACGTAGATCAGATCGACCACAGCGGTCACAGCAATGGTCACAGAACAGCTGAATACGACAAGACCGTTTCTATGATTGACGGTATGGTGGGTGAAGTGGTCAAGGCCGTTAAGGATGCTGGCATCTTCGACGACACCATCTTCGTCATCGTTTCCGACCACGGTGGCATGAAGAAAGGTCACGGTGGCACAACCATGGACGAAATGGAAACCGCCTTCATCATCTGCGGTAAGGGTGTGAAGAAAGGCGTTGTCATCGAAGAGCCCATGGTTCAATTTGACGTTGCCCCCACCATTGCCAAGATTTTCAACCTAAAGGCCCCTGGCTGCTGGCGCGGAAAGGCAATGGACGTTTTCAAATAATCACAACTTTATTTTCTCACAATGAAAAAGATCTTTCCTTTTATAGCCGTTGTCGCTTCTCTGGTTGGGTGCGACAACAGTGGCTCTATGCAACTTTATCAGGTAGAGCCATTGGTCAAGGTACTGCACTGTGATTCCGTTTTCACCGACAAGCCCGACACCATGAGGGTGGCTCGTGGAGAGAATGCGGCATTCCAATTCGTTCTTTGTTCCGAAGAAGAAATATCCGACTTGTCGCTGGAAGTCAACAATGCCGGATTGGGAAAGACAAAACTTGGGTGGGTGCACGATGTCACCAGCTTCAATCATCCCAGTGGTGCCGACGACATGATCTCTGCCCCTGGCGACCTCTATCCCGATCCGATCATCGATGACGAACAGGAAACCGTAACAAAGGACAAGCACAAGACCGTCTGGGTGGACATCAACATCCCTCGCGATGTGAAACCAGGCATCTATACTTGCCAATTACGGGTAAAAGGCAAGGGGAGCAAAGGTGAACTCTGCATAAAGAAGAAATTCCGGGTGCAAGTCTATCCTGTCACCCTGCCGGAAGAACAGTCGCTGAAAGTCGTGAACATGACTTGGGGCTGCCTGCAATACCTGAACAACGGAGAAGACGTTCCTTTTGGTTCCGACAGATATTTCGAACTGCTCAAGGTGTATGCGGAATCCGTGGCCGAATACGGACAGAACTGCTGGACAGTGCCCACAAGTCCGGAACTCAAGCTGAATGCCGACAGTACCGACTTCTATCTGGACTTCGAGAATTTCGACAAGGCAATGGACATCCTGGAGAAATACGGCAACATGAAGTATTTCTGCAATTCGCATCTGGGCGGAAGAAGAGATGACAATAACTGGGACGAACAGATGTACTTCAGACTAGTCACCGTCGTTGACAAGAAACTGGTATCGGAGTCGGTGCCTTATACCGACCCTCGACTCCGGGAGTACATCCATAAATACTACTCACAGATAGAAAAACATTTCCGTGAAAAGGGATGGCTGGAAAAATGTACGCAACACATTGCCGACGAACCGTCCTCCCCTGGAACCGACAGCCAGATATCATGGAGTGCCGTAGCAGCCATGGTAAAAGAGGCCGCTCCCGGAATCAGAACCATCGAACCGAGTTTCGACATCATCGAGAACCAGGATATTGGTGTCATTCTGTTGGGCGACAACATCGACTCACTCCCACCGGTCCCCGAGGGTTCGGAAAGATGGATGTACACCTGTACAGGCCCTCAGGGAAATTATGCAAACCGTTTCATCCAGCTTCCCCTACTCAAGACACGTATCCTGCATTGGATCAACTTCAAATACAACGAAGTGGGTTATCTGCACTGGGGACTCAGCGCCTGGACGCATGTCAACGACCCTCTGCATAATGCCACACCTGCCAATTACAGTTGGCCAGGTGGCGATACACACATCATCTATCCTGCTTACAACAAGACGTACCCCAGCATACGCCTGAACGCCATGCGCGAAGGCATACGCGACTACGAACTACTGAAAATGGTGGAAGAAAAGGATTCTGCCAAAGCCAAGGACATTTGCAACAGCATCATCCTGGGACGCGACTCCTACAACATGGATATCGACCACTTCTATCAAGTACGAAAAGAAATACTGGAGTTCCTGAGCGAAGATTAGACCTCTTCTGCATCAGCCTCTTCCACAGTAGGCTTTTCCTCGGTATCTATACCTTCTATCGTAAAGGTAACGTCCTCATATTTGGAAAACTCCCGGCTCTGTCGCTCATAGTGGCGGAGCCGGAGTCCGTAAAAGAGGTCGGAGATTCCGTTGAAGATACAGCAAGCGCCCAGAATGGTAAAGGGCAGATTGGCCGCCTCACGATAATGGAACAGAACGAACAACCCGACCAGAATAATCAGGACGGGAAGCACGAAGACCGTCCAACGTAGGGGAGCCACATTGCGATAGCTGAAAACAGAAAACAACTGACTGATACCCATCAGCAGTATCAAGCCTCCGAGTAAATACATAAGGAAGTGCAGAAAGGATTCGGGATACAAACCCAACACCAATCCAAACAAGAGGCTTCCTACCCCAGCAACAGGGAATGTGGGGCGGACAAGTGCCTTTTTGCTGAAATGGGAAATCACATAATTTATTAGAGAGAACAGGCCCGATACGGCAAACAAAGCAGCAATAACCTGAATCAGTATTACCGGAGTATTCGGATTCAGAATCAGCAGCAGCCCCACCATCATTGTACAGATGGAGCGAAAGATATAACTGTTTATCAATTTCATGTTCTAACTTTTGTTTTAATTTTTTGCAAAGATACGATTAAGCGAGAGCAATGACAAAGAAAACTTGCTTTTTTTTCATTGCCGAGCGTGAGTAT
>JAZLIY010000132.1:0-2788 GCA_045617645.1 Bacteroidaceae bacterium | reverse complement strand
TGGACTCCTATCTTGTAGCGCCTTGAACCGGCACCCTCCCCAACATAAACGTCCTCTGCACCTCTTTGAAGATTGAAGAATCCTATCTGAGCACCAGGTATTCCTTCGGCAGTCCTTCGTGACATCTGAATAGGAATAACCGTACTCCAGTCAATCTCATCATAGGACAGGCACATCATGTATGCGTTGTCCTTATCCTTGATTCCTTTATTATACGTAAGATCATACTGCACCTGCGACATGATCACATAGAACGCCGCGAACGCTATGGTCATGCCCAGCACGTTCAGTATTGATGACGCTTTTGTCTTTGTAAAATACTTCATATAACGACCTGCTTTATTCAGACTTAAGATTATTTACCGGATTCTCCTTTGAGGCACTGGCAGTACGTATAGCAATGATTCCGAGAGTAAGAACCGCAACGATTGCAAAGGCAGCCACATATACCAGTGGTGACACGTGCACCTGGGTGGTGAACTGCTGAAGCCAGCGTCTTGTAACCTGCAACGCAACAGGCGTAGCCATTATGCAAGCGACTGCAACTGTCCATGCATACTGCTTGCAGAAGAGGCTGACGATATCACAGCCATCCGCACCTAGCACCTTGCGAACGGCAGTCTCGTGACGCCGATGCTCTGTCTCAAAGAGGACAATACCGAAGACTCCCATCAGGGCAATGATGATGGCTACGAGCGAGAAAAGGCCAAATATCTGCGACTGACGCATAAAGCGTGCGTAACGCTCTTTCATTTCTGTATCGACTGTCCAAGCGTTCATTTCTTCATCTAGCTGATACTCCTCCACAACAGTTTGTTTCAGTTGAGCAATCAACGCCTTCGGGTCAACATTCGGCTCGGAGCGGACAATCAGATGATACAAATATTGATAGTTATAACCCACATTAGTATAAGCCTCAATACCGTTTTCTGTCTTATCGGTAGCAGGTTTGCTATTGGTATTGACGCAGAAACCTGCGAGTTTATAGTCATTGGCAGTCTTGATAAGCTCCTGTATTTTCTGCTCATCGCCGAAATCCTTCATGGCGTCTTCAACAATCAGAGCTCCTACATTGCTATCGGTAAATCCTTCGCCAGCAATGAGAGGAATACCCACCACATCCAGATAATTCGGTAACACCTTACGAACCTTAAGTGTGAGCGAAATATCGTCCTTTGCAACAGCATGGGTCATTCCGGCATTACCAGTCACTCTATTATTCGATGCAGTAACGGCTTTCACGCCAGTTATACCTTCCACCCTCGATTTAATCTCAGGCTTATAATACGGAATACCGGCCACATAGAGGTTTTCTTTGTCAAAGCCAAGCTGCTGAGTGGTCATGTGGAGATACTGCATGTAGAAGACTCCTGAGATAATCATCATCGCCACAGCAGCTGCCAACTGAAAGGTGATAAGAGTCTTACGCAGCACCAAGCCAGCATGACTGCGGGAGAAACCACTCTTCACGCCCATTGCAGCATCGACACGTGTGACGTACAACGCTGGAAATAAAGCCGAGAAGATAGCGAATACCACCGATACGAAAATCAAAACTCCAAAAGTGAGCAGATTCTGGTCGAAGCCTATGCCACCATCTGTCAGGTCATTGACCGAACTCTTGGATATTGCCAATATGAGGACACAAGCAAGCGCAATGGCCACTCCCACATAGATAAGCGCCTCCTTGACAAACTCCCAGATAAGTGACGAGCGGGACGCACCAAACACCTTGCGGATATTAACGGAACGCATCTTCTCGGGAACCAATGCCACAAAGAAGTTGACAAAGTTGATGAAGGAAATAATGACAATCAGAAGAGCAATACCTATCATCTCGTAAACGGTGGAACGAGAAGCACGTCTTTTAACATCATCTTGTACATCCGAGAAATGCAAATCGGTCAATGACACCAACTTGAATTCCATCATATTCTCTTGGATAAAATCTTCACCATAATTCGTACCGAACCGCCTGTTATATTCTGCAAGTCGGCTCTTCATGGATTCATAAAAATTCTTGCGGAGAATGTCCAAGAACTTCTCTTTATCATCGGCATTAGCCAATGAGACGACTCCATTATAATTGAAGTTATTGTCCTCTGTAGAAAGAATCTCTTCCTCCTTGTTGATCAGCACGTCGCATTTACCAAGGTCTGAGTTGGCTGAAAAGGATTTGAAGATACCAGTAACAGTACGTGCCACTTTTCCCTGTTCAAAGGAGTCTGGGACATAAATCATATCTCCGGGAGTTACAGACATGGTTTCGGCCACTTTATCGGAGATAGCAACATCACCATCTGCTTCAGGAAATTTGCCCGCAGTGAACTCCAATCCTAATACCTCGGCTGCCTGATGGGTGAACCAATGAGAATTGAAATGATATAGGTCAGTACCGTCATTGCCGCCATAGACTTTGTCCTGGTTCTCCTGAAGATCACAGTACCCGACCTTTGCTCCTGGCACAGCGTCAGCGGTCTTGATGCATGCCTGTACTGGAGAACATTGAATCCACCCATCCAGGAACATTGCGCAAATCATATACTTCTTGTCAGCATCCTTGATGCTTCTATTGTATGTGACATCGTACATCACTTGCGACATGATCACATAGAACGCCGTAAAGGCGATTGTCATGCCCAGCACGTTCAGTATTGACGACGCTTTTGTCTTTGTAAATTGCTTCATATTTATATAGATACCTACTGTAAAATTAATACTTCATTGTCACCGAAGCTGTCATAGCCTGATGTGATTACTCTCTCTCCAGGTTCCAGGCCCTCGAGGA
>JAZLIY010000131.1:0-27585 GCA_045617645.1 Bacteroidaceae bacterium | reverse complement strand
GCTCATACGCGCTGATAATGTCTTTTCTTTCTAGCATATCTATCATTTTTGTTGCATTGAATAATGAAATCCAAATGCAAAGTTAATGGCTTTATTGGGAACTCACAACGCTCTGAAGCCTTGGTTATTCCTCTGCTTCCTGAAGTGAGGCGTAGCCGAATGGAAGGAAGCAGAGGAATAACCTGAAAGGATTAACTTTTCATCAATGATAGTGGTGCAGTTTTAGATTATTACAGGTGGTGCATTTTTAAGTTAGAGTATACATGCCAGTTTCTGTCTTTCTCTAAAAAATGTTACATATCGTCTCTTTTTTGGGAAATTTTAATGCTTTCTCGCTATAATTTATTAGCTTTGCACATTAAATAGTCCAAATGTAATCTGCAATACAGGCGAAGAAACAGGCATATAAGGTGAAGATATGATTGAAAAGCGTTTCCTTTTCGGGGCGGTTTTTGATTTAATAGGGAAAGGTGAATGTTGTAATTGATATTGAAAAAGAGGGCGAGAATCAATGACAAAGGAAAAGCAGATAGAAAATAATTTCATAAACAAGCTCGTAGATTTGAAATACACTCTACGGGAGGACATTTGTGACCGTAAGACCCTGGAGCAGAATTTCCGCGAGAAGTTCCAAAGACTGAATCGAGTGAATCTTACCGACGCTGAATTCACAAGATTACTCGAAGACATTACTGAGTCTGATGTGTTTACTGCGTCCAGGAAACTTCGGGAGCGAAATACGTTTTTCCGAGAAGACGGAACTCCTCTTCAGTATATGCTGGTCAACATTAAAGATTGGTGTAAGAATGACTATGAGGTTATCCATCAGTTACGAATGAATACCCACAATAGTTTCCAGCGATACGATGTTATCATTCTTGTAAACGGCTTGCCTCTTGTTCAAATTGAATTGAAGGCACTTGATGTCAGTCCACGGCGTGCCATGCAACAGATTGTGGACTACAAGAACGATCCCGGCAATGGGTATTCCAATTCATTGCTCTGCTTCGTGCAAATGTTCATTGTCAGCAACCAGACGAACACTTATTACTTTGCGAACAACAACAATCAGCATTTCAATTTCAATGCTGACGAGCATTTCCTTCCTGTATATCAGTGGGCAGACGAGAATAACAAGAAAATAGTCAACCTTGATGATTTCGCCAAAGTGTTTTTGTCCAAATGCAAGCTTGGCGAGATGATTAGCCGTTACATGGTGCTTGTTGCCAGTGAACAAAAAGTGCTGATGATGCGTCCTTATCAGATATATGCGGTTAAGGCGATTGTAAAGTGCATCGAGGAGAATAGGGGCAATGGTTATGTCTGGCATACAACAGGTAGCGGAAAAACCCTAACGTCGTTTAAGGCCGCGACCTTGCTCAAAGACAATCCAGATATAGCAAAGTGCCTCTTTGTTGTTGACCGCAAGGATCTTGACCGTCAGACGCGTGAGGAGTTCAACAAATTCCAGCCGGGTTGTGTGGAAGAAAATACAAACACCAGTTCACTTGTGTGGCGTTTGGCATCTGAAGACTATGCTGATAAGATAATCGTCACTACTATTCAGAAACTGGGCCTAGCGTTAGACCCAAATGCAGGCAAGAACTATCAAGAGATGCTTCAGTTCTTGAAGGACGAACGGATGGCAATTATCTTCGATGAGTGCCATCGCTCCCAGTTTGGAGAGAATCATAGGGCAATAAAGGAATTCTTTCCAAAGGCGCAGTTGTTCGGTTTCACTGGTACGCCTATTTTTGACGAAAATGCCTCTTATATTCAGGCGACAGGCGAAGAAGGGCATTACAGGACAACAGAAGATATATTCCAGAAACTCCTGCACTCTTATACCATCACCAATGCCATCGATGACAAGAATGTACTTCGTTTCCATGTCGATTATTTCAAGTCTGACGAGGACACAAACGTCATACCTTCCGGTAATGTAAGGAAACAAGCCATCGTAGAGAAGATCCTTGATAACCATAGGACAACTACCAACGAAATGCGCTTCAATGCCGTCTTTGCCACAGCATCCATCAATGATGCAATAGAGTATTATGCCCTATTCAAGGCCGAGCAAAAGAGGCGCAAAGAGTTTGATGTGAGTTACGAACCTCTTAACATAACGTGCGTTTTTTCTCCACCAGCCGAGGGGAATAGGGATATTATGCAAATTCAGGAGGATCTGCATCAGGAACGCATAGACAATGAGCAGGAGCCAGACCAGAAGAAACAAGCATTAAGAAACATCATTTCGGATTATAACCATCTGTTTGGCACCAACCATCAGATAGAAATGTTTGACGCCTATTATCAGGATGTACAGCAGAGGATAAAAGACCAGAAATACACCAACAAGGAATATCCGCATAAAAACAAGATTGACATTACAATCGTTGTGGATATGCTCCTTACAGGTTTTGACTCCAAGTATCTCAATACACTATATGTTGACAAGAACTTGAAGTATCATGGGCTTGTGCAAGCCTTCTCGCGTACAAACCGCATACTCAATGACACAAAACCCTACGGCAACATCCTTGATTTCCGTGGTCAGCAGGATGCCGTGGACGAAGCTATTGCCCTGTTCTCTGGCGAGAAGACTGAGGTAGCACGCCAAGTATGGTTGGTAGAACCTTACGAAAATATCAAGAAGAAATTCAATGATGCATTAAGGAATCTACAAAGCTTTATGACTTCATACGAATTGAAATTTGAACCATCTGAAGTCGCGAACCTGCGTGGAGATGCAGCAAAGGCCGGTTTTATCAACTGTTTCAAGGAGGTACAGCGATATGACACTCAGCTGCGCCAATACACGGACATAAACAGGGAATCGGAAGAAATGGCCAATATGGTATGGGAACCAGTGGCTGCGTACGGTTTTTCCGAAGATGATATGAAGAAGTTCCGTGGAATGTATCTCGACATTGCAAAGGAGTTGAAGACAAAGCGAGAGAAGAAGGATGTAGAGGTTTCTGCCGAGGTTGAAGACCTGGACTTTGAATTTATCCTGTTTGCTTCTGCCCTGATAGACTACGACTACATTATGAGCCTTATTGCCCGTTATGTGGGTGCGCCTTCTATAACGAAGATGACAAAGGATCAGTTGAAGGAACTCATCAAGTCAAGCTCAACCTTGATTGAAGAGCGTGAGGACATCATCGCTTATGTTGATTCGCTGGAAGCCAATAGCGTGAATGGTAAGACGGAACAGCAAATAAAGGATGAGTACGAAGTCTTTAAGACGGAGAAGTTTGCCAAGGAACTGATGGCCATTGCCGAGAAGCATACTCTCAACATTGGTGCATTACAGCCGTTCGTTAACGAAATCGTAGAACGCAAGATTTTCGATGGTGAAAAGCTTAGTGACCTCCTGGAACCTCTAGACCTTGGTTGGCGTGCTCGTATCAAAGCAGAGGAAGAACTGATGAACGACCTCATTCCGCTCCTCAAACGTATGGCAGGAGGACAGAAGATATCAGGACTGGATGCGTATGAAGAGTAAGCCAACAAATATCACAAGTGAGGGAACAAGCAAAAAACTTGTTCCTGAACTCCGATTTCCTGAGTTTGTGAATGAAGGGGAATGGAAGGAGTACAAACTTAAAGATATTGCAGAATTCTTCAAAGGTAAAGGGATTTCAAAACAAGAGGTGGTTTCAGGCGGAAAAGTGCCATGCATTCGGTATGGCGAATTATACACAACATACAATGAGGTTATAAACCATGTAAAATCATCCACGAATACTTCAAAAAGTGAATTATTTCTCAGTAAGGCAAATGATATAATCATTCCATCATCAGGAGAAACAAAAGAGGATATTTCCACAGCATCTTGCGTATTGAAAGATGACATCGCCCTAGGTGGTGATATTAATGTTTTGCGCACGAAACAAGATGGCATCTTTATGTCGTATTACCTTAATAATGCTAAGAAAGACGATATAGCCAAGATAGCTCAGGGTATCTCAATCATTCATTTATATAACGAGCAGTTACGAACTCTTAAAGTTTCTATTCCGGCTCTTGCCGAGCAGCAAAAGATCGCCCAATGTCTTTCTTCTATTGACGAGTTGATTGCTGCAACAAAAGATAAGGTTGAGCAACTGAAAGAGCATAAGAGTGGGCTGATGCAGAAACTGTTTCCTGCGAAAGGAAAAACACATCCAATGCTTCGTTTCCCAATGCTCAATAATGATGAGGAGTGGGAAGAAATAGAATTAAAAGATGCATGCCACATGCAGGCGGGAAAATTTATATCAGCTGCAGAAATATCAGAAAGAGGTTTATATCCATGCTATGGAGGAAATGGAATGCGAGGTAAGACAAATGAGTACAATTATTCAGGAAAGCATCCAATAATAGGCCGTCAAGGAGCATTGTGTGGAAATGTGTGTCTTGTAGATGGAACGTTCTATGCAACCGAACATGCCGTTGTTGTTACGCCAAAAAACGAATACGATTCAACATTCCTTTATTATATTTTATGTTATTTAAATCTAAATCAATATGCAACAGGCCAAGCACAACCAGGACTTGCAGTTGATAGTATATTGAAAATTAAATGTACGATTTTACACGACCTTGATGAGCAAAATAAAATCACTTCTATTCTCTCTTCTCTCGATGATATGATAATTCAATATACAGAAAAAGTGAAAACATTAGAGTTACATAAAAAAGGTTTGATGCAGAAGTTGTTTCCCAAGAAATAAGAAAAACCAACATGGAATTACAAGATATCGCAAAAGAAATAAAAGAGGCAAAAGAGAATATTTTCCTTGTTTATGCTTTTAATGCTACAGGCAAGACACGCCTTTCTATAGAATATAAGGAATTGTGCAGGAATGAAAACCGGCATCAGACTGGAGTATATTTCAATGCTTTCAGCGAAGACCTCTTTGTATGGGACAACGACATTGAGAATGCAGAAGAAAATATCAGGATGAAGGTTGTTCGTAGTAGTTTGAACAATCTTCATTCGTATATTGATGAAACCAAAGTACGGGAAAAACTGAAGCCTTATAACGTAAAATTTGACTTTGATTTTCATTCATACGAAAATGCCCCCGAGGATGGAATTGAAGAAATTTCTTTTTTCAGGAAGGATGATGAAGAGAAAACAAATATCAAGATTTCAAGAGGTGAGGAACGCATTTTCATCTGGTGTTTCTTTCTTGCCCTTTTTGATACCGAAGGCTGGGCCGATGAGCAAAACGAGTATATATTTATTGACGATCCCGTCTCAAGCCTTGACGATCATAATATCTTTGTGACGGCATTTACGTTGTTTGAGTTAATTTTAAGATATTACGAAACAAAGAAGATAATAATTACTACTCATCATATAGGTTTTGCAACTATTTTAGGTAATTGGTTGTCTGATCCCCAAAAACCATTTGTCGGGAAAAAAGGAAATAATAAATACTCGTTAAGGGGATTATCCTTAGATGGAGAAGATTACTCGCTTGTTAGTTTCGAACGCAAGGCCGTTTGGTTATATCATCTTAGAATGCTGCAAGTATTGGACAAGGCCATACAAGATGAGGATAATCCTGAGGCAGAAAATGGCCTGGAAATATATCACATGGCAATTCTTAGGCAAATATTAGAAAATATTTCCTCATTCCTCGGGGCTGGACGCATTAGTTTTGTTTTGGAGGAACTTGGATATGCAAAAGACGAAGTCGACAGAATAGCATTAGAGGACAATGCTTTAACACATAGAAATGTATATTTCCCTCAATCGGATATAATGACGGATGCAAATAAAAGGTTATTAAAGGATGTTTATAAACGATTGAATGAAAAGTATAACTTCGTTCTGAAAAGATAATTATGGCAACAAACAATTTACAACAAGAACTCGGAAAGACTCTTTGGGGCATAGCAAACAATCTGAGAGGTGCGATGATGGCGGATGACTTCCGTGACTATATGTTGTCATTCCTCTTTTGGAAGTACTTGTCAGACAATTATCTTATTGCAGCCAAGAAGGAACTTGGTGCTGACTATATTGAGCAGGAAGAGAGCAAGGATGATTCTCGCAAGATGAGTCCTTTGCAGTTGTGGTATAAGAAGAATTCTGACGATACGTTACTGTTTGAAAGACAAATGCGTCGTAAGATTCACTATGTCATAGAGCCAGAATATCTTTGGGATAGTATTGCAGAGTTGGCAAGAGTGCAAAGTGATGAGTTGCTCAGTACTTTGGAAAAGGGTTTCAAGTACATAGAGGAGCAGTCTTTTGGCAGTTCATTCAAAGGATTGTTCTCTGAAATTAACCTTAATTCTGAGAAACTGGGTAAGACTTATTCTGAAAGAAATACTCTTTTGACTAAGGTAATCAGTACTATTGCAGACGGGCTTGCAGAACTCTCTACGGATACCGACTCTTTAGGTGATGCTTACGAGTATCTGATCGCCCAGTTTGCTGCTGGTTCAGGACAGAAAGCTGGTGAGTTCTATACGCCACAGAAGATTTCAACCATTCTTTCCCGTATTGTTACGCTTGATTGCCAAGACCCGCGTAGTGGAAAGAAGTCGCAAATAAATCGTGTGCTTGATTTTGCATGCGGTTCAGGTTCTCTGCTTTTGAACGTAAAGAAAGAGATGGGTGAAAAAGGCATAGGAAAGATTTATGGTCAGGAGAAGAATATCACCACCTATAACCTTGCACGTATGAACATGCTTCTTCATGGCGTGAAGGATTCTGAATTTGAGATACATCATGGTGACTCTCTTACCAACGACTGGGAACTACTTAATGAACCCAACCCGTCAAATGAAATCAAGTTTGATGCAATCGTGGCTAATCCTCCATTTTCCCTACGGTGGGATCCAACAGAAGACACCGCGAACGACTTCCGTTTCAGTCGTCATGGCGTAGCACCAAAGTCGGCCGCAGATTTCGCCTTCCTTCTTCATGGTTTCCATTATCTTGATGACAATGGAACGATGGCAATAATCTTGCCTCATGGCGTATTGTTCCGTGGAGGAAAAGAGCGGGTAATTAGACAGAAACTGCTGGAAGATGACAATATAGATGCGGTCATTGGCCTACCTGCAAACCTTTTTTATTCAACTGGTATCCCAGTGTGTGTCGTAGTACTGAAGAAATGCAGAAAGAACGATAAAATTCTTTTTATCAATGCAAGTTCTGATGAGCACTATGAAAAAGGCAAAAGACAGAACACATTACGTGATAAGGATGTTGACAAGATAGTAGAGACCTATCAGTACAGGCTTGAGGAGCCTCGTTTTTCTCGTCAGGTATCTTTACAGGAGATTAAGGAGAATGATTTCAACCTGAATATCACACGGTATGTTAGCCTGTCACAGGAAGAAAAGCAGATAGACCTATTTGAAGTAAATAAACAACTGCAAGATATTGAAAAGAAAATTACCGAAGCCCGCGATAAGCATAATGCATTTTTGAAGGAATTGGGCTTGCCAGAACTTCCCTAATGAAAACAAATTAAATACAAATTCTCGGGCTTGGGCATTAGTAACCCCTAAATGGAAGGGTTAGCGATACAGGAAAGATATTTATATGGAAAGAAAAGACTTTGAGATAATGGCTCCCGTGGGTTCCCGGGAGAGTCTGGCGGCAGCCTTGCGTGCTGGGGCGGACAGCATTTATTTTGGTATAGAGAATTTGAATATGAGAGCGCATTCGGCTTGTGCTTTCACGATAGATGATCTGAAGGCTATGGCAGAGGAATGTCGGCGGTGCGGGGTAAAGAGTTACCTGACAGTGAACACTATTATCTATGGTGAAGATATTCCCTTGATGCGAAAGATTCTGGATGCGGCAAAGGAGGCGCAGATAAGTGCCGTGATTGCCAGTGATGTGGCGGTGATGACGTACTGCAATCGGATAGGACAGGAGGTACATCTGAGTACACAGTTGAACATCAGTAACATAGAGGCACTCCGGTTCTATGCCCAATTTGCCGATGTGGTGGTGCTGGCCCGTGAGTTACGTATGGATCAGGTACAGGAAATTCATCGTCAGGTAGAGGAGGAACACATCTGTGGACCCAGCGGAGAACTTATCCGTATAGAGATGTTCTGTCATGGCGCCCTCTGTATGGCTGTCAGTGGCAAGTGTTACTTGAGCCTGAATAATACGGGGCATAGTGCTAACCGTGGCGAGTGTATGCAGTTGTGCCGCCGTAGTTATACGGTTCGCGACCGGGAAACAGGTACTGAACTGGATATTGACAATAAGTACATTATGTCGCCCCGCGACTTGAAAACCATCCGTTTCATGGATCGTATGATGGATGCCGGCGTGAGGGTGTTCAAGATAGAGGGGCGTGCCCGTGGAGCTGAATACGTGGATACCGTAGTACGTTGTTACCGAGAAGCTATCCAGAGTGTTTTGGACCATACGTTTACCGAGGAAAAGAAAGATGAATGGGACAAGCGACTGGCGCATGTCTTCAATCGTGGATTCTGGGATGGCTACTATCAGGGGCAGACTCTGGGAGAGTGGAATGACAAGCCCGGTTCCTTGGCTACGGAGAAGAAAGTCTATGTGGGACGTGGTGTGAAATATTTCAACAAACTGCAGGTGGCAGAGTTCAAGATAGAAGCGGCTCCCCTGCGTGTGGGAGACCGGATTCTGGTTACTGGTCCTACTACTGGTGCATTGGAAACTACGGTAGAGGAGATACGCTACGACTTGAAGCCCGTAGAGGAAGCTCTGCAAGGACAGCACATCAGCATTCCTCTTGTGAAGAAAATCCGCAATAGCGATAAACTGTATAAGTTGGTTCCTAACGAGTATGATGCGTAGAACCCTATTATTTGTATTAAGTGCGTGGATGGTTTTTCCTGTTTTTTCTCAGGAAAACTATAAGTTGAAAAAATACGACATACCATCGGGGCATTACAGTGGAATAACACCCATTGGAGATAATCGGTACGCAGTGGTTTCCGACAAGGATAAGGCTTTGGGATTCCATCAATGGCACATCGTATTGGATACGGAGAACGGCAAACTTATGCAGGTGGAGGACGAGGGTTTTCGTGGTATAGAAACGGATGCTTCCCGTGATGAGGAGGGCATCGCATTTTGTCCATCGCGAGGGACTTTGTTCATCAGCGGGGAGGCCGACCAACGTATTTTGGAGCATCGTATGGACGGGGGTCTGACGGGAGAGGAATTGGACATACCCCCAACATTAGGGAAGGATAGGATTCAGCCTAACCGAGGTTTCGAGGCATTGGGATTTGATGCTGTACGACAGTTGTTCTGGACTGCCACGGAGAGTGCGCTGAAAGGGGATAATCCAGACCGATTGAGATTGCAGACGTTTCGTACAGACTTGTTGCCCGAAAAAGAATACGTGTATCATTTGGATGCGGAACAGGCACGGAATCACGGACGCGATCATTATCATGGGCTTGTGGCCATCACTCCACTTCCCGATGGCAGATTGCTGACCCTGGAACGTGAAGCTCGTATCGCACGTCATTACAACGGTAGCCGTTGTTGGTGTAAACTTTTTCTCTATTCTCCCGAAACGGGCAAGAAAGAATTGCTCGATAGTTGGAAAACACGTTTCACCGTGGCCAATCAGCGTTTTGCCAATTACGAAGGAATGTGTCTGGGGCCCGTGCTGGCAGACGGTCGTCAGACCATATTCCTGGTCAGTGACGCACAAGGAGCCTACGGTCGTGCCTTTTGGCATTTAAAAGACTGGATGCGAATCTACGCTCTTCGGCTCTGAAAGGAGTACAATAATGCATAATTCATAATGAGGGAAAAAGCCATTGACCATCCACGCAAAAATCATGCAGATGTATCAATCAATTTTTGGGGGACTATTGCTCGAAGAGACTTTCGTATATCAATGCAAAAATTATGCATTATGCATTAATTAATTATCTTTAATCTGTCGGTTGAAGAGACTTTCGTATATCAATGCAAAAATTATGCATTATGCATTGTGCATTATGCATTAATTAATTATCTTTGCACGCGTATTTTGACATGTTTTCATAACAATGAGTCTTCAGAATCTAAACCATCTGCTTGCACAGACTGTTTCCGAATTGTCCGAAAACAATTCGTTGCATGGTTTGTTCCATGAGCATCAGGATGGTAATCCCTTGCCTTCCGGCCCTGTTTTGGCCGAAATCGTTGATTTGTGCCGTGCAATTATCTTTCCCGGATTTTATGGGAAATCTACCGTAAGCAGCCAGACGCTCTCTTACCATATCGGTGTGAATATGGAACGCCTGTATTGTTTGTTGTGTGAACAAATATTGGCAGGCTTGTGTTTCGAGCAGCAAGTTTCATTGCTTGGTTCCTCTTTGCACGAAAAGGCACAGGAACTGGCAGCATCGTTCATCCGCAAGCTGCCAGAACTCAGATACATCCTGGCAACGGATGTGGAAGCAGCTTATAACGGCGATCCGGCGGCCGAGTCGTATGGAGAGATTATCAGTTGTTACCCTGTCATCAAGGCCATAACGAACTATCGTATCGCCCATGAGCTTTTGCTTTTGGGGGTACCTCTGATTCCTCGTATCATCACCGAGATGGCACATAGCGAGACGGGTATAGATATTCATCCGGCAGCTGTGATAGGCAGCCATTTCACTATCGACCATGGTACGGGCGTGGTGATTGGTGCAACTTGCATTATCGGGAAGAATGTAAAGCTCTATCAGGGCGTGACGCTGGGGGCCAAGAGTTTTCCCTTGGACGAAAACGGACATCCGATAAAGGGGATTCCTCGTCACCCTATTCTCGAAGACAATGTCATCGTATATAGCAACGCCACTGTGCTGGGACGCATAACCATTGCCCGTGACACCGTAATCGGTGGCAATGTATGGGTGACGGAAAGCACTCAACCAGGCGAACATATTTTACAAGCAAAAAGAAATAAAGACAAATAAATGGACGAACAAACATTTGAAATGATAGCCAAGACCTTCCAGGGTCTGGAGAATGTCTTGGCTACGGAGTTGATAGACTTAGGCGCAAACGATATACAGATAGGACGCCGCATGGTATCCTTCACGGGAAACAAGGAACTATTGTACAGGGCCAATTTCCAATTACGTACGGCCATACGTGTGTTGAAACCTATCAAGCATTTCCGTGCTACTACGGCAGATGAAGTATATGATGCCGTGAAGGAAATAGATTGGAGCGAATACCTGACAAACGACACTTCTTTTGCCGTGGACAGCGTGGTTTTCAGTACGGAGTTCCGCCATTCGAAATTCGTGGCTTACAAGGTTAAGGACGCCATTGCCGACCAATTCAGGGAGAAGACAGGAAACCGTCCCAATGTTTGTGTATCGAACCCCGACATTCAATTGCACATCCACATTGCAGAATATGATTGTACTCTCTCTCTCGACAGTAGCGGCGAGAGCCTGCACCGTAGAGGCTATCGACAGGAATCTGTAGAAGCACCTCTGAATGAAGTGTTGGCGGCCGGCATCATCATGATGACCGGGTGGCATGGCGAGTGCGATTTCATAGACCCCATGTGTGGCAGCGGCACATTGCCTATCGAGGCTGCTTTGATAGCCCGAAACATAGCTCCTGGTGTCTTCCGTAAGGAATACGCTTTCGAGAAATGGTCGGATTTTGACGAACAGCTGTTCCAGGAGATTTACGAAGACGACAGTAGGGAACGTGTCTTTGATTACCACATCTACGGATACGATATTAACCACAATGCCGTGGCCATTGCCACAAACAACGTCAGAGCAGCCGGCCTGAGCAAGGAAATTACCATTCAGCAACAGGATTTCAAAGATTTCAAGCAACCGGAGCAGAAGAGTATCCTTATTACCAATCCTCCCTATGGAGAACGTATTTCCGCGCCAGACCTTCTGGGGTTGTACAAAATGATCGGTGAAAGGTTGAAGCATGAATTTGTGGATAATGATGCGTGGGTGCTGAGTTATCGGGAAGAGTGTTTCGACCAGATAGGCCTGAAACCATCCTTGCGCACACCGTTGTTCAATGGCAGTTTGGAATGTGAATTGCGCAAATACCAGATTTTCAGTGGACGTTTCAATGATATGCGTGCCGATGGAGGTGACATAAAGACTGCGCAGGAACGCCGGATGATGGCCGACAGAAAGCGTTTCAAGCAGCATCGTGAATTTAAGGATCGTTTAGAGGAAAACCCCGAAGACCGTCTGCGTAGGAGAGAGGATTTCCAAGACCGCCGACGTCAGAATGATCGCCGTGAATTCCGCCGTGAATTCCGCCGTGACGATCAGGATGGTGATCGCCGTGAATTCCGTCGGGGTGACAGGAAGGATTTCCGTAAAGATGGATTTGATGGTGAACGTCGTAGTTTCCGTCGGGATGACCGTGGAGAAGGCCGCCGTGATTTCCACCGAAGTGACAGGAAGGATTTCCGTAAAGACGGTTTCGATGGTGAGCGTCGCAGTTTCCGCAGAGATGACCGACGGGGCGGTGATTCCCGTTTCGGACGTGACAAACGAGGCGGTTTCGACCGTGGTGGCAATCGGTCTTTCGGTCGTAAGGATGGCCGTAACTTCGGGCATAACACGCATGAGGATGAAGAATAGACTCTGGGCAATACTATTCGTAATGACTGTTCTTCCGTTACAGGCACAAAAAATCTTCACCCTGAGCAATTTGCTTAGCGGTGGTGGCAAAGAATATTGGGACCTGCAACCACGGAACCTCGTAATAGAGTGGTGGGGGCAGACGCCGGTTCTGCTGGACGAGAAAGAACTGAAAGAGGCTTGTACGGGAAAGGTTCTGGCCACCTACGAACAACTGAATGAGTGGGCAGGCGAAGCGTTGACCTACGATTCCCGTTATGTCAGTTTCCCCTATCCAGGGAAACCCCTGATAGACTATCGGAGGGATGGACGGCATCTTCAAGTGGATTTTTCTACGGGGCAGGTGATGATGGATGTGCGTTTGCCACAGGATGCCGGGAACGAGGATTTCAGTGCCGCCAGTGGATGGACCGCCTTTACCCGTCAGGACAATCTTTTCGTTATGTCGGGAGAAGATAAGACACCGGTTCAGATAACCACGGACGGCAGTGATGATATTGTGTATGGGCAAAGTGCACACCGTAATGAGTTCGGCATAGAAAAGGGTACGTTTTGGAGTCCTGATGGTACACAGTTAGCCTTTTATCGTATAGACCAAAGCCGGGTGCCCAGTTACCCGCAGGTTGACATTACCACGCGCATCTCTACCACCTATACCGATAAGTATCCTATGGCAGGTGAGGCCAGTCAACAGGTATCGGTGGGTATCTATAATGTACTATCGAAAAAGACCGTTTACCTGAAACTGATAGGCGGTCCCGAGGATTACCATACGAACTTGTCGTGGTCACCGGATGGAAAAAGGTTGTATGTTTTCGAACTGAACAGGGACCAAAACGATATGCGGTTGGTGGCCTACGATACGGCAACGGGAGAGCCAACGGAACCTCTCTTGCAGGAAACCAGTTCCAAATACGTGGAACCTTTGCACGGTTTGGAATTCCTTCCCTGGGACCATGAAAAGGCCGTTATGCAGAGTCAGCGCGATGGGTTCAACCATCTTTATCTTTTGGACATCAAGACTGGTGCAATCCGACAGTTGACAAGTGGCAACTGGGTGGTACAGGAATTTGTGGGTTTCTGCGAACGGGACAAAAGCTTGATTTACCTGAGCAACGAAAGCGACCCACGCCACAGCTGCCTGTATCGTTTGCAAATGAAGACCGGCAAGAAACGTCTGTTGGGTCTTGCAGATGGTGTTCATGACGCCATGCTGAACGCGGATGGATCCCGGTTGATAGACCGTTACAGCAGCCCCACGGTTCCCCGTAGCATCAATCTGATAGACACGAAGAACGGTCGGGTGGAAAATCTGCTCACCGCCGCAGACCCTTGGCAGGAGAGAGGCTATGACATACCGGAGATAACCAGTGGCAGTATAAAGGCAGCAGATGGAAAGACGGACTTATATTACCGTATGGTAAAACCCACACATTTCGATCCCGCCAGAAAATACCCTACCGTGGTTTACGTGTACGGTGGTCCCCATGCCCACAACGTGGATGCCCGTTGGCATTGGAACCTGCGTGGATGGGAGGCCTATATGGCGCAGAAGGGATTCCTCCTGTTCATATTGGATAACAGAGGGAGTGAATGGCGAGGCCGGGATTTCGAACAGGCGACCTATCGGCATCTGGGAGATGTGGAGATGCAGGATCAGATAGAGGGAGTCAAGTATCTGAAAAGCCTTCCCTACGTGGATGCTGACCGTATGGGGATTCATGGGTGGAGCTTTGGCGGTTTCATGACCACCAACCTGATGTGCTCCTATCCCGATGTGTTCAAAGTAGGCGTGGCAGGTGGTCCCGTCATTGACTGGAAATATTACGAGGTGATGTACGGCGAGCGGTATATGAGTACACCCCAGAAGAACCCCGAGGGATACCAGCAGAGCAGTTTGTTGAACAAGGCCGGTAATCTGACGGGGCGTTTGCAGATAATTTTCGGTTACAACGACCCCACCTGTGTTCCCCAGCATACCTTGTCCTTTATCCGGGCTTGTATCAAAGCCGGCACCCAGCCCGATTTGTTTACGTATCCTGGCGCAGAGCATAACATGAGAGGACGTGAGCAGATACATCTGCATGAACGGATAACAAGATATTTCGAGGACCATTTATAGCTTAATTCATAATTTACAATGCATAAATAAATCAAGATAAAATGAAATTATTATTACTTGGTAGCGGTGGCCGTGAGCACGCTATGGCTTGGAAGATAGCCCAGAGCCCAAAGATAGAGAAACTCTATATTGCACCAGGAAATGCCGGTACGGCTTCCGTAGGAGAGAATGTACCTTTGAAGGCAGACGATTTCGCAGGAATACGGGAATTTGTACTGGCCCACAACATAGATATGGTGGTGGTAGGGCCCGAAGATCCACTGGTAAAGGGCATCTATGATTTCTTCAAGGCCGATGAGGTGCTGAAATCCATTCCTGTCATCGGACCGAGCAAGCAGGGAGCCGTATTGGAAGGTTCCAAGGACTTTGCCAAGGGTTTTATGCAGCGCCACCAGATTCCCACGGCAGCCTATCGTACGTTCAACGGAGAGATGTTGGAGGAGGGAAAGGCATTCCTCAGAACATTGCAGCCCCCATATGTGTTGAAGGCAGATGGTCTATGTGCCGGAAAGGGCGTCTTGATCCTGCCGACACTGGAAGAGGCTGAGAAGGAACTGGGCGAGATGCTGGGCGGTATGTTCGGCAACGCCAGCAGCCGTGTGGTGATAGAGGAATTTATGAGTGGTATTGAATGTAGCGTTTTCGTGCTGACAGACGGTCGGGATTACGTTATTCTTCCCGAGGCCAAGGACTACAAGCGCATAGGTGAGGGCGATACAGGTCTGAACACCGGTGGCATGGGAAGTGTGTCTCCCGTTCCTTTTGCAGACAAGGAATGGACGCAGAAGGTGGAGGACCGTATCATCCGTCCTACCGTACAAGGTCTGGCAGAGGAAGGCATCGATTATAAGGGTTTTATCTTCTTTGGTCTGATCAACGTACAGGGTAATCCTCGGGTCATTGAGTACAATGTGCGTATGGGTGACCCAGAAACGGAAACGGTGATGCTGCGTATCAAGAGCGACTTGGTGGATCTGCTGGAAGGTGTAGCCACACAGACCCTGGGACAAAGGAAGATAGAGATAGACAGTCGCAGTGCCGTTTGTGTAATGTTGGTAAGTGGCGGTTACCCTGGAAGCTATGAGAAGGGTTACCCCATCAGCGGACTGGCAGATGTGGAGGGCAGTGTAGTGTTCCATGCCGGTACAGCAGAAAAGGATGGTCAGATTGTGACCAATGGCGGTCGTGTGATCGCCGTCAGCAGTTATGGTGTCAACAAGGAAGAGGCTCTGAAAAAGAGTTTCCAGGAGGCCAAAAAGATACAGTTCGACAAGAAATATTTCCGTAGCGACATAGGGGCAGATTTATGATTATAAGAATCAGATTTGCTGATTGTTGACAGAAAAATGAAGAAAATCCGTTTCCAGAACCGCGTAGTAGAAAGTAACCTGACATTGCCCGTGTGTGCCTTGCTGACCACGGCATTGTGGTGCTGGTGGCCCAATGTTTTGCATGATGGCTTCTTAATTAAGCATTATGGATTGGTCATTGGGTGGGCTCTCTGTGCTCTCACGACGTATGTGCTGCTGGAAACGAACACCAGGAACGCCCTTATCCGTATTCGTACCAGGATGGTAGCCTGTTCGTGGCTTGCCTTGGTTGCCTGCATGGGTTTTCTGCATGCCGACATACGTTCCCTTGGTTGTGCCCTTTGCCTGGCCATCAGCTATTACCTGCTTTTTTCCTGTTACCAACAGGTGGGTGCGACGAACGATACGTTTCATGCCTTCTTCTTCCTTGGCGTAGGCAGTCTGGCATTTCCGCCCGTATTGGTGCTGGCTGTGTGTTATTATGCTTATCTGGCAGGATACCTGCGTTCCCTCAGTTGGCGTTCTTTCTGGGCCGGGATTGTTGGTCTGCTCGTTCCCTATTGGTTTTGGGCCTGTTGGTGTTTGTGGAGGCAGGACTTTTCTCCTGTCATCCAGCTTTTCTATCCTTATTTCCAGTCTGTAGTCTCTTTCGTATGGATGGGGTATCGGAATCTGTCTCTGGACGAGTTGGTCTGCTGGGTCTTTGTTACATTTCTTTCTATGACAGGAATCATTCATTACCTGCGTACGAGTTATAACGACAAGATCAGGGTGCGTATGATTTTCAATGTCCTCATCTGTCAGGCCTTGCTCATACAGGTGGCCATGGTGCTTTTCCCAATATATTTCCATTCGCTCATTGCCTTGTATGTGGTGAGTTCGGCTCCTTTGGTGGCGCATTATTTTTCCCTGACGGCCAATAAATATACCAATGCGTTTTTTTGTCTTTATCTGGTGATGATGGCTGTATATTGTCTATGGTCAACACTCAACGGTCAACAGCTTAATTACAAATAAAGAATTATTGAAAACAATTTATAAACTATAAAAAGAAACAACGATGAAACAGTTCAAGCTTGTAGACAACCTGATGGGTTGGATTACATTTGCCATTGCGGCCTTCGTGTATTGCAGCACGATAGAGCCCACGGCCAGTTTCTGGGACTGTCCGGAGTTTATTACCACAGCATTCAAGCTGGAAGTCGGACACCCGCCTGGGGCACCATTCTTCATGCTCACAGGAAACCTTTTTTCTCAGTTTACCAATGACCCCACGAAAGTGGCGTTCATGGTGAACATGATGAGCGCCTTGTTCAGCGCAGCCTGTATCATGTTCCTGTTTTGGAGTATCAGTCATCTGACTCGTAAGCTGGTGGGTGAGAAGGGGCAGATAACGACATGGGGACAGTTGATCGTAACGGAGGCCAGTGCCCTGACCGGTGCGTTGGTCTATACTTTCAGCGATACATTCTGGTTCAGTGCCGTAGAAGGCGAGGTATATGCCTACAGTAGCCTGTTTACGGCCATCGTCTTCTGGCTGATGCTGAAATGGGAGGACAATGCCGACAAACCGCATTCCGACCGTTGGTTGATACTTATAGCTTACCTTACGGGGCTCAGCATCGGTGTTCACCTGTTGAATCTGCTATGTCTGCCGGCCTTGGTGCTGATCTATTATTATCGCAAGTGCCCGAATGCCAATGCCAAGGGTTCCCTGTGGGCGTTGGTAGGCAGTTTCGTGTTGGTGGCTGCCGTACTCTATGGTATCATTCCCGGTATCGTAAAAGTCGGCGGATGGTTCGAGTTGTTCTTCGTGAACACGTTGAGCCTGCCTTTCAATACGGGCCTTGTCATCTATCTGTTACTGCTCACAGGCATTGTCTTGTGGGCCATCTGGGAAACGATGGTCCAAAAGAACCGTCAGCGTATGAACATAGCCTACCTGTGTAGTGTGGGTATGCTGGGTATTCCTTTTTATAGCTATGGTGTCACCAGCATCGTTGTAGGTGTCATCGTGCTGGGTGTGCTGTATTTCCTGCTCAGGTGGAAGAAGGGCGGTATGCCCTTTGTTTCTGCTCGTGTGATGAATACCAGTCTGTTGTGCATGCTGATGATCATGATTGGATATAGCAGTTATGGTGTCATCGTCATCCGCAGTACGGCCAATACTCCTATGGATCAGAATTCTCCCGAAGACATCTTTACCTTGGGCAGCTATCTGAGCCGTGAGCAATATGGCGACCGTCCCTTGCTGTATGGTCAGGCCTTTACCAGCCAGGTAAAACTGAAAGCGGAGGGACAGTACTGCGTACCCGTTACCAAGAAGGGTGCACCAGTCTATCAGCGTAAGGAGAAAGCCTCTCCCGATGATCCTGATCGCTACGAGATACAACGCTACGACACGAAATATGTCTATGCCCAGAACATGCTGTTCCCACGTATGTACAGCAACAACGACAAGCACCCCGAGGCCTACGAGAGTTGGTTGGGTGGTATTCAGGGGCACACCGTCACGTATGACCGTTGTGGCGAGATGGTACAGGTCAAGATGCCAACAATGATGGAGAACATACGTTTCTTCCTCAGCTATCAGGTGAACTTCATGTATTGGCGCTATTTTATGTGGAATTTTGCCGGTAGGCAGAACGACATGCAGGGAAATGGCGAATGGGAACATGGCAACTGGATTACGGGTATCCCCTTCCTGGACAACATCCGTCTGGGTGACCAGAGCAAAATGCCGTCGGAACTGCGCGAGAACAAGGGACACAACGTCTTCTACTGCCTGCCCCTTCTCTTGGGACTTGTAGGACTCTTCTGGCAGTTGTTCCGCAACGATGAGAAGAATCACGGGGAAGGTGAGAAGCAGTTTTGGGTGGTCTTCTTCCTGTTCTTCATGACGGGATTGGCCATTGTCATCTATCTGAACCAGACGCCTATGCAGCCTCGTGAGCGAGACTATGCCTATGCCGGTTCGTTCTATGCCTATGCCATCTGGTGTGGTATGGGCGTGGCAGGTGTGGCTGCAGCCCTTCAGCGTTTGTTTAAGAACGAGAATCTGTGTGCTGCCCTCAGTGTCCTGTGCGTGCTGATTCCCATTCAGATGGCTGGGCAGACCTGGGACGATCACGACCGTAGCGGCCGCTATACCTGTCGCGACTTTGGTCAGAACTACTTGCAGAGTTTGCAGGCAGAAGGTAATCCCATTATCTATACCAATGGAGACAACGATACCTTCCCCTTGTGGTACGCCCAGGAGACGGAGGGCTTCCGCACCGATACTCGCGTATGTAACCTCTCCTATCTGCAGACCGACTGGTATATCGACCAGATGAAGCGTCCGGCATACGACTCTCCGGCGGTGCCTATCCACTGGAAGCGTATCCAGTACGTGGCAGGCACGCGCGAGGGAGTACGTGTCCGTCCCGGTACGCTGGAACAGGCCATTGAATACTACCAGAAGAACAATCCGGAGGGCATGGCCGAAGCATTGGGAGAGAACCCATACGAGTTGAAGAACATCATCGACAAATGGGTGCTGAACGACAACCCCGACTTGCAAATCATCCCCACCGACAGTCTTGTGCTTACCATAGACAAGGAGGCCGTACGCCGTAGTGGAATGATGATGGCCGACGACAGTATTCCCGATGTCATGCATATCAGTCTGAAAGGCAAGGGGGCCGTCTATAAGAGCGAGATGATGATGTACGAGATGCTTGCCCAGTGTAACTGGGAACGTCCTCTGTACGTTTCCTTCACCGTTGGCCCCTCTTGTTATGGCAACCTGGGTGACAACTTCGTCCAGGAGGGTCTGGCCAATCGTATCACGCCTTTCAACACGAAGAAGAGCGGTAAGAATATTGATACAGAGAAGATGTACGACAATCTGATGAATAAGTTCAAGTTTGGTGGCCTGAAAGAGAATCCTGATGTCTATCTCGACGAGACCACCATGCGTATGTGCTACACGCACCGTCGTATGTTCTCCCAGCTCATTTCCCGGTTGATTGAAGAGGGCAAGATCGACAAGGCCCGTAAGGCATTGGACTATGTGGAGGAGGTATTGCCAACTACTCTGGTTCCCCACTATTTCGGCAGTGGATCGTTGGATTTGGCCCGTGCGTGGATTGCCCTGGGTGAAAAGGAAAAGGCCGAGAATATTTTAGTACCCATGGCCAACAGCAGTTGCGAGTATATGGACTGGTATCTGAGTATGTCCAACCGTCAGCTCCTGACCAAGAGCGATGATGTGCTGTATTATCAGTACCTCTTGCACCTCGAAGCCGAATTGTTCCAGAAGGCGAAGAGCGACAAGGCCGGTGAATATATCCAGAAACTCAACGACTACAACAGCTTGTTGCAGACTCGTCTCTATGGTTCCATACAGCAGCCCGAAGAGATGACAGAGCCGGTGGACACCAACCAGGCGATGGAAGGCTTGGAGGATAGTTTGTAGCGTATGTTCATAGAGCAGCCCGCAGTTTATCTGCGTTGGATATACCCTCATGCCCTTTGGCGGATGGACCGCAACGAGAAGGCCGTTTACCTGACCTTCGACGACGGCCCCATCCCCGAGGCCACGCCTTTTATCCTGGATGTACTGGATCGCTTCAATGCCCGGGCTACGTTTTTCATGGTAGGGGAGAATGTGGAAAAATACCCCCATCTCTTTCAGGAGGTCAAGAGGCGAGGTCACCGCATAGGTAACCACACCTATAACCACATCAGCGGTTTCAAGCATTGGAGCTGGCATTATCTGGCCAATGCCAAGAAGGCCAACGAACTCTTGCAGACCGATCTGTTCCGTCCGCCTCACGGATGGATACAAATAGGTCAGTACAAGACACTCCGGCATTGTGGATACCAGGTGGTTATGTGGGATGTGGTGACGCGCGACTATAGTCGGTGGCTCACGGCAAAGGATGTTTTTTCCAATGTCTGTCGTTATACCAGACCGGGTAGCATCATAACGTTCCACGATTCGCTCAAGAGTATCGAGAAGTTGAAGAGTGCATTGCCTCAAGCATTGCAGTGGCTCACGGAGCAAGGGTATGAGTTCCGCGTGTTTGAATAGCGACGCAATCAAAGCCGAGGCCTTGCGTCTCGGCTTTTCTGCCTGTGGCATTGTGCCGGTAGGTCCCGTGGACTCGGAAGTGGCTCACGGTTTCCAAGAGTGGCTTTTGTGCGGAAAGCATGCAGGGATGCACTATATGCAGACAAACGAGGAGATGAGGCTCGATCCTTGTCTGCTTCTTCCTGGTGCGCAGACCCTTGTCTGCTTGGCTATCAACTACCGTCCGTCTGCCCAGGCCCGTGGTATCGGGCAGTATGCCCAGGGGCAGGATTATCACGATGTCCTCCGTACCCGTATGCAGTTGCTTATGGAGCGTATAGGGGCTACTGGCCGTTGTTTTGTGGATACGGCACCTCTGTTGGAGCGATATTGGGCCTGGCGGGCCGGCTTGGGGTGGATAGGGCGTAACAGACAGCTCATCGTACCCCATCTGGGCAGTACGGTCTTTTTGGGCGAATTGCTTATTATGCAGACTGCCGACAGTTACGACGAACCTTTGGTCCGTTCCTGTGGCAATTGCCGGAAATGCCTGGACGCTTGTCCCACGGGAGCGTTGCAGGAACAGGGACTGGATGCTCGTCGCTGCCTCAGCTATCTGACCATCGAGAGTCGTGATCCGTTGCCTCAGGAAATAAAGCTTCCGGAGTGTTTCTATGGTTGCGATGCCTGCACGAAAGCCTGTCCTCATAATCAGGTTGGCCCATGCACGTCGGACCCCGCCTTTCAGCCTTCCGAGTCCTTGCTTCGTATGACGCCTCAGGATTGGAAGGCCTTGTCTCCCGATGATTATCGTCGGCTTTTCCGGGGTAGTGCCGTCAGGCGTGCCAAGTACGAACATCTTCATCAATGTATAGAACGCATGGATTTCCCTAAATATACCGACCTGTTCATCGACTTCGACGACACGTTGTACGACACCCATGGCAATGCGGACATAGCCTTGGGCGAACTCTATGAGCATTTCTATTTGGAGCAGTATTTCCCCCGTTTGGAGGATTTCGTGGTGCCTTATTGGCAGACGAACCACGAATTGTGGGAACTGTATGCCCGTGGGGCGATAGACCGCGATTACCTGATTGTGGAGCGTTTTCTTCGCCCCTTGTCTCTCGGTCGTGATGCGCAGGGGCATCCCTTTGTCCCCACTACCGACTATTGCCTGCGCGTAAGCGACTATTTCCTGGATTGCTGTTCCTGCAAGCCCGGAGTGTTGGAGGGAGCCCACGAAATCATGCGCTACCTGCAGTCGCGTGGTTACAGGATGCACCTGTGCAGTAACGGTTTCCACGAAGTGCAATACAAGAAACTACAGGCATCCGATATGCTTGGTTATTTCCGGCACGTCATACTGAGCGAGGATGCAGGGGCCAACAAACCCAGCCCTCTCTTCTTTACCTATGCCCTGGAGCAGACCGGTGCACGGCCGGAGACCACGCTCATGATAGGGGATAATTTCTCTACCGATATCCTGGGTGCCCAGAGCGTTGGGCTGGACACTCTGTTCTTTAATCGTCAGCCCGATACCTTCACGCCACCCTCGCCTGTCACCTATCAGGTACACTCCCTCCTGGAGATAAAGGCAATATTGTAATGAAAAAAAGGGGACTGCTCATACAAAGCAGTCCCTTTTATAAATTTTATGATGTAAACTTCGATTTAGAAGTCATCAGCAGCCTGATCCTTACCCTTTGCGTAGTAGGTCTTTTCGTTAGAGAAGAAGAACCAACCATTCTTGTTTGTGCTGCGGCACATTACGATATGTGCAGTAGGATCCTCGAATGAAATCTCATCCTTTGATGTTGCATCTGGGTTGGGCATTAGGAGGAAACGGGCAACTGTGCACTTTGGAGAGTTGGATGGTTGTGTTGGAGTGCTGTCCCATACAATTCGTACCTTGTACTGGCTGGCAGAGAAGTAGTCCTGGCCGTTTGGCTTGTACTGATTGCCTGGAGTGGCGCCGCCAAAGTGTTGGAAAAGGTTGTTGTGTGAATAGAAGCCAGATGCGTCTTTACCCTTGTTGTCCGTAAACTGACCGATGCAAAGGTTTTGGAAGCTTTGGTTAGAAATACCCACGGTGTTCAACTGTGAATACTGTGTTCCGTACATGTAATTGAGCATTTCGCGGCAATCCTCGGAACAGTCAAGCAGACGGGGCCAAATGAGATACATAACAGCTGCAACGTAAAGTGGATTGTCGCAACCGACACGTACACCATCACCATTCGGCTCAATAAGAGTCTTCAGCTCGGCCACGTTGCGTGGAAGGCGGTTGAATGTAAATTCTGCACCTTTATAAGTCTTGTTGTTTCCAATGAATACGATGTCGTGAGTTACTGTAGAGTCGAGAAGAGTTACTTTCTCAACAGGTATAGAATAAGCAGTAATCTTCTTTATATGATCAACCATAAATGGATACTTTGCAGGAGCTGTAGCACCGGGAGTTGTCCACGTTGTTCGACCATTTTCCAGGTAAAATGAAGATGTTTCTGTTACGTTAGATGTCGTTGTGCGGAAACCCATAGGAGAATTTGCGTTGAAGTCAAGGTAATCGTGCAATGGGTTACAGTATGTGTAATCGTCCTTCATTGTGGCAGCCACACTGTTGTTTGATTGTCCAGAAGGAATGTTGTAACCAGTGATTGGCACGTCAAACTCAACACGGAAATATTGCTGGGTTTCCTGTGCAAAAGATGTCATTGAAAATGCAACGAGTGCAAGAGAGGAAATTATCTTTTTCATAATTTTATTAATGTTAAATGGATTTCTGTTTAATGTTTTTATATTACTTCTTTGTAAATTTAAGCGCCTTGTTGCCAACCTTGACAACATATACACCTGCGGGGAAATTGCCAACCTGTATGGTTGTAACACCATTGCTTACGGCTGCTTCACCCATACGCTTTCCACTTAAATCATACACAGCTGCGGTCTTTGCATCGCCACAACCAGAGATTTGTAACTGAGACTTGATAGGAGTCATCAGTTTGAGCTGTTCCATGACAGGTGCTTTCACGTCCACGGTGTTTTTTGCAGATTCCACATCGTCACCACGATAGAAGTATACGGCAGATACATCGTACTCTGTTTCGCCGCCTACAACGACATCGAACTTCTCGCTACCTTCCTTGGCAACCATCTGGGGAAGAGATTTCATCGAGAAATACTTTCCCGTATTGGTGATAAGGTAAACAGGCTTTGTCATGTCAATATTGCTGCCGCCTCCACCTGTGTTGTACTTGCTGAAGTCAACATCCTCGTCGTGTTTTTCAAAACTGATGCTTTTGACGTTTGATTCACCTTCTCCATCCTTCAACAGGATATCAAACGTACTGCCACCATCAGGAACCACCATCATACTGACGCGAACAACAGGAAAATAATTTCCTGTATTGGTCTTTATGCACATCACGTTCTTCATTGCAGCAAAAGCTTGACCGGGATATGCGAAGCTTGCCAGGACAAGAGCTGTCAGCAAGCCGGCTTTCCAAATTAGTTTTACTTTTTTCATACGCGTTAAAATAAATGTATATAGTTAATAAAAATTCAATTGACGTGGCAAAGATAAAAAAAAACAACAAGAAATTCAATGCCTTTGGGGGATTTTTTTCCAATCTGGCACATATTTTGAAGCAAATCCGTTCATTCCTACCGTTTCTTCACCCTGATAGCACTTTGTGATTTCCCTTTTTGAACACGAGGCGAAGAAACATGCAGCTAACAATATGGTAAGTATGGCAATGTGTCTTTTCACTTGATGGATTGTTTGTATTTTGACACTTCTTTGGCCACAAAGTTAGTTGTTATATTTCACAATTCATAATTTTTGCGGCAAAATGTTATAGGCTGAATTCCACCTTCTGGTCATACCACTCATGCGCAGTTACCCAAACTCCTTCCCTCAAGTATATCATCAAACAGATATTTCATTAACATATCATAGAAAGATGAGAAAAAGCATCCAAAGCTCTCTGCCAATGGATGCATTTCCAATATTATATTAAAGGTGTAAACGATTACTTCTCTTCTACTGTCCAGCCTGAAGGAATTGTCGGTCTCGGACAATTATTCCATATAGAACAGCTCGGGCATGGGGATGGAGATCGGACTGTTGTCGGGGTTCACTTCCATGATGTCAGCCATATAATCCCACCATTTCTGTACGATGGGATTGTCGCCCTGATCCTGAGAACCTTTGTCACCCTCCACCTTCTGTACGCCAAAGAGGATGTTGGTCTCCTTGTCCCAGAAGATGCTGTAATCATATACCCCACTATCCTTGAGCAATTTTTTCATCTCGGGCCACAAAGCAGCGTGGCGACGTTGGTATTCCTCTTCGAAACCAGGTTTCAGGAACATCTTGAATGCTTCTCTTTTCATATCTTTTCTTTTAGTCGTAATCCCTCAATATTAATTCACGTCAACCAGGTTTTTGAACACGAGGCGAAGAAACACGCAGCGAACAATATGGTAAGTATGGCAGTGTATCTTTTCACTTGATGATTGTTCCTGTTTTGATGTTTCTTTGCGCACAAAGTTAGTTGTTATATTTCACATTTCATAATTTTTGCAGCGAAATGTTATAGGTTGAATTCCGCCTTCTGGTCATACCACTCGTGCACAGTCACCCAAACTTTCTTATTGCGGATGTCATATATTGTGTTGTTTGCGGTGTCCCACCATTCCGATTCCTCGCGCAATCCGTGTTCTTTTACATATTCCAGTTCTTCTTGCCACTCTCCGGCATCCTCCTCAAGTATGGCATTCAACTTATTAATGTTTTCCTCGTCATTCATCATGGAATAGGGAATATAGGATGAATATTCCGAGTACCATTTATATTTCGGGTAATCATACAGGTTCGAGTAACGCACCATTTTCATCAGTTCCCACATGTCCTGCATGCTTTCTCCGCCTTTTTCGTAGTTCTCTGCCAATATGTTATATCGTTCCACACCCACCGCATAATCCGGAATGGAATCAAGGCATAGATGATAATTGGTCATTATGTATTGTGGCTTTGCCACGATCTTATTGTTGATGAACTCCACAACGTAGGTTTCTTTTGGATCAGATGTCATGAAGTGAAGGTTCATTTCTTGTGACGCGAGCGGGGTTATATTGTATTTGCCAAGATAGTCCAATGCTTCCTTTACTGTGGCACAGTAGTCCAGCAGGGGACGAATGACAACGATGACATTCAGCTCTGGAGCGTCTTTTCTGGTGCCGGTATGAGGCGTTTCACCCCAATCTTTTTTCGACACGACATTGGCGTTTACCACAAGTCCCTTTTCATTCATGCCATCCATTAACGCCCAAGGCAGCAGTTCTATCTTGTCCTGTGGCAAGCCCGTCTCGATCATTGCCTCGTTGGTTTTTTTCAGACGGGCAACGCCAAGCGTGGCATAGCGCCCTCCTTTCGCTGGGGTGTGTACGACGATTGTGGGGCATTGGTTCATGAGGAAATCAAAATTTCTGCCGTGGAAATCACCGTTTCTCACACTGGAGCATGCCATATCGCCAGAGATAGCATCATAGCTATCGTTTGGTGCTTCGCTGCTATAATCAGAACAGGTCACTTCATAGAGCATTCTGGAAATCTTCTTGAATTCAGGATGTATCGAGATCTTATAAGGACCAATCTCTTCCTCTTTGGTGCAGGATATGGTTACCAAAAGAACGGCCATAACAACCGTTGTAATAAACGCGATTCTTTTCATTCTTGTGTTTTTATCGGTTATGATCACAGTTGCAGTTAAATCTTTTCTATATATTGTTTTGTGGTACAAAAGTACAAATATTAAATAAATTACACATTTTTTTTGTGTATGAATTTCGTTTATCTCCGAAAATTAATACATGATAATTTCCTTAATGCACGATATTCCCTGAGGCGACTAACGTGATGTTAACGCATGAAAACTTCAATGTTTGCGCTCCAACACTTCGATGTTAGTACACGAAAACTTCGATATTGGCGCATCAACACTTCGATATAACCGCGCGGAAACTTCGATTATAGCGCACGCGCAGCGCGATATTGTTCCTACAGTACTTCGATGTAAGCGCACGTATAGCGCGATGGGATGCTAAAGACAAGTTTACACAAGAAACCTCCTTTTTGGGGATTCTTTGTTTCTTTGAATCTTTGATTTCTTTGCTGGACATAGTTGGGTTTTACTCTCACCTGCCAGAATTTTTTTGTTTTTTAGTTTTGTTTTTTTGAGCATATTCCTACAACCCCTTATGCCGGTCGAAAGTCACGATGCCGTCTGGTAAGATATTTTTACAAATGAGACGTTCTTTGTTTTTCTTATATATAGTATATAAATTCTTTTATTTCCTTCTTCTCATTTTATTACACTACTGTCCCGTAAAAGTGGACAAATCTGTCTTTGAAATTATTGAAATATAGTCTTTTACATATCGATTTGAGGTTGCGACGATTTGAATTTGTAATTTTGCAGTCCATAACAGGATTTGCAAATGAACAAAGATAA